>NZ_CP139707.1:835416-1165833 GCF_034377145.1 Sulfitobacter sp. OXR-159
TCTCTACCCGTGGCTCCGCCCCCGTTCTGTCCTTCGAAGAGGCGATGCTGACCGGCCTTGCCCGTGACGGCGGGCTCTATGTGCCCGAAACCATCCCGACGCTTACGCCTGAGCAAATCAACGCCATGCAGGGCCAAAGCTACGAAGAGGTCGCCTTTACGGTTATGCGCCCCTTCATCGGCGACACGTTTACCGACGACGAATTCCGCGCCATCATCGCCCGCGCCTACGAGGGTTTCGGCCACACCGCCCGCGCACCCATGGTGCAATTGGCTCCGAACCACTTCCTGCTAGAACTCTTCCACGGCCCGACATTGGCGTTCAAAGACTTCGCCATGCAGTTGATCGGCCAGATGTTTCAGGCCGCTCTGGGTCGCAAGGGCGAGCGGGTGACCATCGTCGGCGCGACCTCGGGCGACACCGGCTCGGCCGCGATCGAAGCCTTCAAGGGGCTTGATAACGTCGATGTTTTCATCCTCTACCCGCATGGTCGGGTGTCTGACGTGCAGCGCCGCCAGATGACCACGCCAGCGGAGTCCAACGTCCACGCGCTGGCCATCGATGGCGATTTCGACGACTGCCAAGCGCGCCTGAAAGACATGTTCAACGATTTCGACTTCCGCGATTCCGTGCGGCTGGCAGGGGTGAACTCAATCAACTGGGGCAGGGTGCTGGCGCAGGTGGTTTACTACTTCACAGCCGCTACCAGCCTCGGCGCACCGGGCCGCGAAATCAGCTTCACCGTGCCCACCGGCAACTTCGGTGACATCTTTGCTGGCTACATCGCCAAACGCATGGGCCTGCCCATTGCCGATCTGGTCGTCGCCACCAACCAAAACGACATCCTGCACCGCTGTCTCTCAGGCCAAGGCTACCACAAAGGCGGCGTAACCCCGTCAATCAGCCCCTCGATGGACATCCAGGTCTCGTCCAATTTCGAACGCGCCCTTTTTGATGCATACGACCGCGACGCCGGGGCCGTGGCGCAACTGATGGACGAATTGGGGCAGGGCGGTTTCGATGTCTCCCAAGGCGCCATGCAGGCGCTGCAAGACACCTACCGCTCGGGCCGCGCCTCGGAAGAAGAAACCAGTGCCACCATCACCGACCGCCGCCGCACCACGGGCGAGCTGCTCTGCCCACATTCCGCCGTTGGCGTGAAAGTCGCAGATGAGCTGCGCGATCCGGCCACCCCGATGGTCACGCTGGCCACCGCGCATCCGGCCAAATTCCCCGACGCGGTGGAAGCCGCCACCGGCATTCGCCCGCCCCTGCCGCCGCGCATGGCGGACCTTTTCGACCGGGAAGAACGTTTCACCCGGCTGCCCAATGACCTCGACGCGCTGAAAGCGCATATCAAAGGAAACCTCCCCGCGTGAGCCTCAAACAGACCACATTGCCCAACGGCTTCCGGATCGTCACCGAACATATGGAGGGGCTCGCCTCCTCCGCCATCGGCGTCTGGGTGAACGCAGGCGCACGGCACGAAACGCCTCAACAAAACGGCATCGCGCATTTCCTTGAGCACATGGCCTTCAAGGGCACCGCCACCCGTTCGTCGCTGCAAATCGCCGAAGCGATCGAAGACGTGGGCGGCTATATCAACGCCTATACCTCGCGCGAAGTCACCGCCTATTACGCCCGCGTGCTGGAAAACGACGTGGCGCTCGGCCTCGACGTGATCGCCGATATACTGCGCAACCCGGTGCTGGACCCTTCTGAGGTTGAAGTCGAACGCGGCGTGATCCTGCAAGAGATCGGCCAAGCCCTCGACACGCCCGACGATGTGATCTTCGACTGGCTCCAAGAGCAGGCCTATCCAGATCAACCCATCGGCCGCACCATCCTCGGCCCGTCCGAACGTGTCTCGGCCTTCTCGCGCGACGATCTGCAACGCTTCATCGCGGACCACTACGGCCCCGAGCAGATGATCCTCTCGGCTGCCGGTGCCGTGGACCACGACAAGATCGTAAAACTAGCCGAAAGCCTCTTTGGCGACATGCCCTCGAAAAAGCTCTACCAGATCGACAGCGCCCGTTTCGGCGGGGGCGAGTTCCGGCAGGTCAAGCAGCTTGAACAGGCCCATTTCGCCCTTGGCTTTGAAAGCCCCGGCTACCGCTCGGATGACATCTACATCGCCCAAATCTACGCCTCTGCCTTGGGCGGCGGCATGTCTTCGCGCCTGTTCCAAGAGATCCGCGAGAACCGCGGCCTTTGCTATACGATCTTTGCCCAAGCCGGTGCCTATGCCGATACGGGCATGACCACGATCTACGCCGGCACCAGCGCCGAGCAATTGCCCGAACTGGCAAACATCACCATCGACGAGATGAAACGCGCGGCCTCTGACATGTCCCCCGCCGAAGTCGCCCGCGCCCGCGCCCAGATGAAAGCCGGGCTGCTGATGGGGCTGGAAAGCCCCTCGAACCGCGCCGAACGTCTGGCCCGCCTCATCCAAATCTGGGACCGCGTTCCGCCCCTCGAAGAGACCGTGGCCCAGATCGACGCCGTCACCACCGGCGATGTGCGCGATTTCGCCGAGCGCATGGCGACCCAAGCTCCGGCGGCGTTGGCCCTCTACGGCCCGGTCGACAGCGCACCAACGCTCGACGAGCTTCACAGCAGACGCGCCGCCTGATGCTGCTGGGGCGACGCAAACTGCGGATCGAAACGGAACGGCTGACCCTGCGTCCGCCGATCCATGCCGATTTCCGCGCCTGGTCCGCCCTGCGCCGCGCCAGCAACGACTACCTGCGCCCGTGGGAGCCGACATGGGCCGAGGATCACCTGACCCGCAAGGCTTTTACCAACCGTGTATATTGGGCGCAGCGCTCGGTGTCCTCGGGCAACGCCATGCCGCTCTTCCTGATCCGGCGCAGCGATCAAAATCTCGTCGGTGCGATCACCCTCGACAACATCCGCCGCGGTCCTGCTCAATCCGGCACCTTGGGCTATTGGACGGGCGAACCCTTCGCCCGCCAAGGCTACATGCGCGAGGCGATAGAGGCGACGGTGCATCAGGCCTTCACCCGGCTCGACCTGTCGCGCATCGAGGCCGCTTGCCTGCCAGAAAACCAAGCCTCCCGCGGCCTGCTTGAAAAGGCGGGCTTTAAATACGAAGGCGTCGCGCAGAGCTATCTGCAAATCGATGGCCGCTGGCGGACCCATGTGCTCTACGCCTCCCTGCGCAAAGATCGGCGCGGGCGCACGGACGTAGGCTAAGCCTCTGCGCGGAGCGCTCCGCTGCTGATACAAGCATCGCCGGGGCATTATTGCCCCGCCTCACGCCCCGCATTCTCCCAGCCGTTCCGGCGCTTTGCCCTTGCATCCGCGCGCCCCGCGCAGGATCAAAGGCCCATGACACTGAATCCCGCCGACACCGCCTTCATCGACGCCCTGCGCGCACAACTGCCAGACGATGTGCTGCGCGACCCCGAGCAGCGCTACCTCGAAGAACCCCGCGGCCGTTATGCAGGGCAGGGTGGCGTCTTGGCCCTGCCGCGCACCACCGAAGAGGTCGCCTCCCTGATCCGCGCCGCCCATGCCGCCCGCGTGCCGGTCGTGCCCTATGGCGGCGGCACCGGGCTTGTTGGCGGGCAGATCAGCAGCGATGGCCCGGCACCGCTGATCCTCTCCCTTGAGCG
Source organism: Sulfitobacter sp. OXR-159 (assembly GCF_034377145.1). Classification (NCBI taxonomy): domain Bacteria; kingdom Pseudomonadati; phylum Pseudomonadota; class Alphaproteobacteria; order Rhodobacterales; family Roseobacteraceae; genus Sulfitobacter; species Sulfitobacter sp. OXR-159. Next base: position 839,061 of record NZ_CP139707.1, read on the forward strand.
CATGAACCGCATCCGCGCCGTCCTGCCTGAAGAGAACGTACTGGTCGCCGAAGCGGGCGTCATCCTCGCCGATGTCCAAGCCGCCGCCGAAGAGGCAAACCGCCTCTTTCCCCTGTCCCTCGCTGCCGAAGGGACCGCGCGGATCGGCGGCACACTCTCGACCAACGCAGGCGGCACTGGCGTGCTGCGCTATGGCAATGCCCGCGACCTTTGCCTTGGCCTCGAAGCCGTCCTGCCTGACGGCCAAGTTTGGCACGGCCTCACCCGCCTGCGCAAAAACAACACCGGCTACGATCTGCGCAACCTGCTGATCGGTGCCGAAGGCACGCTCGGCGTGATCACCGCCGCCGCCCTCAAACTCTATGCGCGCCCCGCCCGCAGTGGCACCGCGTTGATGGTCGTCGAAAGCCCAGCCGCGGCGCTGACGCTCCTCTCCCTCGCGCGGGACCACTTGGGCGAAATGATCAGCGCTTTCGAACTGATGCACCGCAGAGGTTTCGATTTCCTTAACGAAACCCTGCCCAACATCCGCCAACCCTTCGCCGAAACCCCGCAATGGAGCGTCTTGATCGACATCGGCACCCCCGGAGAGATCGACACCGACGCCGCGCTAGAGGCGCTCTTCGCCGCAGCGCTTGACGCGGGCCTCGTCTCCGACGGCCTCATCGCGCAGAACGCCCAGCAGGCCCAAGACTTCTGGACCATCCGCGAAACCATCCCCGAGGCCAATCGCCTGATCGGCTCGGTCTCAAGCCACGACATCTCAGTGCCCCTCGGCGCGATCCCCGAATTCATCACCCGCGCCACCGATGCGCTCTCGGCACTCGGCGACTTCCGCATCAACTGTTTCGGTCATGTCGGGGACGGCAACCTGCACTACAACGTCTTCCCCGCGAAGGGCAGAAACCGCGCCGATTACGAAGGCCAGCGCGACGACGTGAAACGTCTGGTCCATGACCTCGTCCACGACCTCGGCGGTTCGTTCAGCGCGGAACATGGCGTGGGCCGCGTCAAGGTCGATGACCTCGAACGCTACGGCGACCCCGCCAAACTCACCGCCATGCGCGCCATCAAAACGGCGCTCGATCCCCAAGGCATCATGAACCCCGGCGCCGTCTTAAGGGCTTAAAGCCCGTCAAAAGCGCAGAGCGCATGCACCTCTTTGCCAAGCGCTTCCAAACGCTTGCGCCCGCCCAGTTCCGGCAGGTCGATGATAAAGGCGCAGGAAACGATCTCGCCGCCCAAACGCTCGATCAGTTTGATCCCGGCCTCCGCTGTGCCGCCGGTGGCCAAGAGATCATCCACCACCAAAACCTTCTCACCCGGCTTGATCGCATCGTCATGCAACTCGACAATGGCCTCGCCATATTCAAGCTTATATTCCTGACTGATCACCGTGCCGGGCAGCTTGCCCTTCTTGCGGATCGGCACGAAACCCACGCTCAACTGATGCGCAATCGCCCCGCCCAGAATAAAGCCACGCGCTTCGAGCCCCACCACCTTGTCGATATTGATCCCCGCATAGGGGTGCAGCATCTGGTCGATCGCCATGCGAAACCCGCGCGGATCGGCAAAAAGCGTTGTCACGTCACGAAACATGATCCCCTCATGGGGAAAATCTACGATCGTGCGAATATAATCCTGAACCTGTTTCATGCCGCCCTTCCGCGTGTTTGACCGGACCCGTCTTAGCGCAACGCGCCGCCCGGGCGAACCCCCCATCTGCGCCCGCCGCCCAACATCCGAAAAGGGGCACCAAACCCCCTCCCTTCATCCTTTCTTAAACACCTTCCGCACTCAGCCAAGCAGAACCGCCGCCCGCGGTCAAAGCATCCGCCCCGCCACCGCATCCAGCTTGGCCAGCAACTCAGGATCGCGCGCATCCGGCTGGGTTAGGATCGCAAACTCCAGCGCCCGGTCACAGCCATGCGGGCAGGGCGCGCGCTCGGCACCTAAAAGCGCGGGCAGTCGCGAGACCATGGCGCGGCCCTTGTCGGCATTGCCCATCAAGGTGGCGATGATCTGCGTTACATCCACCTCACCGTGATCCGGATGCCAGCTGTCATAGTCAGTAATCATTGCGACAGAGGCATAGCAAAGCTCGGCCTCGCGGGCGAGCTTTGCCTCGGGCATATTGGTCATGCCGATCACATCCGCGCCCCAGCTTTCGCGGTACATTTTCGATTCCGCCAATGTCGAGAACTGCGGCCCCTCCATTGCCAGATAAGTGCCGCCACGGTGCACGTTGATGCCCGCCTCCCGCGCGGCGGTCTCGCAGGCGTCGCTTAACCGCGGGCAGGTGGGATGGGCGACAGAGACATGCGCCACGCAGCCGGGGCCGAAAAAGCTTTTCTCGCGGGCCATGGTGCGGTCGATGAACTGATCGACGACCACGAAATCCCCCGGTGCCATTTCCTCGCGGAACGACCCGCAGGCGGAAACGCTTATCACATCCGTACAGCCCAATCGCTTAAGCGCGTCGATATTCGCGCGGTAGGGGACAGAGGTCGGCGTATGCACATGCCCCCGGCCATGGCGCGGCAGAAAGACCATGGCGACCCCGTTCAGCGTTCCGGTCAGCACCTGATCCGACGGCGCGCCCCAAGGAGTCTCAACCGTGACCCAATCGGCATCCTGAAGCCCGTCGATGTCGTAAATGCCGGAGCCGCCGATCACGGCGATTTTCGTATCTGTCATGGAGGGAGCCTGTGCCTTGGATGGTTGCCGGTAAGGCCCAAAGAACCTCATAGAATGCCACGGGGATCAAGTGTTTTTGCCAAGAGACGCGACACGTCTGCGTCAGGAGGTACCGGTCCTGCGCCGCTCACTCGGCCCGCAAAAGCGTTTCTGCATTGCAGCAAACTCTGCCCGAAGGGAGGCAATACGCTTTTCTTCGCGGCGAAATTCCTCTAGATGCAGCCAAAAGCGCCCCGCATCCGCGGTCAGGGCGCTATATTCGTTTTCCGAAAGTCAAAGGACGCCCCCATGCGCGCCACGCTGCACAATTTTGCCAAGAACCTTGATGTGACCGATCTGCGTTGGATGCCGGACGACGGTTTCTCCATCGGGCGGCTGCGCATCGAATTGCTGTCGGGGCTAACGGTGGCGCTGGCCTTGGTGCCCGAGGCGGTGGCTTTTGCTTTTGTCGCCGGGGTACACCCTCTGGTCGGGCTCTATGCTGCCTTCCTCGTCGGTCTCATCACCGCGCTGATCGGTGGTCGGCCGGGTATGATCTCGGGCGCCACAGGCGCGCTGGCAGTGGTCATGGTGGCCTTGGTAGCGCAGCATGGGGTTGAATACCTCTTTGCCACCGTGGTGCTGATGGGGCTTTTGCAGATCTTCGCAGGCGTCATGCAGTGGGGCAAATTCATCCGGCTGGTGCCGCATCCGGTGATGTTGGGCTTCGTCAACGGCCTTGCCATCGTGATTTTCCTTGCCCAGATGAGCCAGTTTAAAGTGCCCGGCACCATGGTCGATACCGGCCACGGCATGGGCGGTGGCGAATGGCTTTCGGGCCAGCCGCTCTACCTGATGCTGGCGCTGGTGGCGGCAACCATGGCGATCATCTGGATCACCCCGCGCATCACCAAACTGATCCCCGCGCCGCTTGCGGGCATCGGGGTTATTGCCGCTCTGGTGATCGGTTTCGGCCTCGACGTGCCGCGGGTGGGTGATCTGGCTTCGATCCAAGGCGGATTGCCGAGCTTGCACATCCCCATGGTGCCGCTGACGTGGGAGACGTTTGAGATCATCCTGCCTTACGCCGTGATCCTCGCCGCCATTGGCCTGATCGAAAGCTTGCTGACATTAAACCTTGTGGGTGATCTTACCGGAAAGCGCGGCGGCGCCAGCCAAGAGTGCATCGCCCAAGGTGTGGCCAACACGGTCACCGGTTTCTTCGGTGGCATGGGCGGCTGCGCGATGATCGGTCAGTCGATGATCAACGTGAAATCCGGTGGCCGCACCCGTGTTGCCGGGATCGCGGCGGCAGTGTTCTTGCTGCTTTTCATCCTCGTCGGGTCCTCGGTGATTGAACTTATCCCGCTTGCCGCTCTCGTTGGCGTGATGTTCATGGTGGTGATCGGCACCTTCGCTTGGAACTCGCTCACCATCTTGCGGAAAGTGCCGCTGATCGATGCCTTCGTTATCATTCTGGTGACGGTGGTGACCGTGATGGAGGACCTCGCCGTGGCGGTGGTCGTCGGTGTGATCGTCTCGGCGCTGGCCTATGCATGGAACAACGCGCGCCGTATCCATGCGACCACGCGGGGGTCAGTGACCGAAGAGGGCGCCAAGGTCTATGAGATCCACGGCCCGCTGTTCTTCGGCTCGTCCGATGGCTTTGCCGAGCTTTTCGACGTAGAGAACGACCCCGAGGTGGTGATCGTCGATTTCGCCGACAGCCGGGTGGTGGATCAATCCGCGCTACAGGCGATCGAGGCGATGGCCGCGAAATACGAGGCGGCGGGCAAGCGTCTGCAGTTGCGCCACCTGAGCCGCGATTGTCACCGGTTGCTGACCAAGGCGGGGCATCTGATGGTCGATAGCGATGACGACCCTGATTATGAACTGGCGGTTGATTACGATGTGCGCACCGGGGTTCTGGGCGGGCACTGAATAGAAAACCCGGCGCCAAGAGGTGCCGGGTTTTGTTTTTTGTTCGAGGTTACCACCGGCCCGGAATCAAGCCGAAGGCGCCGGGCCATCGCCTACCCGCCCGTCACGCCAAAGGCGTGCCGTATCATTCTGAGCGCACCTCCGGTGCGACCGGGTAGGCGATCCGGCGAGGCTAGGCGCGACATAGAGAACGCACATCACGACTGAACCATAAAGTGGCAGCTGGCATTGTCTCATCGCCGACCCGCGGGCAGGCGATACCCCTCGTCATTCAATCATCCGGTCGCTTCAACTCAAACACATCCCGCACCACCGTGTAATCACGATACCCCAGACGCGACAGCGGCTGGAACCGGGTCACGTCGAACCGCCCATCGACCACGCAATCGTCGCGCATATGCACGCCCACGACCTCGCCGAAGACCGCGAAATTCGCCTCGCCCGGCAATTGCATGATTTGTGTCAGCTTGCATTCGAGGCTGGCAGGCGCATTGGCCACCCGCGCGCAGGCGATCTGCTCACATTCGGCCTTGTCGATCCCGGCGCGGGCGAACTCATCCTCGCCATGGGGCAGGGTGGCCGAGGTCACGTTCATCACGTCGCGCGCCGCATATTCCACCACGTTTACGCAAAACACCCCGGTCTCGCGGATGTTGGCCACGGAATCCTTGGTGCCGTCCACGTCTTCCTTGGCGCTGGTCGAGGCGAACATCACCTGCGGCGGCACATAGGCCACAGCGTTAAAGAAAGAATAGGGTGCGAGGTTGTCGCGGCCCTGACCGTCACGGCTGGAGATCCAGCCGATAGGGCGCGGGGTGACGATGGCGTTGAACGGATTATGCGGCAGACCATGGCCGTCTTCTGGACGATAGAACATGAACACTCCTTGATGGTTTGCACCCATGGCTAGCCTCATGCTACGTCCAGCGCCACCCGCAATTGCTCCTGAAAGCCTCCGGCCTTGCATCAGACGCCCTACAAGATGACCCCGGAGGGGCCCGCTGACCATTGGGAGGTCGAAGCGCTTTACGACACCTGTTTCGCGCCGGGGCGCGAGGCGCTGTCGTCTTACCGGCTACGCGACGGCGTGCCGCCTGTGGCGGGGCTGAGCCATGTGGCGCGCGATAGCGGTGGGATTCTGGCAGGCGCGATCCGCTATTGGCCCGTGCGCATCGGCGCGGCGAACGCACTGTTACTTGGCCCGGTGGCGGTGCACCCCACAAGGCAAGGCGAAGGGCTGGGCGCGGCACTGATCGAAACCTCACTGGCGCAGGCGGCCCCGCTGGGGTGGGAACGTGTGATGCTGGTGGGCGATGCGCCTTACTACAACCGCTTTGGCTTTACCCTTCTGCAAGATGTCGAGATGCCCCCGCCCACGAACCCCGCGCGCATCTTGGGCCGCGCCTTAGCCGAGGGGGCTTGGGCCGGGGTCACCGGCAAGGTTCGCCGCTGGCACGATTGATTTTACCCCAGACCCGACCCACATTGAGCCTAAGCTCAAAGAGGGACGCCCATGCAGATCGAAAGCAACCTGCCCAGCACTATTGATGTCGACGCCCGGCTGGATGAGATCGCCCGCCGCTATAAACAGGCGGGCGGCGTGGGCATTCATGTGCTGAACCTCATCGGCGGCAGCGCGGATGGGTTGATCGACCGATTGCCGGGTGCAGTGCGCCGCAATCTCGAAGGGGCGACGATGAAGGCGCTCGGCCATGCCATGCAGGCCGCCCATTCCAGCCGCAGCTATGTGAAGGATCAGCAGGGTTGGCTGAACCAAGCGGTCTCAACCGCCATGGGGGCCGCTGGCGGGGCCGGGGGGCTGCCCACGGCGCTGGCCGAACTGCCGGTGACCACAACGCTGCTGTTGCGGGTCATCCAAGGCGTGGCGGCGGAACATGGGTTTGATCCGGCGGCTGAGAATGTGCAGTTCGACTGCGTCCATGTCTTCACCGCTGCAGGGCCGTTGGCCGATGACGATAGCGCCGATCTGGGGTTTTTAACGGTCCGCATGGCGCTGACGGGCCGCGCGATGAACGCGGTGATCGCCCGCGTGGCCCCTCGGCTGGCATTGGTGATGGGGCAAAAGCTCGCCGCGCAGGCGGTGCCGGTGCTGGGCGCAGTGGCCGGGGCGGCGACGAACTATGCCTATACCAGCTATTACCAAGACATGGCCCATGTGCATTTCGGCCTGCGCAGCCTGGCGATAGAGGCGGACATCCCGCAAGAGGAACTGGTTGCCCGACTGAGACAGAAGATGGGTCGGACGCCGTCCAAGATCTGATCAGCGCCCGATACTGCCCGGCGCTACGGTGGTGGCCTTGATGATGGCGTAGCACCCCATCCCCTCGCGCAGATCAAGATCGCGTACTGCCCGCGCCGTGACGCGGGCAAGCAGGCGGTCACCGCCCGCGTCCAGCGCAATGGCGGCGCCCGGCCCGTCACCGGGATGCACCGCATCCACCCGCACGGGCAGAATGTTAACCGAAGACAGCCCCTCGGGCCGCTGGCGCGACAAGATCACATCCTGCGCCAAGACCCGCAGCCGCACCCGCGTGCCTATCGGCGCTTGCACCCCCGGCAGTTCCAGTTGCCCCGCCCGAACGGCGAGGGTCGAAAGCCCATCTTCGGCATGGGCGATGACATCGGCCTCCAGCACCGCACCCGCTTCGCGCACGCCCAGCAGGGGCACGGCGGCGGGGTCGGCCATCACGTCGAACAGCGCGCCCTGCGCCTTTAGCCGCCCGTTTTGCAATAAGACCAGCCGATCGGCGAGCCGGGCAATCTCATCCACCGCGTGGCTGACGTAGAGGATCGGCAGGCCCAATCCCCCGTCGCGCAGGCGTTCGAGATAGGGCAGAATCTCTTGCTTGCGCGGGCCATCGAGGCTCGCCAATGGTTCGTCCATCAGCAGCAGGCGCGGATGGCAAAGCAGGGCGCGACCAAGGGCAACACGCTGCTTTTCTCCGCCCGACAGGGTCGCCGGGGCACGGTCGAGCAAAGGTTCAAGCCCCAGAAGCGCCACGACATCCTCAAAGCCCGCCCCTTGGCTGTCACGCGGGGCATAGCGCGTGCCGAAGGTCAGGTTCTTGCGCACATCAAGATGCGGAAAAAGCCGCGCATCCTGAAAGACATAGCCCAGCCTGCGGCGATGTGGCGGCACCCAGATGCCGCGCTGCGTATCCACGAGCACCTCACCCTCCAACACCACGCGGCCGACATCAGGGCGCAGCAATCCGGCAAGCGCGTTGATCACCGTCGTCTTGCCTGCACCCGAGCGGCCAAAAAGCGCGGTGATGCCCCCTTTGGTGGTGAATGACAGGTCCAGATCAAAGCCGTCGAACCGATGGCGCAGCGTGACCTCCAGCATCAGCGCGCCCCCGAGATGCGTCTGGCGACCCGCCGGGCCAAAGCTTCGGAAAGCAGCACGGCGGCCAGCGCCACCAGCCCGGCCAGCGCCGCCATGGTCAGCGCGCGGCTCTCGCCGCCCGGCACCTGCAATGCCGTCCAAATCGCGCTCGGCAGGGTTTGGGTCTGGCCGGGGATATTGGCGACGAATGTGATCGTGGCACCGAATTCGCCCATCGCCTTGGCAAAGCCCATCACCGCGCCGGCAAGGATGCCGGGAAAGATCAGTGGAAGGGTGACGCGGCAGAACACGCTGATACGCGGCGCGCCAAGTGTGGCGGCGGCGGCCTCGATCCGTGGGTCGACGGCTTCGATCGCCAGCCGCATGGCGCGGACCATCAGCGGAAAGCTCATGATCAGAGCGGCCAGCACTGCGCCGGTCCAATGGAAGGCAAGGCCGATGCCGAAACTCTCTAACAGACGACCCATGGGGGCGTTGCGGCCAAAGCTGAGCAGCAGCAGATAGCCCGTCACCACTGGCGGCAGAACCAGTGGCAGATGGACCAACGCGCTCAACACGCCTTTGCCACGAAACTGCTTCCGGGCGAGGATCCACGCAACCCAAAGCGCCAGCGGCAGAGAGCAGAGCATCGCCACAGTCGCCACCCGCAGCGACAACAAGAGCGCGGCCCAAGCGGCAGCGTCAAGATCCATGATCGGCCCGAAGGAAACCATGATCCTCAAGGATCGTCTGCGCCTTTTGCGTGATCAGGAAATCGACCAGCGCGGTGCCTTCCGGCGTCAGGGCGGCGGCGGGATAGGTAATGGGGGCATGGGTGTCGGCGGGCACCTTATAGACGATCTGCACGTCATCCTCGGCATGGGCGTCGCTGGCATAAACCACACCAAAGGGCGTATCGCCGCGCGCGACCAAGGCCAGCGCGGCGCGGACACTGTCGGTCTCGGCCAATTGGCTTTGCAGGCCCTCCCATAGACCCTCATGGGTCAGCCATTCGCGGGCATAGCTGCCTGCGGGCACCGCATCACGTTGGCCCATGGCGAGCCGCCCCATGCGGCCCAGCCGGACGGGCAGGTCGGCAGGCTGGGACAGCGCGGCGGTGCCACGGGGGGCGATCAGCACCAAGTGGTTGCGGGCGACGATCTGGGCCTGCTCGGCGGTGCTAACCCCTTGATCCGACAGCCAATCCATCCAATCTGTGTTCGCCAGAAGGACGACATCCGCAGGCGCTCCGGCAGCGACCTGCCGCGCCATCGTGCCCGACCCGCCGTAGGCCAAGGCCAATGGCGCGGGGAACGCGTCTGCAATCTCCTCCAGCGCGCCGCGTAGGCTGGCGGCGGCGAAGACGGTCAGCGGTGCCTCGGCCCGAAGGGGGAGGGCAAGGCCGCAGAACAGGGTCAGAAGGGCGCAAAATCTTATCATTTTGGTAGTATCTTTGATGCATTGAAGGGGGGCAAGTGCATATGGTCAGACAAGGATTGCCGCGCTAGGGTGAAGGCGAAAACAACCAGCCAGAGGGCGCGGCTGCGACGGATGACGACACAGGCACCGATATCGCTGAACGGCGGACAAAAGGACGATCTGCGCATTCAATTTGCAGCACTTTGCTGGCGTCGTAAACGTGGCAAGTTGCAGATCTTGCTGATTACCTCGCGCGGCAGCAAGCGTTGGATCATTCCCAAGGGCTGGCCGATGGACGGTAAAACCCCCGCCGCCTCGGCTCTGGTCGAGGCATGGGAGGAAGGCGGCGTTGTGGGGCAGGTGCGCGGGCAATGTCTGGGCGTTTATAGCTATGCCAAAACAGGGGGGGACGGGACAGTGCCCTGTTTGGCGATGCTGTACCCGGTCAAGGTCAAGACATTGGCGAAACAGTTCCCCGAGAAGGGACAGCGCAGGCGGCTGTGGTGCTCGCGCCGGAAAGCTGCGCGGCTGGTGGATGCGCCCGATCTGGCGCGGTTGATCCGCGATTTCGATCCGCGCAGCGGCGGTCTGGCGGGCTGATTGCGCGACAATGGCACGTGCGGGCCGATCCCGCCTGTCTTGACCTCGTTCCTGCGGCAGCCCATTTAGAATTGAGAGTTCAAGGACCGGGCGAATGATCCGTTATGCGTTGAAATGCGAGGCCGGGCATGGTTTCGACAGTTGGTTCCAATCGGCGGCAGCCTTTGACAGCCTCGCCCGCGGGGGCCATCTGAGCTGTGCGGTCTGTGGGTCGGCGGAGGTGCGCAAATCGCTGATGGCCCCGCGGGTGACGTCGGGCGAGTGCGCCCCCGAAGCGGTCGAGAAACCGCAGCCTGCGGAGAAGCCCGCGCCGGCTTTGTCCAAACCGGCGAGCGATGTGGAAAAAGCGCTGACCGCGCTGCGCAACAAGGTTGAGGCGACCTCGGACTATGTTGGCAAGAATTTCGTTCGGGAAGCGCGCGACATGCACGCAGGGCGCACGCCCGAACGTGCGATCTATGGCGAAGCGCGGCTGGATCAGGCCCGCGCCTTGGTCGAAGAAGGCGTACCGTTGATGCCCCTGCCGTTCAAACCCAAACGCCAACTTTCCTGAAGGCGCATTCTCGCAAAGGCGCATTCTGGTAAAGGCCCATTCTGATAAAGGACCCTCCATGACCATTGTGATCACCGGCGCGAGCCGCGGCATCGGCGCGACGCTGGCCGCACAGTATAAAGATGCAGGCGAAGAGGTGATCGGCACCGCCCGCAGCGCGGGGGCAGGGGCCGTGTTGGATGTGACCGACCCGGCAAGCCACGCCGCTTTTGCCGCAAACTTGCAAGGCCGACCACTGGACCTGCTGATCTGCAATGCGGGCGTCTATCTGGACAAGGGCGATGACTTGGATACCGGCTTTGGCCCCGACCTTTGGGCGCAGAGTTTCGCGACCAATGTGACCGGGGTTTTTCTGACGGTGCAATCGCTCCTGCCGAACCTGCGCGCGGCAAAGGGCGCGAAAATTGCGATCATCGCCTCGCAGATGGGGTCGCAGACGCGGGCACCGGGCGGCAGCTATATCTACCGTGCCTCCAAGGCGGCGGTGATCAATCTGGGGCGCAATCTGGCGGTGGACCTAAAGCCCGAGGGCATCGCGGTGGGGATTTACCATCCCGGCTGGGTGCGCACGGATATGGGCGGCGATCAGGGCGAGATCAGCGTCACGGAGTCTGCGCAAGGCCTTGCTAAACGGATTGCCGCGCTGGATCTTGCTCAGACCGGCGCGTTTGAGACATGGGATGGCCGGGCGCATCCGTTCTAGGGCACTCGACATAACGTCATGTTAAATAGGCTTGCCCTTGCCGTGCCGTGGGCTTAGACCGCGCTGGACTGTTGCGCGGGGGACAATATGCCTGTTCTGGTTATGAAATTCGGTGGGACTTCGGTCGCCACTTTGGACCGTATCCGCCGCGCGGCAAAGCGCGTCGGCGTCGAGGTTGCCAAAGGCTATGACGTGATCGTCATCGTTTCGGCCATGTCGGGCGAGACGAATAAGCTGGTGGGCTTCGTCAATGAGACCTCGCCGCTTTATGATGCGCGCGAATATGACGCCATCGTATCGAGTGGGGAGAATGTCACCGCGGGCCTGATGGCGCTGACCTTGCAGGAAATGGACGTGCCCGCACGCTCGTGGCAGGGCTGGCAGGTGCCGGTGCGCACCACCGATGCCCATTCCGCCGCGCGAATCGAAGAGATCCCCACCGACAACATCAACGCCAAGTTCGGCGAAGGCATGAAGGTCGCCGTGGTCGCAGGTTTCCAAGGCATTAGCCCGCAGGGTCGGATCACGACGCTCGGCCGGGGCGGGTCTGACACGACCGCCGTGGCCTTTGCTGCCGCCTTTGATGCGGAGCGCTGCGATATCTACACCGATGTGGACGGTGTTTACACCACCGACCCGCGGGTGGAATCTAAGGCCCGCAAACTTGACAAGATCTCCTTTGAAGAGATGCTGGAACTGGCCTCTCTCGGGGCGAAGGTTTTGCAGACCCGGTCGGTCGAACTGGCGATGCGCTACAAGGTTAAACTGCGCGTGCTGAGCAGTTTCGAAGAACAATCTGACGATGCCGGGACGCTCGTCTGCGATGAGGAGGAAATCATGGAAAGCAATGTGGTGGCCGGGGTCGCGTTTTCCCGTGATGAGGCAAAGATGACCTTGGTGTCCGTGGCAGACCGCCCCGGCATCGCCGCGACGATCTTTACCGCGCTCAGCGAAGGTGGCGTGAACGTCGACATGATCGTCCAAAACATCGCCGAAGAAGGCCGCACCGATATGACGTGGTCCTGCCCCGTCGATCAGGTGATCCGCGCGGAAAAGGCGATGGAGAAAGCCCATGAAGAGGGCATCATCAACTACCAAGAGTTGATCGCCGACAAGGGTGTGGCCAAAGTGTCCGTGGTCGGCATCGGCATGCGCAGCCACACCGGCGTGGCCGCCAAGATGTTCAAGGTGCTCTCGGATGAGGGGATCAACATCAAGGTTATCACCACCTCCGAGATCAAGATCAGCGTGTTGATTGACCGCAAGTATATGGAGCTGGCCGTGCAGGCGCTTCATGATGCTTTCGAGCTGGATAAAGCCGCTTAAGCCTCTGCGATCAAATGGGTTTTACGCGAGGTTGCGCCTTGCGTAAAACTGCAGCATCCCGCCGATATGCTGGCAGAGGATGCAGGGTATGTCGCGAATAGCATTTCTATCCTTGCGCGAGTGCGCTAAACCCTGATCCAGAGGGACAGGGACCAGATCATATGGCCGAACGGGTTGAAACAGAAAGCCGGAAGCTGCTGGGGCGGCTGCGCGATGCGATGGCCAGTGATGTGGCGGGCCAAGCGCGGCTGGATAAGATCACCCAGTTGATCGCCAACTCCATGGGCTGCGAAGTCTGCTCGATCTATCTGTTCCGTGATGAAGACACGCTTGAGCTTTGTGCCACCGAAGGTCTGAACGAGGCGGCGGTGCATGAAACCCGTATGAAACTGGGCGAAGGTCTGGTGGGGTGCGTGGCTAAGCGCCGCACGGTGATCAACACGCCCGATGCGCCGCAGGCTGCCGGTTTCCGTTTCATGCCAGAGACGGGGGAGGAGATTTATTCTTCGTTCCTCGGCGTGCCGATCCAGCGGTTGGGTGAGACGCTTGGCGTGCTGGTCGTGCAGTCCAAACAGGCGCGGGAATTTTCGGCGGATGAGGTTTACGCGCTTGAGGTCGTGGCCATGGTGCTGGCCGAAATGGCCGAGCTTGGAGCCTTTGTCGGCGAGGGGGCGGCGATGTCAGCGCGGCACAGCCAGCCGGTGCTGCTGCGCGGCACCGTGGGGCAGGAGGGCGTGGCCGAGGGCCATGTCTGGCTGCATGAGCCGCGGGTGGTGGTATCCAACCCCATCGCCGATGACCCGGAACGCGAGACTGAGCGCCTGACCGAAGCGGTCGAGCAATTGCGCGTCAGCGTTGACCAATTGTTAAGCCTTACCGCCGACAAAGAGCAGCAACAGGTGCTTGAAGCCTACCGCATGTTCGCCAATTCCAAAGGCTGGATGCGGCGCATGGTGGAGGATATTCAAAGCGGGCTGAGCGCCGAGGCTGCGGTCGAGAAAGAACAATCCATGGCCCGCGCCCGTCTGGGGCAGGTCAATGACGCTTATCTGCGGGAGCGGTTGTCGGATCTGGATGATCTGTCGAACCGTTTGCTGCGTCATCTGACGGGGCAGGGCAGTGATACCGGAGCCGAGATGCCGGTCGATCCGATCCTTGTGGCGCGCAATATTGGCCCGGCGGAATTGCTGGACTATGGGCGGACGCTGCGCGGTATCGTGTTGGAGGGCGGCTCTGTCGGGTCACACGCGGCTATTGTGGCGCGGGCGCTGGCGATTCCGCTGATCGTTCACGCGAGCCGCATCACCAATGATGCGCTGAATGGCGATCACATCATGGTGGATGGGGAACAGGGCGTGGTGCATCTGCGGCCCGACGATACCGTGGCCACGGCCTTTCGTGACAAGATCGCGATGCAGGCGGCGGCGCAGGAACGCTATGCCTCGATCCGCGATAAACCGGCTGAGACGAAATGCGGGCGGATCATCAGCCTGCAGATGAACGCGGGGTTGATGGCCGATCTGCCCTCACTCGAAGGGTCGGGGGCCGAGGGCGTGGGGCTGTTCCGCACAGAGTTGCAGTTTCTGGTGCGCAATCAGATGCCCCGCCGGACCGAGCTTGCGGCGCTTTACGCGCGCGTGCTTGATGCCGCGCATGGCCGCCGCGTGGTGTTTCGCACGCTCGACATCGGCTCGGACAAGGTGCTGCCCTATATGAAGCCTCATGATGAGCCGAACCCGGCTTTGGGCTGGCGCGCGATCCGGGTGGGACTGGACAAACCCGGTGTCATGCGCATGCAGTTGCAAGCCCTGATCCGCGCCGCTGCGGGCCGCCCGCTGGCGGTGATGTTTCCCTTTATCGCCCAGTTCGAGGAGTTCCGCGCCGCCCGCGCCGAGGTCGACAAGGCAATGGAGCGCGAGCGTATCTTGGGCCATGTGTTGCCCGAAAAGCTGGAAGTCGGCGCCATGCTTGAGACGCCTAGCCTCGCCTTTGCCCCAAAGAAATTCTTTGAAGAGGTCGAGTTCCTATCGATCGGGGGCAACGATCTGAAACAGTTCTTTTTCGCCGCTGACCGTGAGAACGAGCGTGTGCGGCGGCGCTATGACACGCTGAACGTTTCTTTCCTGACCTTCCTTGAAGGTATCGTAGAACGCTGCGCCGAAACCGATACGGCACTGTCTTTCTGCGGTGAGGATGCGGGCCGCCCGGTCGAGGCGCTGTGTTTCGCGGCCATTGGGCTCAAGACCCTGTCGATGCGCCCGGCCTCAATCGGCCCGGTCAAAAGCCTGCTGCGGCGCTGCAACCTTGATGACGTGCGCGAGGTTATCCACGCGGCGCGCGAGCGAGGTGAGATGTCGGTAAGAGGCGCGGTGATGGACTACGTGCGTCAGCAGCACCAGCATTAAGGCCCGCAACTATTTGCTGTGATAGTCGCGAAACCAAGCGACGAAACGCGCGATGCCTTCGTGAATGTCGGTTTGCGGGCGATAGCCGGTAAGCCGGTGCAGCAGCGTCGCATCGGCCCATGTGGCCGGGGCGTCGCCCATCTGCATGCCCATGTAATTGCGGATCGCGCGCTTGCCGAGCGCGGCTTCGATCGCTTCGACGAAATCAAGCAGGCGGACCTTTTCGGAATTGCCGATATTTACCACCCGGTAGGGTGCTGCGGGGGAGAGCGAATCCCATTCCGGCGGCGGCGGCGCGCTGCCCGGTTGGGGCGGAACGCAATCCATCAGCAGACGGATGCCGCGCACTAGATCATCGACACAGGTGAAATCGCGGTACATCTCGCCGTGATTGTAGATATCGATCGGACGCCCATCGAGGATCGAGGATCGCATCGACGAATTTGCTCAAGGCAAGGTCGGGGCGCCCCCAAGGCCCGTAAACGGTGAAAAAGCGAAACATCGTCGTCGGCAGGTTCCACAGATGGGCATAGGCATGGGCCATCCCCTCATTCGCCTTTTTCGTGGCGGCGTAGATCGACAGGGGCCGGTCGGTGGCCCCGGTTTCGCCAAAGGGCATATCGGTATTGGCCCCGTAGATCGAAGAGGATGAGGCCATGAGCAGATGTTTGACCTCAAGCCGTCGCGCGGCTTCCATCACGTTGAAAGTGCCGGTGATATTGGCGTCGAGAAAGGCGCGGGGGTGGTCGATGCTGTGACGCACGCCCGCTTGCGCCGCGAGGTGGACGATCATGTCTGGCTGAAAGTCATCGGCCAGCGCATCGAAGGTTTCGCGGTCTTCCAGCAGCGCCTCTTTGGTCGTGAAATGCTCATGCTGAAGCAGCATCGCGTGGCGGCGTTGTTTCAAGGCGACGTCGTAGTAATCGGTCATCCCGTCATAGCCCTGCACCCGCGCGCCTTCGGCCAGCAGCAGGCGGGCAAGGTGAAAGCCGATGAAACCGCCCGTGCCGGTGACCAGTATCCTCTGCGTGCTGTCCATTCTGGCATCCTCGCTCATGCGGCATGCCGGGCCCATTGAGCCTGCGGCTTGTGTTGCCTTTCCCATGTCCCGATCAAGGTTGGGCTGTGAATGCTGAAAATTTGGTTAAACTTGGCATAGAAAACGGCAAAGCACTTGCTGGCGGGGCGTCAATCAAGCCCCGGCAAGGCAAAACGGTTCGCGGGCTGCGCGATCAGAGGGCAAGGGGACGCGCGAGGATTTAAATCAGCGCGCGCGCTGAAACGTGATCTGACCGTCCATGATGGCGGTGATTGCATTCACGTCGGTAATCGTTTCGGCGGGCCATCGGGTCAGATCATGGCTTAGAACGGCAATGTCGGCGTCCATGCCTTCTTTCAACCGTCCGCGTGTATCTTCGGCAAACTCTGCCCAAGCGTTGTCGAGGGTATAGCTTGCGAGGGTGTCTTTGAGGGTCTGGGTCTGATCCGGCCAATCGCCGCCGAGGTCCAGCGGCGTGATGGCCGCCTTGAGCGTGGACATCACATCCACCGGGATGACCGGCCAATCGGTTGAGAAAATCACCCGGGCCCCGGTGTCACGAATGGTTTGCCACGCATAGGCCCCTTCGATCTGTTCGGGGCGGATATAGTCCCCGACGCCAGAGGGCGGAAAAACATGGCCCCGGGGCGCGTGGCCGGGCTGGAGGGAGGCGACGATGCCCAGATCTGCGAGCCGGGGAATGTCATCGGGGTGGATCACTTCGATATGTTCGATCCGGTGGCGGCTGTCGCGTTTTTCATTCGCGTTTTGGGCGGCCTCATAGGCGTCGATCGTTCGCCGCACGGCGGCATCCCCGATGGCATGAACAGCGATCTGAAACCCTAGACGATCCGCTTCGACACAGGCGGCGACGAAATGCTCTTGGGTGAAAACCTCATCGCCGCAATTGCCGTCTTTGCCCATCTCCCCCGGATAGGGCTGCAGCATCAGTGCGGTCCCGCTTTCGATCACCCCGTCGATGAACATTTTGACGTGACTACAGCGGACCTTATCCCCTTGAAAGTCATCGCGCAGAGCAGGGGCTTCGCGGGTCAAACGCGCGACAGGGTCGGTGCCTTTGAGGTGAAAGGGCACATGACAGCGGCAGAGCAGGCGGCCCTCGGCCTCCAACTCAGAGAGAAGTTCAAGCTGATAGCGGTTGCCATCCATCAGATGCAGGCCGGTAATGCCCTGCGCGGCGCAATGGGCCAGCCCGCGTGCGATAACGTCCTTGTCCATCGCGCGCTGCGCAGGTGTGGCGGGCGGCTCGGGGTCGCGACCGGCGGTAAGGCCCAACATATCGCGGCCGCCATAGCGGGTGAGCGATAGGATCGGGCTATAGGCGCCGGGCTCAAGCAACTCCCCATTGGCAAGCCCATCTTCCCCCATCACGATTTCAGAACCTGCATCGACCTTGCCGCCTTGCAAGAGCCCTGCCGCCTTCAACGCGGCGGTGTTGGCCCAGACCGTGTGGTGGTCGGGGGCGAACATGGCGAGCGGGCGGTCGGGCAGGATGGCATCAAGGTCATGCCGGGTGAGGGTTTTGCCGGTGCCCAAAATGCCGTAGTCTGCCATGACGCAGAACAGCATTTTATCGTCTGGGTTTGCCTCGGCATAGGGCAGGATCGCGCGGCGCATTTCCTCCAGCCCGGTGAGGCCATAGAGGTTGAGATATTCCAGTTCGACGGACCCGCCAAAGAGATGCACGTGGCTGTCGATAAAGCCCGGCAGCACCGTGCCGCCCTGCGCATCGATCACCTTGGTGTCTGGGCCGATCAGCACCGTGATCTGAGCATCCGATCCGACCGCCGAGATCTTATTACCGGTGATGGCCAAAGCGCTGGCTTGGGGCTGATCCGGGTCAAAGGTGATCAGCGCGCCGTTGTGAATGACAATATCTGCCGGCATGGTCTTAGGGTCCTTATTGCGATGCGCGCCCCGACCGATGGCCGGGACGCAATGTGTTTATCGAACAAAGCGCGCGTTATTTCTGAAGGTCGGTCCAGATCGCGGTATAGAGCTTTTGCGCCTCGGGCGGGCAGACCTTGGCGACATAGGCGGCGCTTTTCAGGTCTTCGGGCACGACCACTTCGGGCGCGGACTTCATGTCTTCTGGCATGAACGCCTCTGAGCCCTTGATGCCGTTGGCATAGCGGGCGAACTCCGACAGCATCGCGGCGTTCTCCGGGTCCATGATGAAGTTGAGGAAGGTCTTGGCTTCTTCGACGTTCTGCGCGTCCGCCAAAATCGCGGCATTGTCCATCCAGACCGGGTAGCCCTCTTGCGGGTAGCCGAAGGCGATGTCGGGGTTCTGGTTGCGCGCTCGGAAGGATGCGCCGTTCCAGTTCACCCCGGCGGCGAGGTCACCCTTGGCGTATTTCTCGATATTGCCGTAGTCCATCGACAACCAATTTGGCTTGGCCTCACGCAGGATGTCGCGGACTTTTTTCAGCATTTCCTTGTCGGCTGTGCATTGCTCACCGCCCGCAAAGTGGATCGCCATGCCCATGACATCGTTCATCTCGGGCACTACGTTGATCTTGCCCTTCAGCTCTTCTGGCGGGTCAAAGATCACGGCGGCGGTATTGATGTCGCCATCATAGACCGCGGTGTTCACCGTCACCCCGACGGTCCCCCACTGCCATGGCACGGTGTAATTGCGGCCCGGATCGAATTCCACATCGACCCACTGCGGGTCCATGTTCTTGAAGTTCTCCATCTCGTTGGGCTTGCTTTCCATCAGCAGCCCTTCGCCCACGAAAATCGGGACATAGGTGCCCGAGGGCACGACGATGTCAAAGCCGTGACCGCCCGCTTTGATCTTGGCCAGTGCCGTATCGTTGCTGTCATAGTCCGTGATGGTGACCTTGATGCCGGTCTCTTTCTCGAACTTCTCGATCATGTCGGGGCTGGTGTAGTTGCCCCAGTTGTAAATGTTCAACTCGCCTTCGGCCATGGCAGGCCCCGCGAGGATGAGCGTGAGTGCCGTCAGTGTCTTTTTCATGTCTAGCTCCCGTTGGTTAATTATTTTTTGACTTTGCTGAGCAGGGTATAGGCGATCACCATCGTCACCGAGATCATCAACAGAACAGTTGAAATCGCATTGATCTCAGGTGTCACCACCCGCCGTAGTTGGCCCAGCATATAGGTCGGCAGGGTGTCCTGCCCGGCGGATTTCACAAATTCGGTAATGACCACGTCATCAAGGCTGATGACAAAGGCCAGCATCGCCCCGGCGAGGATGCCCGGCCAAAGCTGGGGCAGGGTCACATGGCGGAAAACCTGAAACGGCGTGCCATAGAGGTCCGCCCCCGCCTGTTCGAGGGTCAGGTCCATGCCTTGAAGCCGTGCGCGGATCGGAAGATAGGCAAAGGGAATGCAACCCACATTTCCCAAGTAAGGCGCTGATTTCGCTGTCCTGACCATTATATTTCCTATATAAAACATGGTGTTGAAGGCTGCGAGGGGCGCGTTTCATGGATCACCCAGAGGGTGCGGGCTTGCAACGGGCAGATCGGGTGGATTTCGACCCTCGCGTGCGGCTGGAATTTCGCGGCACGCAGCTCAGTTCCGACGGCGGCCTTCTGGTGATGCGCGAGCTTGATGACGCGCTCGGGTTGTCCGATTTGGCGTCAGCGGCGCTGCGCGATACTCGCTCTGGCAAGAACACGGTCCATCGGCTCGACGGCCTGTTCCGGCAATCAGTCTTTGGGCGGCTGGCCGGATACGAGGATGTCAACGACGCCAACCGTCTCGCCTGCGATCCGGTCATGCGCCAAGTTGTCGGCGGCAGAGCGGTCGATGCACAAGCGGCCTCGGCATCGCAGATGGGACGGTTCGAGACCGAGACGCTGGCTCTGGCCGGGAACCGTGCCGCGCTGGCCGACCTGAACGGGCAATGGATCGACCGGTTCCATGACCGTAACGGGCTGAAGTACATCGTTCTGGACATGGACAGCTCGGTCAGCCCGACCCATGGCGACCAGGAAGGGTCCGCCTGGAATGGCCATTTCGACTGTAGCTGCTATCACCCCAACTTTCTGTTCAACCAGTTCGGGATGCTGGAACGCTGCGCCCTGCGCCATGGCAACGTCCACAGCGCCGATGGCTGGCGTGATGTTCTCGACCCCGTCATTGCGCGCTACGCGGAGCGCGACCTTGGTGGCAGGTTCTTCCGGGCCGATGCTGCCTACGCGATCCCGGCGATCTATGAGCGATTGGAAGAAGCGCGGTTCTTCTACGCCATCCGGCTGCCCGCAAACGCGGTCCTCAAGGACAAGATCGCGCATCGGCTAACGCGCCCTGTCGGGCGGCCGTCACTGACCAAGGTCAAGCGGTTCTTCGAGGAATTCGAGTATCAGGCGGCGTCCTGGGACAAGGAACGCCGGGTGATCGCCAAGATCGAATGGCATCCGGGCGAACTGTTCCCGCGTGTCGGCTTCATCGTCACCAACCTGCCGATGGAGCCGGACTGGGTGGTGCGGTTCTACAACCAGCGCGGCACCGCCGAGCAGCACATCAAAGAGGGCAAATACGCCTTTCGCTGGACGCGGCTGTCGTGCCGGAAGTTCCGCGACAATGAGGTGCGGCTGCAACTGCACGCCCTGGCGTACAACCTGGCCACCTTCTTGCGCTGCATCGAGCTGCCCGAAGCCATGGCCGACTGGTCGTTGACCAGCCTGCAACTGAAGCTGATCAAGATCGGGGCACGTGTGGTCCGTCACGCCCGCACCATCACCTTCCAGCTGGCCGAGGTCGCTGTCACCGGCACGATGGTACGCGCCATCCTCGCCGCTATCCGCCGATTGCGAGCGCCACCGCTATGCGCATGATCGCGATCCACGCTCAAACTGAACGAAAGCGGCTGGACAGATCTGTCCGCTGCGCTGAAAAACGCCGCCCCTGGGCAAGGAAACAGCGGCTTCGCGGTCTGATCCGTCCAGATCCAGCAGTCTGCGCGACCGCAGGTGCCGCTTGCGGCAGAAAATCCTTGTCTAGCGATCGGATACAGGCGATCTTCACCTCAAACGACACGCCACCTGGGGAATGCAGGTGCAAAAGGCCGAATGCGCGATGATCAGATACATCAGCCCAGTATAGCCCGTCACGACCTTGATCGAGGCAAAGAAGATCAGCAGCGCCACTGCCGTGACAATCTCGGGCACCATGAGCGGTTGGTGGATCAGCGCAAAGACCGTGGTCTGCCCCCGAAACTTGCCTGTGCGGGTGGTGCCGAGGGCTGCAAGCACAGCGACACTGGTTGAGATGGCCGCGGCAGAGACCGCGATGATAAGGCTGCGCACCGTGGCCTCTTGGACCATTTCGTTGTCCCAAGCCGAGGCGTACCACCGCCACGAAAATCCCTCCCAGATCGCGATGGAGGTGCCCGCGTTGAAGGAATAGACCACCAGCAGGATGATCGGCATGTAGAGCATGAAAAAACACGCCATCGCGATGCTGGAAAAGCCCGTAAGCTTGCGAATGTCGAACCCGCGATTAGCCATGCTGCACCTCCTCATTTCCTGCGGCGCGGACATAGGCCAGCAGCGCCACCATCACGATAGCCAGCAGCGTGATCGACAGCGCCGCGCCCAAGGGCCAGTTGCGCCCCTGTCCGAATTGCAATTCGATCAGATTGCCGATCATCAATTGATTGCCACCGCCCATGACGCGCGGCGTGACATAGGCCCCCAGCGAGGGCACCAGCACAAGGATCGACCCCGCGATCACCCCCGGTTTCACCAGCGGCAAGATCACCCGGCGCAGCACGTGAAAGCGGGTGGCGTAAAGGTCATATCCTGCTTCAACCAGCCGGAAATCCAACCGCTCAAGCGAGGCATAGATCGGCAGAACCATCAGCGGCAGATAGACATAGACCATGCCCAGAATGATCGAAAACTCGGTGAAAAGCATCTGGATCGGCTCATCAATGATACCAAGCGCGATGAGGATTGAGTTCACGGTGCCCTCGTTGCGGATCAATTCCAGAATGGCGAAGGTGCGGATCAGCAGGTTCGTCCAAAAGGGGATGATGATCAGCAACATCCAGAATTCGCGCTGCTTTTTCGGCCGTGTGGCGATGAAGTAAGCCGTGGGGAAACCAAAGAACAAACAGGCGAGCGTTGTCAGGATCGACAATTTGAGCGACCGCCAAAAGATGCTGAGATGGGCATCCGACCAGCCCAATGTGTCGTCGAAAATATCGCGCTGCATCAGCACGCCAAACCACGCATCGGTCGAGAAATCCCAGACCACCCCGCCATAGTCGCCGGGGGTGAGGAAGGAATAGAACAGCGTGATCAGCAGCGGCCCGCTGGCGGCAAAGATCAGGATGATCAGCGCGGGCGTCAGCAGCAGCCAGCGGTTTCGGGCGGCGCGTTTTGCTACGGTGTTTGAAAGCTCTGCCATGGGTCAGTCCCTCAGAACCTGAGCGGCACCGGCGGGGAAGGACACCCCAACCCGATCGCCCGTCACATAGGAATGTGTGACCGTGGGGCCATTTTGTTGGCGCAGGACAAATTCGCTGCCATCGTCGAGGCCGACGTGAAAATGCGTATCGGTCCCGAAATAGACCACCTCGCGCAGGCTCCCGGCCAAAAGCCCATCTGCTTCGGAGGTCAATTCCGCATGTTCCGGTCGCAGGGCCAGCGTGACCCGGCCCGTGGCGGCTTCATTCGCATGGGCCTGCACAAGCTTGCCTGAAGGCAGACGCAACTGAGCGCTCTCACCCTCGCGGCCAATGATTTCAGCCGGTAAGAAGTTGGTATCGCCGATGAAATCCGCCACGAACCGGTCTGCAGGACGGTCGTAAATCTCGCGTGGGCGTCCGACCTGACGCACCGCGCCGTTGGACATGACCGCGATGCGATCCGACATGGTCAGCGCCTCTTCTTGGTCGTGGGTCACGAAGATAAAGGTGATGCCGGTTTCGGTCTGAAGCCGTTTTAGCTCCAGTTGCATTTTCTTGCGCAGTTTGAAGTCCAAGGCGCTCAGCGGTTCATCCAGCAGCAGGATCTTGGGCCGTGGCGCCAGAGCGCGGGCGAGGGCGACGCGCTGCTGTTGCCCGCCGGAGATCTGGCTGGTCTGTCGATCCGCCATCTGGGTCATCTGCACAAGTTCCATCATCTCGTCCACGGTCGAGTTGATCGCGGATTTGGGCGTGCCGAGCATTTGCAAGCCAAAGCCGATGTTCTCGGCCACGGTCATATGAGGAAACAGGGCGTAGTTTTGAAAGACGGTATTGATGGGGCGTTTGTAGGGGGGCAACGCGAGCAGGCTTTTCCCGAACATGTCCAGCCTGCCGGATGTGGGATGCTCAAACCCCGCGATCAGTCGCAGCAAGGTCGTCTTGCCGCAGCCCGAAGGGCCCAGCAGCGTAAAGAATTCGTTGTCCTGAATTTCGAGGTCGATACTCGCGAGCGCTTCGACCGGCGGGTTGCCGGGATACACTTTGCGCAGCGCCTGTGCGGTGATTGCCTTGGTCATCATTCCCCCTGATCGCCCAATTCGGTTCTTGGTTTTGAGCAAAACTTGCCTTGCATGATTGCGCCAATAGTAATTGGTGAATATACCCCTTGTGGGGTAGTGTTCTTGAGATTTTGATCAGATTTTGGAGTATTTTTGGGCGATAGGCTGACAAATTTGGCGATTGAGCAATTGCGCGATGCGCTTCGGGCCGTCGGCAGCCCATCTTTTTTCGAGGCCTATAAGACCTTTTTCAGCACCCGCATCGCCTTCGGCACCTTCTTGATGTTGCGCTTTGATGCGGACCAACCGCCCTTGCTGCTGGATCACTGGATCGAGCCGGGCAAATTGATCGGGCGACCTCTCGAAGGCTATATGGAGAGCAGCTATGCCTTTGACCCCTTCTATCTGTATCGCAGCCTGCCGAAGGAGGGTGGGCTGTTTCGTTTGGCCGACATCGCGCCGGACCGGTTCTTTTCCAGCGAATATTATCTGCAATATTACCGGGGCACCGGGCTTTGTGACGAGGTTGGACTGCTCATCCCGCTACAGGATGGCGGCGTTGCGCATCTGTCGCTGAGCAGGCGGGATAGGCAGGGGCCATTTCGGCGCAGTGAGCTTCGCAGCGTGGAAAGCTATGCGCCTTTGTTGCTGGAGCTTCTGGCGCAGCATTGCAATGCCGTGGCCCCGGCCCCCGTCGACCAGCCCGGAACGGCCCGCCCCCCGCTGTCCGATGCGATCAGAAGCCATGCTGCGGATCGCCTGAGCATCGGTCTAACCCTGCGGGAGGCGCAGATCGCGGGACTGGTGCTGCAGGGCCATTCGAATGCCTCCGCCGCGAAACTGCTCAATATCGCGACGGAAACCTGCAAGGTCCATCGTCGGAACCTTTACCGCAAGCTCGTCATCTCAACACAGCGCGAACTCTTCGGCGTGTTCAAGCATCTGTTGTAGTTGGTCTTCGACCCGATGGCTCTGGGCGGGGCGTTCGAAATGCGCGGGTTGAGCGGCGATGGTGATACTTTGACGCGCCAGTATTCGAAGCGCGGATGCGCAACCAGTGACCCCGCAGGGCGGGCGTTCCACATCTGCTAAGCCGACTGACCAGCCCTCACCTGTTCGCCACCGCCCCCGAGCGGGGGCAGGGCCAGACACGCAAGGTCTGGGTTGATAGCTCAGACCCTGCCTGCCATCACTGTTGCGGAGGCGCGGGCATGGCTGCGCGCAGGGCGTCTTCATCGACCCCCAAAGCCTCTGCGACCTTGGCCAGATCGGCGCCACGCCCGCCTGCGTCTTCCATGGCCTGTCTCAGGGTTTCGGCATTCACGTTGAGGGTCTCGGCAATCGCGTCAAAGTCAGGGCCTCTGCCCGGCCCGCCGGGACCACCGCTAGCATTCGCAGACCCAATGCCGTTTGCCGCATTGGTCGCGAAGTTGTTCTGCGCGACCACGCCTGCCAGACAGGCAGGCAGGTTCGGAAAGGTGTTGCCCGCGTGATAGTGATACTCGGCTTCTCCGTCCGCTTCGGTCAGGCCGACATGGCCGCCGCATTCATCCAGATCATCGGGAAGAGAACCGTCGTGGTTCAGCGGGCCAAACATCGCGAACCCGTCAAACGCAAAGCCAAACTGTGCCGTCTGATCCTGAGCGACGTTCACACATTCCGCATCGACACCTTCGGAGTCATAGATCGCGTTCATATCCGTGGCGGTCGCATGCCAGTGGTACCAGCCGCCCGGGTCGACATGGCCGCCGCAGGTATCAAGCGCGGGCATATGCCCGGATTCCAGCACCGAAGGGGCGTCGGCGAAGATCGGGACGCCGTCCAACCCGATGCCGACCTTTGCAACGGTGCCAAGGCTGGTCGGCTCATCCGCCATCACCGGGTTCGTCGGAATGAGGACCGTCATCTCGACATCGGGATCGACCGAACCTTGGATGCACTCATGCGCCTCGGTCGGCCCTGCGATGCGAATGTCAAAGGAATAGACCTCTCCGTCTGCGTTGAAGAAGGTGTAGCCCTGCGCGTCCAGCATCCGCAGGAAATCGCCGTCAATCCGGTAGAGCCCCGCCTCCTCGCCGTCCCAGTGCCAAATGCCGCCCTTGTCCTCCAAGGTCGCCGGACAGAACGGACCGATCTCAAGGTCGTCGGGCAGATATTTCACCACATAGCGCGCGCATTGTGCAGCCTCTCCGGTCTCAAGCGTGCAATCCACGATCTCGGCGGGGCTGACCAGCGCGGCATCCGCCACCGAATGCGCGTCGGGGTGCGCAAACGCGGCTGCCGGTGTGAAAACTGCGCAGATTGCGCAGGAACGTAGAAATCTCATCGCTGGGTCTCCTGACTCGTTACTTGTGAGTGTTGTCGGACGCCAAGCCGGGCACCTTGCCGCCGAGGCGGTCTCGGAGGCGGCGATTGAGCGTGGCGTGCGCGGCGGCATCCTCCGCGCCCAGTGTCTCAGCGATCAGCGTGTCGATATCGCGCCAAGCGGCATGGACATCTGCCAGCAACGCGCGCCCGCGCGGTGTCAGTTCCACGATATTGCTGCGCACTTCGGTCGGATCGACTTTGCGGGTGATGATGTCTGCCGCGATCAGCCGCCCGGTCATGGTGCTCATGCTGGCGGGTGTAACGGCGAACTCGCGGGCGAGGGCGATTTGCGAAACGGCGCCCATTCGGGCAAGTGCGTCGATCACGCGGGCCTGACGGGGCGATATGCCGATTTCAGAAAGTCGGTGGCGCAGCTTTTCCTCCACCAAAGTGGCTGCATGGAGCAGATAATGTAATTTTACTGTGTCGAACCGCATGCTAACAGTTAGTAGGCTAATTAACTACGAAAGGCAAGATCGGGCATGGCCGAGCCGAAGAAAGGAGCAGTTGACGTGAACGCCGCGCATGGGGAGTTTGGCCCACGGGTTGAAGGGAGCCGACATTTTTCATTGAAGCGGCAATATTTTTGCGACGGAATATTCTTCGTCCTCCGTTTGAGAAGAAGCACATGTATCGCAGGGACCTTTCCAACACCCAATTTCGCACCGCTCGCCACTGTTTAAATCGCTCAGCCACGCCTTCGTTCGAGGCCGGGTTGTTCTGACATGGGGGGCGGTTTGGCAAGGCCATGAAACTTTCTCCCACAGCGCCTTTCAGGAGCCTGAAGACTTTGAAAAGATTAATCTACGCCGTCGTCTCCATCGTCATCATTGCAGGCGCATATGGCATCGCATTCGGCGTGCCCGATGAGGTTGCGCAGCTTTGGGGCGGCAGTGTCACCCAGACGGATGATGCGCCTCAGAACGCGCGGGCCGGGCGGCGCGGCGGGCAAGGACGGGCGACAACCGTTGTGCTGACACCGCTGGAGACGCGCGCATATACGCTCGTCCTGCGCACGGTTGGCAGCGCGGTCTCGCTTCGTCAAACGGAAGTGACCGCAACCGATGCGGGCGAAGTGGTCGAAACCGCGCTTGCCGCCAATACGATGGTGGAAAAGGGCGATGTCTTGCTGAAACTGGACGACCGCACCGAGCGGTTGGCACTAGAGATTGCCGAGGCCAACCGCGATCAGGCGCAGGACACCGTGACCCGCTATGAGGGGCTGCGCAGCAATGGCAGTTCCGTGGTTACCGACGTAAGCCTTTCCGAGGCGCGGGTCGCCTTGCGCTTGGCCGAAGCCAATGTGGGGTTGGCCCTAGTGGCGCTGGATGACCGCACGATCAAAGCGCCGATCTCTGGCCGTTTGGGGCTGAGCGATATTAGTCTGGGCGATCGCTTGTCGAGCGGGGAGGCCATCGTGACCATCGACGACACCACCCGCCTGCTTGCCACATTCGAAGTGCCAGAACGCTCCATCGGTCTTTTGGCCGAGGGTAAACCGGTTCTCGTCTCCACGCCGACCTATGCGGGGCGCATTTTCGAGGGGACGATCACCGCCTTTGACAGTCGTCTCGACAGCGTGACCCGCAGTGCGACGGTGGAGGCCGAGATCGAGAACCCCGAGGGGCTGCTGCTTGCCGGCATGACCTTTGCCATCCGCATGACCGAAGAGACCGACCCGCTGCCCGTTGTGCCTGCAACCGCCATCACGTGGGACCGCAGCGGCGCGGGGATCTGGGTCGCCGATGAGGGCAGCACCGCCCGCGTCCCTGTCACCATCCGCTACCGCGAGGGTGATCAGGTCTGGGTCGAAACCGAAGCCCCCCTGGGCGCGCAGATCGTGGCCGAAGGCGCGGCGAAGCTGCGCGAAGGCGCGCAGGTTACCGCGGCTGGCGCGCGCGGGGGGCCAGACGCATGAGTTTCGAGAAAAGAGCGCACAAGGCCGGTCTTGCGGATATTTTCGTGGCGCGGCCCATCTTCGGGATCGTGCTGAACCTGCTGATTATCATCGCAGGGCTGGCGGCCTTCAGCAGTGTCGATATTCGCGAGATGCCGGACGTGGACCGGCCCGTGCTTTCTGTCAGAACCGACTACGATGGCGCCGTCCCCAGCACGGTAGACACCGAAGTGACACAAGTCCTCGAAGACGCGCTCAGCGCGCTTGATGGCATGTCCTATATCGAATCCACGTCAAGCATGGGGTCGAGCCGGATCACCATCGACCTCTCGGATGGCACCGACGTCAACGTCGCCGCCAATGAGGCGCGCGAGATCGTATCGGGGGCCTTGCGGTCCTTGCCCGACGACATCGAAGACCCCAGCGTCAGCAAAAGCGACAGCAATGCCGACGCGATCATTCGCCTTGCGCTGCTGGGCGATGCCAGCCTCGACACGCTGACCCAACTTGCCGAAGGGGCGGTCTATGAACGGCTTTCGCTGATCGATGGCATTGCCGAGGTGACCCTGCGCGGGGACCGTGCCAATGAGTTCCGCGTGGCGGTGAACATGCCGTCATTGCTGAGCCGGGGGCTGACCATCTTTGACGTCTCCACAGCACTTGCGCAGCTGCGCGACGACACCGCTCTGGGATCGCTTTCCAGCGAAACGCAGACCCTTTCGCTCAGGGTCGGCAGCAAGGATGTCACCGTTGAGACCATCAACCAACTGCCCATCAATGATACGACCCAAGTCGCCGATATCGCGTTTGTGCAACTGATCCCCGAAGACGCCAGCGTCTATACCCGTGTGAATGGGGAGACGGCGATTGGTCTTGATATCACCCGGCAATCGGTGGGCAACACGCTGGAAATCTCGCGCGATGTGGGCACCGCAGTCGAGGAATTGCAGGCGCAACTGCCCGAGGGTGTGCAACTGCTGGTCACTTCGAACGACGGTATCTTCATAGAAGGGTCGATCAACGAGGTCGTCAAATCCATCCTTTTGGCGACCGGCATTGTGGTGGTCGTGATTTTCCTGTTCCTGCGCTCCCCACGGGCCACGTTGATCCCTGCGGTTACGATCCCTGTGGCTTTGATCGGGACGCTTGCGGCGATCTGGCTTACGGGGTTTTCCATGAATACGATCAGCCTTTTGGCGCTGGTATTGGCAACGGGGATGGTTGTCGATGATGCCATCGTCGTGGTCGAGAATATCGTGCGCAAGCGCAAGTCCGGCATGGGGGCTTTCGCCGCCGCGGCTTCGGGCACGAACGAGGTATTCTTTGCCGTGATCTCCACCACCGCCACGCTTGCCGCCGTTTTCATTCCGATTTCCTTCCTGCCGGGGCAGGCGGGGGGCGTCTTTTCTGAATTCGGCTTTGTGCTGGCCTTTGCCGTTACCCTGTCGTCGATCACGGCGCTCACCCTTGCGCCTGTCCTGTCGGCTCTTTTGGACCCGGGCAAGACCTTGGGCGACGCAGAAGCCGCCACGCCGGGCGCATTGGCGCGCGGCTTTGACTGGGTGATGGATTTCGCCATCCGCACGCCGCTGCTGGTGCTGTCGATCGCCATCGGCTTTGCCATGATCGCCATGGGGGCCGCGTTGACCCTGCCTTCCACCGTCACGCCAGAGGAAGACCGTGGCTTCTTTCTCGTACAGGCGCGCGGTGCATCGGACACGACGATTGATTACCTCGATACGCAGGTCGCGCTGGTCGAAGACATCCTCGCCCCGTATCGAGAGAGCGGGCAGATCGAGACCGTGCAAAGCATTATCGGCGTCGGCGGCGGCACCAGTGCGTTCATCGTCGTCCGCCTGCCTGACTGGGCCGAACGTGACTTTACCCAGCAAGAGTTGATCGCCCAGATCAGTGGTCAGTTGTCTGCGGTCCCCGGCGTGCAGGTGAGCGCACGGTCGACCAACAGCCTTAACATTCGTGGCGCGGGCGGCGGGCTGAGTTTCGCGGTGACTGGCACCAATCTGGCTGAAATGACCGAAGCCGCCGACAGGCTCACGGCGGCGATGGCCCAGGATGCGACCTTTCTGAACCCGCAACTGTCCAACAACAGCGTGACCGCGCAATTGGAAGTCACGATAGACGACAGCGCCGCTGGCGATATGGGGCTTAACAGTTCCGATGTCTCCTCCCTCGTGCGCGCCATGGTGCAGGGCGATGTGGCAGTCAGCGTCTTTTCGGATGATGTCGAAGTGGATGTGAACGTCGTCCCCGGTGGCCCGCCGATTGACGATCCGTCTGACATCGCCTCCATGTCCATCCGCCTCGACAGTGGCGCCTATGTGCCGCTGTCCGCGGTTGCCTCGCTCGAGACGGTGGTAAGCGACGCGCAGATCGAGCGTTTGGGCGGAGCGCTGTCCGTCGCAATGCAGGCGAACCTTGGCGAAGGTGTCGACCTGTCCACCGCGATGGACCGGGTGCTGACACTCTCCGAAGAGGTTTTGCCTGATGAGATGGGCATCACCTTCACCGGAGAGGCGGCGACCCTCGACGATTCCCAAGGCGGCATCTACATGGTCTTCGGGGTTGCGCTGATCGTGGTGCTTCTGGTGCTGGCCGCCCAGTTCGAGAGCTTTGCCAGTGCGGTGGTGATAATGATGACAGTGCCCTTCGGGATGGCTGCCGCATTGCTGGCGATATCGATGACGGGCGGATCGCTGAACTACTACAGCCAGATCGGCCTTGTGATGTTGATCGGGGTCATGGCCAAGAACGGTATTCTGATCGTCGAATTTGCCAATCAGCTGCGCGAAGCAGGCGAAGACATCGACAGCGCCATCCGAAGCGCGCTGCGCCTGCGCATCCGGCCCGTGATGATGACGATGGTGTCGACTGTTTTCGGGGGGCTGCCGCTGATCGTGACCTCTGGCGCGGGGGCCGAGGCCCGGATCGCCGTGGGCTGGGTGATCGTCGGCGGTTTGGGCTTTGCCACCGTGTTCACCTTGTTTCTCACGCCGATCTTCTACCGCTGGATCACGGTCTGGGGTGCGACCCCCGGAGGGTCTGCGCATAGATTGAAAGCCGAGGTGGAGGCGACCGCAAGCGTGTAGCGCGACGGCCTTTGCGTATCGGATGCTTTCCCCTGCGCAAAGGCTGGGAGCGGCGACAAGGTCCACGGTTCTTGCATAGCTGACGGCGAAAAACTGCCCCGCGCCAGCGACGGGAATCTCTCTGGCAGACGTTAAATATGACGTAAGCAAAGAGGAGAGACCCAATGCAAAACCGGATGAAAAAATGCGCGACTGTCGTGCTATTGGCAGCCACCACAGTGGCTTTCGTGCCGATGACGGCAATGGCCGACAGAGCGGAGGCTCAACACAGCCGTGTTGATCGCAGCGCCAAGGTGAAGGTGGTGAAACAGCAGCGCCATCGGCATGCGGTTGGCCAGCGTCTCCGCAAGCAGGATGTCGTCGTCGTCCAGAACTGGCGCGCCCGCGGCCTTTCGCGACCGGGCCGGAATGAAGTCTATGTCGTCGATGGCAATGATATTTACCTTGCAGCCGCAGCGACGTTGTTGGTCAAGGCCCTCGTAAACTGAACTGTCGGGCGCCCTCCGGGTTGGGTTTGATCCGCGATAGAAGGCCAATGTCAGGCTGGAACGCGGGTCAGACCTTTCCCGGGGCGGCGGCGTGCAGGACACGGTACATGATCCTGAAGAACGCTCTGCAGGCGGTTTAACCTGCCTTCGCATCGGGCACGGGGATCAGCAGGGTCA
This sequence comes from Sulfitobacter sp. OXR-159, assembly GCF_034377145.1. NCBI lineage: Bacteria > Pseudomonadati > Pseudomonadota > Alphaproteobacteria > Rhodobacterales > Roseobacteraceae > Sulfitobacter > Sulfitobacter sp. OXR-159. The sequence continues at coordinate 870,572 of NZ_CP139707.1, forward strand.
GTCGATCTGGGTTCATTTCGGCGATCACGATGGTGCCATCGTCCTGCACAGCCAATCCGTGACCATAGGTTGAAAAAGTACGGCAGCGGCCAATCAGCTCACCATTCGGGGCAAATGCCGACAGGCGCGGGGTTTGGTCAGTGACCAGCAAGACGCCTTGGGATGTCAACGCCAGCGCCATTGGTTTGTGCAGGCCTTCGATCTGACCCAGCCAGATGCCTTCGGGGTCAAATAACTGAACGCGGTTGTTTTCGCGGTCCGCCACGCAGAGCCTGCCTTGGCTGTCGAACAACAGGCAGTGCGGGGTCGAAAACGCGCCCGCTTCGGTCCCGGGATGTCCAAAGGTTTTGAGGTGGCGCAGCGCCGGGTCAAAGATATGAACGGCGCTGTTGCCATATCCGTCAGCGACATAATAACGTCCGTCCGGACCTTGGGTGCAATCGCAGGGATGATTAAAGGGCCGCCCCAAGCCGGGATGCTCTGCGCAGTCCATACGGGCGGTTTCTTGTAAGGTGTCATCAAGCAGCACGACCTTGTGGCCATCCATGTCCGTGGCGGCGACTTGGCTGGCGGAGGTCGCGCGCAGGCCATGGCCGCAAACGAACTGCGGCAGAACAGCGGTTTCGCCCAACATTGTGCCGTCCAGCCCGAGCATGACCAATTCAGGCGCTTGCCGTCTGAGGACCACGATCCTGTCGCCTATGACCGCGACATCGGAAATACCCGATAGCATGGGATTGCTGACATGGGTCACACGGTAGCGCTGGGCGCCCAAGGCCACATAGGCAGAGGGGCGCTTGGCCGTTTCGCTCAAAGCGCGCCCTGCAATGCTTCGGCCATATTCATCAAAATCGCATCCCGGCCCGCAGTCGCGGTCAGCATCAGCCCCGCGCCGGGGTGGCTGGTGATCGGCATGCTGACCGAACAGCCGTCTATTACATTCGCAAAGCTGGTGTTGCGCAGCGCCAGCAGATTGATCCGGTCATAGGTGGCATCCTCGCGGAGATCATCCAGCTTTGGCGGCATGATGGCCACGCTCGGCAGGGCGACCGGCGTGTCGCCAAACAGATGCGCCGCCCGTGCGATCAGTGCTTCTCGCGCGGCTATCGTGCGGGCAAATTCGATCCCGGTGACACCATCCGCCCGCGCCATACGTGATGCCACACGCGGATCAAGCTCTGCGCGGGCGTCGTCGAAATGCGCCCCGTGATGGGCGCGGGATTCCACTGCCGAGAACTGCCAGACGGGCAGGGCGCGGTAGTCATCGAAGAAGTCGAGCGTTTGTCGACGTAGGCTCACGCCAGATGCCTTAAGCGCTTCGAGGGCGGCTTCGAAGGCTTGGGCAACCTCGGGGTCCAATTCGTCCATGCCGAAATTTTCCGGCACGATGACGGCACGCGGCGCGGCAGACGCGGCGAGCGGTTGGTCGCGTAGCACGTTCAAAACCGGGCGCAGCAGGCCGACTTCTCGGGTCAGCACGCCGACACTATCAAGCGAATGGGAAAGCGGCACCGCCCCCGCGCGGGAGATCGTCTGTGCCGTGGCCTTGAACCCGAAGAGCCCGCAAAAGGCCGCCGGGATACGCGCAGAGCCGCCAGTGTCTGTCCCAAGCGCGATGTCAGCCACGCCCCGCGCCACGGCAGAGGCACCGCCCGAGGTCGAGCCACCCGCGATACAGCCTTCTTTCAAGGGGGTGAGGGGGGTGCCGTAATGTGGGTTCAGGCCGAGGCCGGAATAGGCAAACTCGGTCATATTGGCGTGGCCGATCAGCCCTGCGCCTGCGCTGCGCAGCCGCGCGACCGCCGCGGCATCCTTGGTGGCGGGCGACGTGCCTTTGCGGACCAGCGACCCCGCCTGGGTGACTTGGCCCCGCACGTCGAACAGGTCTTTGACCGCGACGTTCAGCCCCGACAGCGGCCCTTCGCCTTCCACCGGATCATCGAAGGTCCGGGTGAAATCGGGCGCGGCAGCGCGGGCGCGGGCCGCGTCGAGGAGGGATTGAGGGGTGTGTGTCATCAAATCAGCCTTTAAATCGTTTGTTCCACAAGCCACGTCGCGATGCCGGGGAATGCCGTCAGCAGGATCACGGCCAGCACCAAGATCATGAAATAGGGGATGATCATGCGGGTAATCTCAAAGATCGATTTACCAGTCAGGCTCTGGATCACAAACAGATTGAACCCCAGCGGCGGCGTGATCTGCGCCATTTCGACGACGATGATCAGATAAATCCCAAACCACACCGGATCGATCCCCACGGCAGCCACGGCGGGCATCACAACCGAAGTCGTCAGCACCACGATGGAGATCCCGTCGAGGAAACAACCAAGGAGCACGAAGAACACGGTCAGCACGGCGATCAAACCCGCAGCGCTCAGCCCGCTGGCGGAAATGAGTTCGGCCAGTTGCCCGGGCAAGCCCGAAAAGCTCATCGCGGAGGTGAGAAAGGCCGCGCCGAGCAGGATCAGCCCGATCATCGCAGAGGTGCGGGTGGCCCCCAGAAGCGAGGCGATGAAGGTCTCGGCGTTCAGCGACCGGCCAAAAGCCGCGATGATCAGCGCCCCGGCCACCCCGATGGCGGCGGCCTCGGTCGCGGTGGCCACACCGGCATAGATCGAGCCGATGACCCCGATGATCAAGCCCACCACCGGCAGCAACATGCGCAGGCGGCGCAGGCGCTCACCCAAGGGCATGCGGGGTTCGGGGTCTGGGACGCCATCGGGGTTCATTTTTGCCCAGATCGCGATATAGCCCGAAAACAGCGCCATGAGCATCAGCCCCGGCACCACGCCCGCGATGAACAGACGGTTCACGGACACTTGGGCCGCGACGCCATAGACGATCATCACGATCGACGGCGGGATCAACAGGCCAAGCGTGCCCGATCCAGCCAAAGAACCGATGGCAAGTCGGTCGGCATAGCCGCGCGATTTCAGCTCCGGCAGGGAAATGCGGCCAACGGTGGCGGTGGTGGCAGCCGAAGACCCCGAGACCGCCGCAAAGATACCGCAGCCCACGACGTTGACATGCGCCAAGCCGCCGGGCAGCCGCCCGACCCAGGGGGCCAGACCAGAAAACAGGTCTTCGGCCAGACGTGTGCGGTAAAGAATTTCGCCCATCCAGATGAACAACGGCAGCGCCGTCAACGTCCAGCTGGCCGAATGGGCCCACATGGTGGTGCCGAGGATCGCATCGACCGGCGTAGAGGTGAACATCAAGAAGATCACGACGCCCGAAGCCATCAGCGCCACGCCAACCCAAATGCCCAAGCCCAAAAGCACAAGCAAGGTCACGACCAGAACGGCCGATTGCAGAAAAATATCCATGATTATTCGCCCCGACCTTGTTCGTTTGTATCGTCGCTCTCGACTGGCAGCCCGAGGATCAGGCGCAGGGTGCGCTCGGCAAAGGCCAGTGCAAACAGCACCGACCCTAGCACCATCGCGGATTGCGGCCACCACAGCGGAACGGCCACCACGCCTTGGCTGACTTCATTGTAGGTCCAGCTTTCGTGGACATAGCCAAAGATCGCCCAAGCGACCCAGCCCATCATCACGGCGGCAAAGGCCGCCGCCAGAATATCAGCGATATGACCCAGACGTTCCGGCATCAACTGCCGCAACGATGTGACGCGAATATGATCGCCCCGTATCAGCGTGGCCGGCAGCGCAAGGAAGATCGACGCACTCAGCCCCCATGCTGCGAAATCATCGGCTGAGGGGATTTGGCTTCCCATCAGGCGCAGGCCAATCTGCGACAGGATCAAGACCGCGATCCCCAGCAAGGACAGCGCGGCCAAGGCTCCGCAAAAGTTGAAGAGATGGCGGGTCAGCATCATGGCGGCGGGCTCCGAATAAGGGGGCGGGGAGGGGGCGAATACCCCGGTCTAGTAGAAAAGGCCCGGGCAAACGACTGCCCGGGCCTGCTGAGATCAGTTCATCGCGTCGACGATTTTCTGACCTTCTTCGCCAGCCTGTTCCAGCCATTCTGCGCGCATCGTCGCGGCGATGGTTTCAAAGTCGCTGGCCAGCCCTTCGGGGGTCGGCAGGACGTTCATGCCATTGTCGGCCATCGTGTTGGTTGCTTCGCCAGTGGCTTCCTCGGCCATTTCAAAGCCACGGGTTTCCGCCAGTTCAGCCGCTTCTTGCAGCGCGGTTTTCACCTCGTCAGACAGGCCGTCGTAGGCGCCTTTGTTCACGATTACCATGTTCTTGGGCAGGAAGGCCTGAACGTCATAGTAATGCGACACGAAATCCCATGCTTGGCTGTCGACACCTGTCGAGGGCGAGGTGATCATGCCGTTGATGACACCGGTCGAGAAGGCTTGGCTGATCTCGGAGGTGGCGATGGTGGCGGGAACGGCGCCCAAAAGCTCGGCCAGACGCGCGGTCGAGGGGTTGTAGGCGCGGAATTTGACACCCTCGAAGGAGGAGGCGTCGGTCACTTCCTGGTTCATGTAGACGCCCTGCGGCGGCCAGGGGGCGGCAAACAACAGCACCAGACCATCTTCGGCCAGCTTTTCTTCGTAGATCGGGCGAGAGGCTTCCCAAAGCGCGCGGGCCTCGTCAAATGTGGTCGCCAAAAGCGGCACGGCATCGGCAGAGTAAACCGCGTCTTCGTTGCCAAGCGCCGAGATCAGGACTTCGCCGATGGGAACGATGCCGCGCTGGACGCCGCGCTTCAGTTCGGGGCGCTTGAGCAGGACCGAGTTCGACACAACGTCGATTTCCAGCGCGCCATCCGATAGGCGGGCCACGTCATCAGCGAAGGCGCGGATGTTCTGGGTCAGATAGTTGCCGTCGGGCGCATCGGCCGACATTTTCCACGTTTCGGCATGGGCAAGACCGGCTGTCAGGGCCGCGATCGCGGTTCCGATGAGAAGGTGTTTCATGTGTGATGTCTCCTGTTGGGGTGGTTTGTTGTTCTTGCCCTGCCGTTTTGGCAGGGCAGGGTGGTTCACTCAGTCTTCCAATGCGGGCAGGTCTTGCGCGTCCAATGACCACATCAGGCGGAAGGTTTCGGCCTCGCGCACCGCGCCGCCCAGCTTTTCGGTCAGTTGGCGCAGGGTCGCTTCGGCGATCGGCTCTGACGTCACATCCACCGCGATGCAAGGCGCCAGAACGCGCCCTTCGGTGTTTTCAGACGGCAGCGGGGTCGAAAGAGTTTCGTCAGGGATCATGTGATGCACGCGCAGCACGCCTTCTTCGGCGATCAATTTGCCGAGCACGTCGGCGACGGCGTCGCGATCCATGGCATCCGGCACCAGCTCGATCAGCACCAGCGCGCCGCCCCAGCCAAAGCCGCCCTCTTGCGCGACCTGCATCACCCGACGGCGGGTGTTGGACATGCGCCCGAAGTTGGTGATCGACCATTGGGTCTGTTTGGTAAAGGCTTTGCGGTAGGCTTCCGAGGTGAAATCGGCAAGGTTGCTGGCGCGGTAAAGCGCGAGGTAGCGCCGTGCCGAGCCCGATACCGCACGATAGCGCCGCGCGCCGGTGAAGCCCGGAATGCGAACGCGCTCTTCCATATGTTCCCGGTCATACCACTGGTTAAAGTCAGCCTCATGATCGGGGTCGATATCGCTCCAGACGAAAAGCTGTGCCTGATCGGTTGTACGGATATTGCTCATTCTGCATCCTGATCCTTGGACAAAGCTTTCCCGTCACGTGGCGGGGCACGGCCCGTCTCCGTCGAGGTGCGGTCAAGCTCTGTCGATTGTTGTTGGGGCACACTTGCCGAGATGGGGTCCAACGACAAACGGGATTATTCAGGGGGGGGTGATAGGGTTTTCCGATCAGGCCAATTCAGGCCATGTCAGGTCTGCCGTTGATGACGCTCCGCACAGGCCCGCGCAAGATCGGCAATTGCCTTGTAGGTGGCTACGTCGGAACTGCGCCGCCAGATGCAATAGAGGGGGAGCGGCGGCAGCTGCGCATCGACATCAAGCTCATAGATTCCCGGCCCGGCCAAATCGCAGGCCAGCGGCAGGGTCGCGATGCCCAGCCCGCGCTGCGTCAACCGCGCAATCGCAGCCATCGAGGTGATGCAATGCACGATCGAAGGCCGCAGGCCGCGATCGCTGAAAAGCGCAAGAACGTTGGCGTGCGGGCGTGAATTGCGGGTAAAGGTGATCAGCGGACTGGTAACGACATCGGCGAGGGACAGTTTCTCGTCGCGCATCCCCTCGGGGCCGAACCATCCCATGGCCAGCGAAGGCAAATCCGCGCAAACGCAGGTTTGGTCGTGGCGGTCATCTGTCGTCAGCAACATATCCAGCGCGCCGCGTTCAAAGGCCGCGGCGATGTTCGGCGTGGGCTCGACCGTCAGTTCAAGCTCCAGCCGGGGGTAGCAGCGCGCCACCTCTTCGATCAGGTCACAAAGCCAAGTATGAACGACCGAAGACACCAACCCCAAACGCACCCGCCCCGCGGCGGTGGTGGGATCGGAGAGCGTGTTGCGCAAATTGCGCTCCGTCGCGAGCATCTCTTGCGCCTTATCGAGGATCATCGCCCCGGCCACCGTGATCCGGGTGGCGTGGAATTCACGGTCAAACAGGTCCACCTGAAGGTCCGTCTCAAGTGAGGAAATCCGACTGGACACCGTCGCTTGGCTGACATTCAACTGCTCGGCTGCCGCCCGGAAGCTTCCCAAGTTGGCGACCGTGACGAAGGTTTCTAAAAAGCGCGTGTTCACCAAGAACCTCTATTCTTATGTATCGGTCGCGAAGAACGAGGGTAGGTTAAGCTGGCGGTAAAGTCACCTGTTCTCAATGGGCTTTTGGCCCGGAAAGCCTTAGGGGAGCGCCTGTAGCGAGCGCTGCGTTCGAACGGTCCGGCATGGTTGGCAGCGCAGCTAAATTGTGTTTCGTCTGGATGGCCCCATTGAACCCCATTAATTTCGTCCGGGGAAAGGGGCACTTCGGCCACTATCTGGTTTGTCCAACGAAGCCGGGGTTGGCCCGCGCTGGCTGGTCCTCTCTATCCGCTGGTGGATGTCACGACTATGGGGAGAGATGTCCAGACCGTCGCGGTCAAGCCGGACAATGCGGTTGCAAGATTTACTTTCCGGTAGAAATCCGTGGTCGGACCAAAAGACCATTTCCCCACTGTCAGCAGAAGAAGCAGTTGCAGCACAATCGCGGCGAGCCAGGCTATCAGCAGCGCCCAGCGAAAAAGTGACAAGCCGAGCCAGGCGACCTCCGGCCAGCCAAGGGCGCAGCCGAGGCCGTGCAGCCCGTAGATCGCGCTGAAACTGGCCAGCCAGACCAGCAGCGGCAGAAGAATGCGCAACAACTCTCTCACGCGATCATCCCCGGCAGATGCGCCGCAAGCAGGATCAGCACCGTGATCACTGCCAGATAGTCGGACCAGAGCGCCACAATGGCGAAACCCGCCCGACGCTGAGGCGACGTGAAACCACGCCTGATCTGCAAGATCAGAAAGCTCTGCATCAGCCCGACGAGCAGTGCATGGGCCAGCCCATAGGCGCCGAGGATCAGGAGCGTTGCGGCATAGGCATGGCCGTCCGGGGGCGGCAGGCGCAACAGCAGGGCCCCGAACGCCACCGCCGTGGCAACCGTCGCCAGCAACGCCGGAGCAAGGGCGACCATCGGGGCGGTGCCCGCGCGGTTGCGGCGGGCGCTCAGGTGCTGGGCCAGGGCGGCGACGAGCGCTGCACCGATGCCGAAGGCAAGCTCGACCCAAGAGGGGGCGAGCCATTGGGCTGGGGGCCAGCCGGGCGCGACGGTCCAGAGGAAGGCATAGCCAAAGAGGAGGGAGCCGAAGAAGGTTGCATTGGCCACCAGCAGGAAGGTCGAACCCCACCAGCCCGGCGATCTGTCGCCCTCGCTTGCCAGCGGCAAGGTCGTGCCGTGCCCGACCTCCTGTGGGCCTTGATCGGCGCGCGCGCTCAATTGCCAGACCCAGACCAGCGCCAAGGCCGCCACGCCGGCGAGTGCCAGCGGGGTGAACCAAAAGAGCTTGAGCAGGATCGACAGGAAGAACCCGCCCGTCACCGCCGCCATCAGGATCGGCAGCCGTGTGTTGCCGGGATAGATGACCAGCGCTTCGGGGCGACCGTTGGCGGCATCAACCATCAGGGTCTCGCGCCGGGCCACCTCGGGCGCGCCGAGGTAGCCTTCGCCCTTGGCCAACCGGTTGGCCAGATCTGGCGTGTCGTAAAGCGGGGCACGCGCGCCCACCATCGGCAGGCTGGCAAAGTTATAGGAAGCGGGCGGCGACATGCCGGCCCATTCCAAGGTACCGGCCCGCCACGGGTTGCGCGGGCCGCGCACCGCCACGAAACTGTGAATGATGATGTCGACCAGCACCATCGCAAGGCCGATCGCCATGACGAAACTGCTGACCGAAGAGATGAAGTTGATGACCCCCCAGCCGGTCTCGGCGTCATAGGTCTCGATCCGGCGGCGCTGGCCCAGCAGGCCGACCCAATGCATCGCCAGAAAGGTGCCGTGGAAACCCACGAAAATCAGCGCGAACGCCAGTTCGCCAAGCCGGAACAGCCGCTTGCGCCCGCTCACCAGCGGCAGCCAGTAGTAGATCCCCGCCAGCATCGGAAAGACGAAACCGCCGAACAGCACATAGTGCAGATGCGCGGTGATAAAGGCCGTGTCGTGGGCCTGCCAGTCGAAAGGCACCACGGCCACCATCACGCCGGTCAGCCCGCCGATGATAAAGGTGACAAAGAACCCGAGGATGTGCAGCATCGGCATGTGCAACTCGGGCCGCCCCTTCCACATGGTGCCGATCCAGGCAAAGACCTGCACCCCCGTCGGCACCGCCACCAGCGTCGAGGCGGCCGAGAAGAACGCCAGTCCCATATGCGGAATGCCGGTGGTGAACATATGGTGCACCCAAAGCCCGAAGCTGAGGAACGCCAGCGCCAAAGCGCTCGCGACGATCCAGCCGTAGCCCAGCAGCGTCGTGCGCGCCATCACCGGGATCACGGTCGAGATCACCCCGGCGGCGGGCAAGAAAATGATATAGACCTCCGGGTGGCCGAACAGCCAGAACAGGTGCTGCCAAAGCAGGCTGTCGCCGCCCAGATCGGCTTGGAAGAACGGCAGGCCGAAGGCGCGCTCAACCTCAAGCAGCACCGAGCCGAGGATCAGCGGCGGAAATCCGGTAAGGATCATCAGCGAAGTGACCAGCGCGTACCAAGCAAAGATCGGCATCTTGTCGAGCGACATGCCGGGGGCGCGGTATTTCAGGATCGAGACTGTGAATTCGACGGCGGCGCAGATCGCAGAGATCTCGACGAAGGTGATGCCGATCAGCCAGAAATCGGTGTTGATGCCGGGCGAATGCAGCGGCCCGGTCAGCGGCGGATACATGAACCAGCCACCATCCGGCGCGATGCCGAAGAACAGCGCCACCAGCAACATCGCGCCGCCGAAGGCATAGCACCAGTAGCCGTAAGCGGTGAGCCGCGGAAAGGCGAGGTCGCGGGTGCCGAGCATCTTGGGCAGCAGATAGATCGCCAGCCCCTCGAAGGTGGGAATGGCGAAGAGGAACATCATGATCGTGCCATGCATGGTGAAGAACTGCGCAAAGGCACCGGCATCCACAAAAGCGGAATCAGGTGTCGCCAGTTGCGCGCGGATCAGCATCGCCAGCACGCCGCCGACGAGGAAGAAGAAGAAGGCAGTGACAAGAAACATCCGCCCGAGGTCGGAATGGTTTACGCTGCTGGTCCAGCCCTTCCAGCCCGGCTCGGAGGCCCAGATCGCATCCAGCTTGCGGTGACGGCGCAGCGCGTTCATGGCGTCTCCTTCGCGGTAAAGGCGGCCCAGCCCGCCGGGTCATGGGCCTCAACCGAGAAGGTATGGCGGCTGTAGCCCTCGCCGTTGTACTCGGCGGTCAGGCCCTTGTAGGTGCCGGGGGCATCGGCCTCGATCCGCAGCACGTTGACATGGCCGGGAATGGCGTCCAGCTTTCCAGCCAGACGCGGCACCCAAAAGCTGTGCACCACATCCCGGCTGGTGATCGCCACATCGACGGGCCGCCCGGCGGGGATGTGCAGCAGGTTCTCGGTGACATGGCCGGGGCGGTCGTCATAGGAAAAGCGCCAAGCCCATTGCCGGGCCTCGGCCTCGACCCGCACCACATCCGCCGCGGCGCGGGGCATCAGCCGCTCGCCGGTGACCAGACCATAGGCCAGCAAGGCCGCAAGGACCGCGATGGAAAAACACAGGCCCAGACCGATGATCCAGACCTTTTCATCCCGCGTGGCATTCTCCGCCTGCCGGGGTGTCCTGAAGGCGCCGATCACCAGCGCCGCCACCAGCGCGAGGATCAGACCCGCGCCGATGAACATCACCCACCAGAGCGTCGCGATGGCGCGCGCCGCCGGGCCCGCCGGATCGACCACCGACAGATCGCCGCTGCAACCAATCAGCACACCGCACGTTGTCCCTGCAATCACCCCCCGAAGGAGCCTGCCCCGATGAGCGAGCAAAGCAATGAGACGGGCGAGGACCGGTTGATCGACCCGATCGCCTCTCAGCCCGGCTATGAAGAGACCGAGACCCGCATCGCGCTTGAGGGCCACCCGATCCATGCCATGAGCGTGGCCTTTCCCATCGCGCTGTCCTTCTGCCTGCTGGGGGCCGATCTGCTCTATTGGTGGACCGGCGATGCCTTTTGGGCGCGGGCGGCTCTCTGGGCGGCGGGGACGGCGTTCTTCTTTGGCGTGCTGGCGGGGTTTTCCGGCACCGCCGAGCTTTTGCTGGTGAGCGGCATCCGCTCCCGCGCTGCCGCTTGGACCCATGCGATCATCGCCGTGACCTTGCTGGCGGTCTTGGGCGCGAATTGGGGCCACCGGCTCTATGGCTATGAGGCGGCGGTGCTGCCTTACGGCATCCTCCTGTCGGGGCTGGGCGCGGTGATGGTGGGGTTCACGGGTTGGCATGGGGGCAAATTGGTCTTTGATTATCGTTTGGGCACGTCGAAGGGCAATTGACCGCCCCGCGGTTCAAGCAGCCAGCCGGGCAGGGGGAAGTCCCAGAGGTCGGGCTTGCCTAAAACCAGCATGAGGATCGCGATGACGGGGATGCCGACGGCAGTGATCGGCAGATAGGATCGGGGCAGGCGGTGTTTCTCTGGCTTCTCGGCCACCTGCACCACCAGATGCCCAATCCAAGCATGGGCGGCGGCAAGCGCCGCGACAAACAGCAGCTTGGCATAAAGCCAAGGGACGAAAACCTCGCGAAAGAAGATCAGCCATGTGCCTGCCACCACCGCCACGACGGCAGCGGGGGTGACGAGGATGGCATAGGTCGTATGAGTGGCGCGGCGGATGCGACTGTATTCTGCCGCCGTGCCAGCGGGATCATGGCGCGACAGCATCAAGGGCAGGGCGAGCAGCCCCGCGCACCACAGGATAAGCGCGGCGATATGCACGCCCTTGAAGAGCGTGATGAGAACCGGGAACCAGCCGCTCACGCGCTGCCCGCCCGCAGGGTCGCCCATCCGCGCCGTGCCACGGCCCCGGCGACGACCGCATAGGGCAGTCCCGCAGGCACCCACATCAGGATACCGCCAAGCTGTTGGTCGGCCAGCGGCGAGAAGCCCCAGTCCATGGGGGCAACGGCATGGGCGGCATAAAGCGCTTCGGGTGCGAAGGTCAGGATTGCCCCCAAAAGACCCATCTGCGCAAAACCAGCGATGAGCAGCGTCAGTGCCTCGACAGGTGTGCGGCCGGGGGCAAACACTGTGCGCCAGAACCACAGGGCGGAACCGAGCAGGCTAATCTGCATTAGCCAGTACACCCCCACGTGCGAGAGCGCGAGGTCATAGGCCGCCGGCAGATGCCAGCCCCAAAGCACCCCGGCCGAGACGGCGAAGGCCGCCATCGCACCACCCGCCCGACGCGAGGGCCATGCGCGGGCCAACAGCGGCGCGGCGACGGCGAAGAGCAGCACGTGATGCACCACCCGCGCCGAAAACAGTGCCGAGGAAAGCGCACAGAGGGGCGAGACGAAGGCCAGCACCAGAACGCCCACGGCAGCCAATCCGTGGCAGCTGCGCGCGCGCAAGACAACGAAGAAGAGCAAAGACAGAGCGGCCAGAAGGAGCGGATCGAAGTTCCAGCGAAACCAAAAATCATCCGGCCCCGGTGCCGGTCCACAATAGGTTCGGATCCAAGCATCGCTGAGCAAGGTCTATTTTCCCTTCGGTCGTTCCTTAAGAGGAACGCTGCGCGCGGGCACATCGTTCCAAACGAATTGAGGCGCGGTTGGGTTTCCCCACGGCCCGATCAATTTTCCTTGACCCCCGGTAAAAGCGATCCAGCTTCTACCACAGGGCGCATTACGCCCCGAGGCTACACGCATCACTTGGAGGGGTCACTTGTCTTTTCCGACGCGCCGCAAAATTCTGAAATCCTTGCTGTTCGGCGGCACCGCCATCGCCGCCCCTTCGGCTGTCTTCGGCGCGATCTATGGCCGGGGCGAGGGGATGCCTTGGGAGCCCCTGAAGGGCCAGCCGCCGTATTACGGCACCCAAGAGGATCGGTTCTTTACCCCCGATGAACGCGAGGCCGTCGCCGCGATCTGCGCGCGGCTGATCCCCTCGGATGGGGACGGGCCGGGGGCGGTTGAGGCTGATGTGATCACCTTCCTCGACCGGCAGATGGCGGGGTTCTATGGCCGTGGGCAGCATTGGTACATGAAGGGCCCCTTCCTCGAAGGCACGGCGACCCAAGGCTATCAAAGCGAGCACCCCCCGGCAGAGCTCTACCGCCACGCGCTTGCCGAACTTGACGCCTATTGCCGCGCACAGCAGGACGCCGGTTTTGCCGCGCTGAGCGCGGCGCAACAGGACGAGATCCTCAAAGGTATGGACGACGAGGAAATCACCTTCGACCCGGTCTCGGCCAAGGCGTTCTTTGACCTGATCCTGAAAAACACCATCGAAGGCTATTTCGCCGATCCGATCTACGGCGGCAACCGGGACATGGTGGCGTGGCACTACGTCGGCTTCCCCGGCACCCGCTATGATTACCGCGATTTCGTGGGCCACAACGGCGCGCGCATTGATCTGCCGCCGGTCAGCCTATTGGGCCGCCCCGGTTGGAACAGCTCTGAATAAGACACGAGGTGACACGATGACGAAGCAGCTTCCAAAGGTCGACGTGGTTCTGGTCGGTTTCGGCTGGACCGGGGCGATCTACGCCGAGAAGCTGACCGCCGCCGGGATGGAGGTGCTGGCACTGGAACGCGGGCCGTGGCGCGACACGCCCACGGATTTCGCCACCACCTTCGCGCAGGACGAACTGCGCTATTACTGGCGCCACGGCATGTTTCAGGAAGCCTCGCAATCCACCGTCACTTTCCGCAACAACGGCGCACAGACGGCGCTGCCGATGCGGCACTGGGGGTCCTTTCTGCCGGGCAATGGCGTGGGCGGCTCGGGCGTGCATTGGAACGGCCAGACTTACCGTTTCCTGCCATCGGATTTCGTCGCGAAAAGCCATAACGAGGAACGCTATGGCCCGCTGCCCGAGGGGATGACGGTGCAGGACTACGGCGTCACCTATGACGAGTTGGAGCCGCATTTCGACTATTTCGAGAAGATCTGCGGCATCTCCGGCACGGCGGGCAACCTGCGGGGTGACATCCGTGAGGGCGGCAACCCTTTCGAGGGGCCGCGCAGCGATGACTACCCCAATCCGCCGATGCAGATGACCTTTTCGCAGGACCGGTTCGAGGCTTCGGCGCGGGATATGGGGTTGAACCCTTTCCCCGTGCCCTCGGCCAATATGTCGCGCGCCTATGTCAATCCGCTGGGGATGCAGCTGGCCCCCTGCACCTATTGTGGCTTTTGCGAGAAACACGGCTGCGGCAACTATTCCAAATCCTCGCCGCAGACCACGATTATCCCGGTCTTGATGAAGCGGGATAATTTCACCCTACGCACGGATTCCGAAGTGCTCTCGGTCGAGAAATCCCCCGATGACACCCGCACCACGGGGGTCACATACGTCGACACCAGCGGCGAGGAATTCTTCCAGCCCGCCGAGGTCGTGGTGCTCTGTGCTTACCCGCTTGAGAACGCCCGGCTGATGCTCTTGTCCGATATCGGCACGCCCTATGATCCGCAGACCGGTGAAGGCGTGGTGGGCAAGAACTACTGCTATCAGGTGATGTCCGGCGCGACGGTCTTTTACGATGAGGAATATACCAACGGCTTTGTCGGCGCGGGCGCGCTCGGCATGGCGGTGGATGAATACAATGGCGACAATTTCGACCATTCCGGGCTGGGCTTTATCGGGGGCGGCTATATCGCCTGCTACACCACCAACGCGCGGCCCATCGAAAGCCATCCGGTGCCTGAGGGCGTGCCGGGCTGGGGCAGCGAATGGAAACAGTCGGTCCGGGCCAATTTCCTCAAGACCACCACCGTGGGCGTGCACGGCGCCTCGATGGCGCATCGCAGCAATTACCTCGATCTTGATCCCACCTATACCGACCGACATGGCAGGCCGCTCTTGCGCATGACCTATGATTTCACGCTGAACGACCGCCGGCTGACTGCCCATCTCACCCCGGTGGCCGAAGAGATTGCCCGAGGCATGGGCGGGCGCGAGGTCAACGTGGCCGAGCGCAACGGATCCTACGACTCGATGCCCTATCAAACCACGCATAACACCGGCGGCACGATCATGGGGGCCGACTCGCAGACGAGCGTATGCAACCGCTATTGTCAGAGTTGGGACCTGCACAACCTCTTCGTTGCCGGGGCAGGGCTGTTTCCCCAAAACGCGGGCTACAACCCGACCGGGACCGTGGCGGCGCTGGCCTATTGGTCGGTCGCGGCGATCATCGATCAATATATAGCTGACCCCGGCCCGCTGGTGCAGGCATGAAGCGGCTGGCCCTGATCACCGCCCTCTGCGGCGCGAGCCTTGTTCCTGCTGAGGCGCAGGAGCTTGCCTCCTCCGAAGTGGAGCGGGGCCGCTACTTGACGCAGGCGGGCGACTGCAAAGCCTGCCACACGGATATCGACAACGACGGCATCCCCTTTGCCGGGGGCCGGGCGCTAAAAACACCTTTCGGCACGATCTATTCCGCTAACCTCACCCCGGAGGACGAGACCGGGCTGGGCCGCTGGTCGCGCGAGGATTTCTACAATGCGTTGAACGAGGGGATCGACGACGAGGGCCGCCACCTCTACCCGGCGATGCCCTATCCCTATTTCACCCTGATGACCCGACAGCAGACCGATGCGATCTTTGCCTATCTGCAATCGCTCGAACCGGTGCATGTGGAGGAAGAGGAAAACGATCTGCCGTTTCCGCTCAACATCCGCATGTCGGTGAGCGGCTGGAAGCTGTTGTTCTTCGAGGATGAGGAATTCGAGGTCGACCCGGACCGTTCCGAGGCATGGAACCGTGGCCGTTTCCTCGTCGATGGGCCGCTGCACTGTGGCGGCTGTCACACCGGCAAGAACATCCTCGGTGCCGGCAAGGACGATGAATACCTGCGCGGCGGTACGCTGGAGAATTGGTTCGCCCCGAACATCCGCGGCGGTGAGAACGGCGGCATTGCGCATTGGAGCGAGGACGATATCTTCGAGTTCCTGAAATACGGACGCGCCAAACATACCGCCCCGATGCAGCGCATGGGCGAGGTTGTTTCGATTTCGACCCAGTTTCTGGAAGAGAAAGACCTGCGGTCCGTCGCCACCTATCTCAAAACCCTCGACGACACGGCGCGCGAGCCGGGAGAGGCCCCCGAGACGGCGCGGATGGAGGCCGGGGAAGGGCTTTACTTTGACAATTGCGCTGCCTGTCACGTGGCCGATGCCTCGGGCGTGCCCTATTTCTTTGCGCCGCTCAGCACGTCGAACAAACTACACGCCAAGGATCCTTCGACCGCGATCCGTGTCATCCTCGGCGGCGCCCGCGCCCAGCCGACCGAAACGATCCCCAGCATGCTGGCCATGCCACCCTTTGCGTGGAAACTCACCGACACGCAGATCGCCGACCTGCTGACCTACCTGCGCAATACCGGGGACCGCCAGAGCGGCGCGGTCTCGGCGGAGGCCGTGGCCGAGATGCGCAAATATCTAGCCGAGGAATATTGAGGGTGATCCGATGAGAAATGCCGAGCCGTCGTTTGTCGCGACATTGAGCCTTGCGCTGTGCTTCTCGGGCGCGGCGATGTCGGAACCGCTCTATTTTGGCGAAGTGGAATACAATACCGATGACCGCGTTGTCATGATTGCGATCGTAGAGCATTGTGCTGGCCTGCAGGCAGAGGTTGAGGCAGCAGAAATCGCCGGGCTTTCAAGAGATGATGACGAGGGCATTAAGGAAGCTGGTGCAGGACAGCCAAAGCCTTTCGCCAACTCCCGCGGAATTACAGTAGACCGCCTTGCTTCAGGTAACGGGACGGGCGAACTGCCGGACCTCTCTCTCGTATCTGCGAGGGACTGTGCCGCGGCTGGCATTACCTATTAGGGGAAAGCCGCCATTTTTTTCTGGGGGGGGGCGCCTGCAGACGTTAAGGGCCGCTTTCGGCTAACTCAGCGTCCCCCAACGGGGGCAAAACGACCGGATATGCATAAAGATAAAATGGAGGCGAGTACCGGAATCGAACCGGTGTACACGGATTTGCAATCCAAAACACCAAACTGTTTTTAAACGATATTCCTGTAAAATGCACCGCCAAGAGCCTACGGGGCATCAATAGGTTACGAACAACACGTAAAATGGTTGTGGGGAACAATAGTGTTCTATCTGGCTCCCCGATAACACTTCCAGTGCCGGAAATCCCACTTCCCATAACTCACCGCCGCCGGTTTGCTTTGCAAGGTGAGGCGGGTGAACGTGTGAGGTCAGGTTGCCGGGGGACGGGGCCTTTTGGCACGCCGGGGGAAATCAAACTTGCGGGCATATCGCCTATTGCTATGCCGGTTTCCTTGCTGATCCTGTATTTCCCCGATAGCGCGTCTGTGCCCGGCACCGCGTCAGCGCGCCCCCGCATGCATTTTCGCCCCGCTGCTACCGCAATCCCGCGCCCCGGTGTGGTCGTTGGGTGCGGTAGAGCACTGGCATCACCTCTTGCTAAGGGAACTAATGCAGGCGTTGTCGTAGTCCGGCAGCGAAAATTTCTGGGAAGAGCGGCGATACTTGTAGCCCACATTTCCCAAGTAAGGCGCTGATTTCGCTGTCCTGACCATTATATTTCCTATATAAAACATGGTGTTGAAGGCTGCGAGGGGCGCGTTTCATGGATCACCCAGAGGGTGCGGGCTTGCAACGGGCAGATCGGGTGGATTTCGACCCTCGCGTGCGGCTGGAATTTCGCGGCACGCAGCTCAGTTCCGACGGCGGCCTTCTGGTGATGCGCGAGCTTGATGACGCGCTCGGGTTGTCCGATTTGGCGTCAGCGGCGCTGCGCGATACTCGCTCTGGCAAGAACACGGTCCATCGGCTCGACGGCCTGTTCCGGCAATCAGTCTTTGGGCGGCTGGCCGGATACGAGGATGTCAACGACGCCAACCGTCTCGCCTGCGATCCGGTCATGCGCCAAGTTGTCGGCGGCAGAGCGGTCGATGCACAAGCGGCCTCGGCATCGCAGATGGGACGGTTCGAGACCGAGACGCTGGCTCTGGCCGGGAACCGTGCCGCGCTGGCCGACCTGAACGGGCAATGGATCGACCGGTTCCATGACCGTAACGGGCTGAAGTACATCGTTCTGGACATGGACAGCTCGGTCAGCCCGACCCATGGCGACCAGGAAGGGTCCGCCTGGAATGGCCATTTCGACTGTAGCTGCTATCACCCCAACTTTCTGTTCAACCAGTTCGGGATGCTGGAACGCTGCGCCCTGCGCCATGGCAACGTCCACAGCGCCGATGGCTGGCGTGATGTTCTCGACCCCGTCATTGCGCGCTACGCGGAGCGCGACCTTGGTGGCAGGTTCTTCCGGGCCGATGCTGCCTACGCGATCCCGGCGATCTATGAGCGATTGGAAGAAGCGCGGTTCTTCTACGCCATCCGGCTGCCCGCAAACGCGGTCCTCAAGGACAAGATCGCGCATCGGCTAACGCGCCCTGTCGGGCGGCCGTCACTGACCAAGGTCAAGCGGTTCTTCGAGGAATTCGAGTATCAGGCGGCGTCCTGGGACAAGGAACGCCGGGTGATCGCCAAGATCGAATGGCATCCGGGCGAACTGTTCCCGCGTGTCGGCTTCATCGTCACCAACCTGCCGATGGAGCCGGACTGGGTGGTGCGGTTCTACAACCAGCGCGGCACCGCCGAGCAGCACATCAAAGAGGGCAAATACGCCTTTCGCTGGACGCGGCTGTCGTGCCGGAAGTTCCGCGACAATGAGGTGCGGCTGCAACTGCACGCCCTGGCGTACAACCTGGCCACCTTCTTGCGCTGCATCGAGCTGCCCGAAGCCATGGCCGACTGGTCGTTGACCAGCCTGCAACTGAAGCTGATCAAGATCGGGGCACGTGTGGTCCGTCACGCCCGCACCATCACCTTCCAGCTGGCCGAGGTCGCTGTCACCGGCACGATGGTACGCGCCATCCTCGCCGCTATCCGCCGATTGCGAGCGCCACCGCTATGCGCATGATCGCGATCCACGCTCAAACTGAACGAAAGCGGCTGGACAGATCTGTCCGCTGCGCTGAAAAACGCCGCCCCTGGGCAAGGAAACAGCGGCTTCGCGGTCTGATCCGTCCAGATCCAGCAGTCTGCGCGACCGCAGGTGCCGCTTGCGGCAGAAAATCCTTGTCTAGCGATCGGATACAGGCGATCTTCACCTCAAACGACACGCCACCTGGGGAATGCAGGTTGTAGAGCTACCTCACCTCCCTCACCTCTGCCTCACCCTATTTTCTCTATCTAACTATTTGAAAATAAAGGAGTGGGTAAAGAAGGTGAAGGAGGTGAGGCTGTATACACATATGAGAAAATTCATATATAGCCACAAATATGGCTACAATGGTTGGCCACCACCAGCTTCACCTCCCCCACCCGCCATAGGTTCTTTGGGGCTTCATCCTGCATGGGTAATTCGCGCGCATGGATGGTCTGCGTTTCGCCCGGCTCGGCACACTTGCGGTTTGGGTTGTGGTTGTTGTCTTTGCCCTGCCAATGGCCGTTTGGCCTGCGATGATCTGCAGATCAGATCGGCCCGGGCACCACCTCGATTTTCGGATTCATCAGAAACCGGAAATTTGATGAGGTCAGCCATGAGCGACCAGAATGACAAAGTCGAAACTGACGCGGCAACCCGCGCCGATGTGGTTGCCGCATCGCTGGCGATGCTTGTCCGTGCTCTCTACGAAGCGGGCGTGTCCCAGCCGGTTGCAATGAATTGCCTGCGCAATGCACCCGATATGATCGAAGCGGCCCTGACACGGGGCGCGGGCGCGCTGATTGTCTATCGTCTCAATCCGGATGCGCCACGCGGCATTGTGAGCGACCGGCAAGTGCGGCTTGAGGCTTTCACTGCCGAGGCCCGCGCGAAGAATGCGCCGCTGTTTGGATTGAACCCGCATCGGGTTGCCCGGCTCGCCGCTGCAGTGCGTGCAGATAGTTGCCCGGAACCGCACGCCACCCCTACAAAATATTAAGATAAGGATGCTTAGAATGAAGGATGTCCAAGAAGGCATGGAGCTGACCCGTGCTGCATTTGATTTGGTGGTGAAACCGGGCGACCCGGAAAGTCGCTCGGTGACCCTCTCTTTCTCTTCAGAGAAACCCTATCTGCGGGACGATGGCTGGGAAATCCTCGGCCATAGACAAGGCGAGGTGTTGTTGACCCGATTGGTTTCGGGAACTGCGCCATTGCTGAAAGACCACAAGCGTGATCTTGATTCCATGATCGGGTGCGTGGAAACGGCCAAAGTAATCGGTGGGCGCGGGCAAGCGGTGGTACGCTTTGACCGGTCTGCCGAGGGCGAAAAGATGCTGGCCCGAGTAAAGGCCGGTGAGGTCAAATGCGTTTCGGTTGGCTACCGGGTGCATGATTTTCAACGCTCTGGCGAGCGTGATGGCCTACCGATCACGAGGGCGACCCGCTGGGAACCCTTTGAAATTTCACTTGTTGCCGTACCCGCTGACGAAACCGTTGGTATCGGGCGTTCTGCGGGCAGCGACAAGCGAGCCAATCCCAAAAAAACGGTACATAAAATGACCCATGCAAATACGAATCTTGCCAACTCGGGCGGCAACAACACCGCGGTGATCAACGAACGCAGTCGCATCGCGGAAATCCAAGCGATAGGCCGCCAGTTTGAGATGCAGGATGCGGAAGTCTCTGACGCTATCGAAAATGGCACCTCGGTTGACCGCTTTCGCAGCCTTGTGATGGACCAGATCGGCAGCCGCGATGGTGCGACCGAGTCCATTGTGACCACCCCAGCGATCAAACGCAGCGGAGAACGCCCGTACTCGCTCACACGCGCCCTGAATGCCCATTTGACCCGTGACTGGTCTGAGGCGGGTTTTGAGCGCGAGGTGGGGCAGGAAGTAACCCGTCAGATGGGCAAATCCCCCAACGGCCTCTATGTTCCCGAAGTTGCGCTGGCTGAGCGTGATCTGTTGACCACTTCAAACGCCGCATCACTGATCGGCACCCAGCAGGCCGGTGATGCCTTTATTGACGCTCTGCGCCCCGAAACGCAGGTGATGGAGCTCGGCGCCACCGTGTTGCCCGGCTTGCGACAGAACGTATCGGTGCCGCGTATGCCAGCCGGTACGAGCGCGCAGTGGATCGCCGAGGACTCAGAAGCGCTCGAATCCACCCCTGACTTTGATGCCATCACCTTGGGGATGCGCCAGTTAAGCGCGCACACTCGCATGAGCCGCCGGCAACTCAAGCAATCGGTCCCCGGGCTGGACGCCATTTTGCAGAATGACTTACGCCGCCAAATCGCTGTTGCGGTTGACCTTGCGGCGATCAACGGTGCTGGGACAGCCATTGAGCCGCGCGGCATTCTCAACATGCCTGGCATTGGGTCCGTCGAGATTGGCCCAGACGGTGGTACGCCTAAATTCCCGTTCATCACACGGCTAATGTCAGAGGTGCAGGGGGCAAATATCGCAGGAAACGCCTATGGCTACCTAACTAACTACAAGGTGAAAGGTCGTCTGCTCTCGCTGGCCATGGCTGATGGGGCGCAGCAGATGATCCTAACAATGGATCAGCACGGCCCGATGATCGCCGGTTACCGGGCTGCGTTCTCCGGTTTGATTCCTGCTAATGGCACGAAGGGCGCGGGCACCGATCTGTCTACAATGATTTTTGGCAACTGGTCTGATCTACTGATCGGCCAGTGGGGCGGTATCGACATTATTGTTGATGAAATGACCGAGGCCCCCAAGGGAAACGTGCGGATCGTAGCGCATAGCGAATGGGATATCGCGGTGCGCCATCCCGAGGCCTTCGCTGCCGTTACCGACATCGTGACGGAATAGGACAGCAAGGCGCGCAGCAAAACCGCTGCGCGCCAGTCGCTTTGCACACCCCAGAAAGATCAAATAAGTAGGCTGTCCGAATGCATGTACGGAATGCCGATATCGGCCCGTAGCGGACATAGCCCCAAGATAAAAGTGCTGCGATGCGGCCCGTCGAAGTGGCCATTTGCTAGGAATGAAACTATCAAAGTTGAGTGGGCTAACAATCTACCGACAAAGCAGCAGTTCGTTGCAGCCGGGTCAAAGGCCGTATTCCATTTGTCAGTTAGCTTACTTCAGTGAGTCCTGAAAAATGAAAGCGCGCCCCCGTTGCTTGGGAATTCGCCAAACAATGGCTGCTCTATCAGACTTCAAATTTCGCATGTATCGTTGATATTCTGATGTCGCAAAATCAAAACAAGATTCAAAGGTATTGAAGCCGCCTTTCCATGAGGAAACCTCTACACAGAAATTCAGTGCCTGATCGAAGTAATCGTGAGCACTTTCAACTAGGTATTTTGTGTGGTTGGGGCTATCCCCTGCATGAACAATGCCATTACGGCATCTGTAGATACGATAAAACTGCCAAGTAACAAGACGTTCATGTTGCTCTAAGCGCGCTCGTGCTTTTTCAGGGTCGCGCAACAATTCAACGATAGATGTGATGCGGTACCGCAGAAGCTCAAAATCACGGCACTTAGTCAGAAGATCTCTTAAATCAGCGTCATTCTCTTCTTCACGCAAAAGCTGCATGAACTTCTCATACAACGGTAGGGAATTATCGATTTTTGACTTCTTAAGGATGGCTGAAAAACAATACCTATCCCAACGCAATAGATCTGTTAGAAGCGTTATTGTAAGGCGCTTGTAGGTAAGCGGTGCGCTGGTCACACGGGTTTGGCGTAATTCCAAGGCAGCAGTTCGTTGATGTCGGTTTGTTTGTGTCCTTGGGCGATAGCTGTCAGGACACCTGACAGATAGCCGTGGGGCTCGATCCCATTGAGTTTGCAGGTCTCGATCAGGGAGGCGATGACGGCCCAGTTTTGCGCCCCGGCATCGTGTCCGGCGAAGAGCGCATTTTTGCGGTTGAGGGCTATGGGACGGATGGTGCGCTCGACTGGATTGTTGTCGAGTTCGATGCGGCCATCGGTGAGGAACAGGCACAGCCCGTCCCAGTATTTGGCGATGTATTTCAGGGCTTCTCCAGTCGGAGATTTGCTTGAGACGCGGGCGCGGCTTTGTGCGAGCCAAAGCTCGAAGGCATCGATGATGGGTCTTGAGCGTTTCTGTCGTGCAGCGCTGCGTTGGTCGGCAGACAGGCCGCGCAGGTCTTTTTCGATGCGGTAGAGTGCCTGGATTTGGTTCAGACCTTCCTGCGCGATTGGTGCCGCTCCGGATTGGGTAACATCATGCAGTTTGCGGCGGGCATGGGCCCAGCAATAGGCCAGCGTCACATCCTGCGTCGGACGTTTCAGCAAGCGGTTATAGCCTGCGTAGCCGTCCACCTGCAGGGTGCCGCTAAAGCCGTTCAAAATATTATCTGCGTGCTGGCCGGATCGTCCCGGGGCATATGTGAAGGCCACACCGGGAGGATCATCACCACTCCATGGCTTGTCATTGCGGGCAAGCGCCCAAAAGTATCCTGTTTTTGTGCGTTTGCGCCCGGGTGCCAGAACCGGCGCGGGCGTTTCATCCATAAAGAGCTTGGTGGAGCGTTTCAGGTCGTCCATGAGCGCATTATAAACCGGGGTCAATTCGAACGCCGATTTGCCAACCCACGCCGCCAAGGTCGAGCGATCCAGATCTATCCCCTGACGGCTGTAAATCTGTGCTTGCCGGTAAAGAGGCAGGTGATCCGCGTATTTGGAGACGAGCACATGCGCCAGCGTGGCCTCGGTCGGCATGCCACCTGCGATAATGTGGGCCGGTGCGGGCACTTGGGTGACCCCACCCTCACAGGACCGGCAGGCGTATTTGGGCCGCCGGGTGACAATCACCCGGAACTGCGCCGGAATGATGTCCAAGCGTTCGCTGACATCTTCGCCAATGACATGACGTTCAGTTCCACACGCGCATGACAACTCTGGCTCAATGACAACCTCCACCCGTTCCAGATGTTTGGGCAGTGATCCGCGATTAGTTTGGCGAGGCTTTGGGGGCCGCACAGGCGCGGTGCGCGCGTCGGCGTCGATCTCGGCTTCCACCTGCGCGATGGCCGTCTCGATATCTTCGAGTTCCAGCTCATATTGGGCCGGATCGATCTTCTCGGACTTGGCCCCGAAGAGCGCCTTTTTGAAGGAAGCGACCAAGGCTTCCAGCCGCGCATTCTGATCCTGCTGCGCACGGATGATCGCCTTCAATTCGGCAATGTCATCAGGCAATTCGTCAGGTGCAGTCATGACCGATACCATAGCAAAACAAGGGCCGAATGACCCGTGCAAACGTGCCAGTGAGTCACTCCGCCGCAGCTGGGGCTGCCACCTCCAGAGGCCGCACGCGCCGCCAGTCCAAACCCGCAAACAGCGCCTCAAACTGGGCCGGTTCCAGCCGCATCACCCCGTTCTTGATCGCAGGCCATGTAAAGCTGTTATCCTCCAGCCGCTTGTACGCCATCACAAGCCCGCTGCCGTCCCAATAAAGCAACTTCAGCCGATCCGCCCGCTTAGACCGAAACACATAGACCGACCCATCAAAAGGCTTCTGACGCAGTTGGCTCTGAACCAGAGCAGCCAACCCATCGTGGCCCTTGCGGAAGTCCACCGGATCACTGGCGACAAAAATCCGCACCTTGTGGGACGGCGTGATCACGTGACCAAAGCCCGGGCGATCTCAGCGATCCGTGTCGCAGTCGCAGTCGCCGCCGCATCACGACGAACGGTGACATCGCCTTTGATCACATCAATCGTGCCGGAGGATGTCGCCGCCAGAGGCTGGGCCTCGGGCGCAGGCGCTTCAATCTCGACCGGCACAAAATCCATGCCATCCAGGTTTGGCAGAACCAGCTTGCCCTGGCGCGCCAACCGCCGCCAATCCGACACGGTGCTGGGGATCAGTTCGTATCGCTTCGCCACCGCCTTGACCGTCTCGCCTTCAATCAATGTCTCAGCAACAATCCGAGCTTTCAGTAAGCGGCGGCTACGCGGCACTTGAGATCAGCTTGACGGCTGGAAATTCCACGGAAGCAGGTCGTCGATGCGATTGGCCGGATGGCCTGCTGCAATCGCTTCAAGCGTCGCTTTGAGATATGCGAACGGTTCGACATCATTGACCTTCGCCGTGGCAATGAGAGATGCGGTGCGGCCCCAGGCGTGGCCACCTTCGTCGTGACCGGCAAAAAGCGCATTCTTTCGCGTCAATGCAATTGGGCGGATCAGGTTCTCGACTGCATTGGAGTCGATCTCGACCCGGCCGTCGTGCAGGAAGGTCTGCAGCCCGCTCCATTGCCGATGGATATAGGTCAACTTCTCGCCGAGACGGGACTTCGAGGAAATCCGGCGCCGTTGGCTCTGAAGCCACTCGCCGAACTCTGCAACCAATGGCGCCGTGCGGGTCTGACGTGCCGAGAGGCGCTGACCGGGACCCATCCCACGGTTCTCGCCTTCAATGCGGTAGAACTCTGCGATCCGACGCAGCCCTTCTGCGGCGATCTCTGAGCCGTCTCGATCAAAGACCTCTTTCAACTTGCGCCGCGCGTGTGCCCAACAATACGCGATGCTGATCGGCGCGCCGCCTTTGCGCGACGGGCGCGTCAGTCGGTTGTAGCCAGCATAGCCGTCCAGTTGCAGAGTGCCGTCAAAGCCCTGCAATATCTGCTCTGCATTCTGCCCTGCACGACCCGGGGCATAGGTGAAGACAACGCCTGGCGGATCATCTCCACCCCATCCTCGGTCATCGCGCGCCAGTGCCCAAAGGTATCCTGTCTTCGTGCGGCCTCGACCCGGGTCCAGAACGGGGACCGTTGTCTCATCCATAAATAGCTTGCCGGACTTTTTTAGATGCTCAGCCAAGCGGTCCACGACAGGGCTCAGATGGAAAGCCGCTGTGCCCACCCAATCGGCCAAAGTGCTGCGGTGGATATCGATGCCGGAGCGGGCAAGGATTTGGCTTTGACGATACAACGGCAAGTGGTCTGAGAATTTGCTGACAAGCACATGTGCGATGGCGCCCTCAGTCGGCAACCCGCCTTCGATCAGATGCGCAGGAGCCGGGGCCTGCGTGATACCTTCAGCGCAGGAACGGCAAGCATATTTGGGGCGAACGGTGACGATGACACGCAGCTGCGCTGGAATGATATCCAGCCGCTCGGTGCGGTCTTCGCCTATACGGTGCATCTCGCCACACCCGCAGGGGCAGTTCAAACTCTGAGGCTCGACCACCCGCTCAACCCGCGGGAGGCCTGCGGGAAGATTGCCACGATTGCGCCGGGCAGCTTTGCGAGGCCCTGCCTCTGAGGGCGCCCGCTCAGCTTGCTGAGTCTCAACTTCAGCGACGGCAACTTCAAGGTCTTCAAAAGCCAGCTGCCGTTCATCCTCGCTTAACTTCTCCGAGCGCTTGCCATGTGTGGCGTTCTTGAGCTCGGCAATGAGGTGCTCCAGACGCTTAACCAAAACTTCCAGCTCAGATGTTTTGGTTTGTAGCCCGGTCGTCTCTTGCTTCAGCGATTTGTTCTCGCGCAGCACCGCCAAGACAGCTTCACGCTGGCTCACGGGGATGGCAGATATATCGATGGGCGGCAGGTCGGACATGCCCGGAGTATAGCTTGATTTACGCCCAAATGGGCAGGCCTTTTGCGCCCCCGAGTCACTCTGCCGCAGCCGGTCTGCGGGGTTCTAAAGAGCGCACCCGGCGCCAGTCCAGCCCTGCAAAAAGCGCCTCGAATTGGGGGCGGTTCAAGGTGATCACGCCATCTCGAATGGCGGGCCAAATGAAGTTGTTCTCCTCAAGTCGCTTGTAGGTCATCACGAGCCCGCTGCCGTCCCAGAACAGAATCTTCATCCTGTCGGCCCGTTTGGCGCGGAATACAAAGACTGTTCCGGTAAAGGGGTCTTGGGCCAATGCCGACTGCACCATCGAAGCCAATCCATCGTGTCCTTTACGGAAGTCCACCGGCCGCGTCGCAACCAATATCCGAACGCCTTGCGATGGCATCAGCATGAAGAAGCTTCAAGCGCATGGGCGATCTCTGCAATCCGGGAGGCAGATGTCTGCAGCGGCAGCTCGATGGCGATCTCTCCAAAGATCAATCTGATCGCCTCATTCGGAACAGTCAGAGCTTCTGTGGGCTCTTCCGGCCCAGCAGAAACCACCAGTGGAGCGAAGAGCGGCTCAGCGGCCTCCGGCGCCGGCAGCAACAGCTTTCCTTGTTTGGCCAGACGACGCCACGCCGATAGCTGGTTCGGAAGGATGCCATATCGCTCAGCGACAGCGTTCACCGTTGCACCGACCTCAAGCGTCTCCGCCACCGCCTGTGCCTTTGCACTATCCGACCAGCGGCGGTGGCCGGACGCATAAATCTCAACGCCAAGCGATCTGAGAAACGAATTTGTAGCGCACATTGCGAAACGCACTCCCCGTCATAAGATGCGTTCGTTCTCGCAGCGCGGATCACACCCTACAACGTGACCCCGGGCCACCGCTTACGCTTGTAGTATCCCAAAGCCAAAATGGGAGAAACCCTCTTCACAGCATTCGAAATTTTTGAAGCTGTCTGCTCGGAAGGCACCAGTGTTTCGATACATGTCCATAAATTCACGATCTGAATATCATTGCTTGTGGATGACAAGCTAACCCCATGCATATTCACAATATTCGCGAACTTTCGCGCATCCGGTCCAATGTCCAAGCTTAGCTCTTCATGACACCGTTTCGCGGCGCTGATTGCCTTTAGTGCTTTCATATCCCTTATAAAATGCATGTGATTATTGAACGCTGGCACTGTGCGTATATCTTCGGCACAGCAACTTTGTTCAGTGACTGCAGTGCTAGCAATATTAACTTCGAGCTTGTGATGAAATAGTTTCTGAAAACTAATTGCTTCAGTAATTCTCTTTGTGGCCATTGTTGCGGCTGCGTTGGCATCCGGCGCGGAAACATGGCAAATTAGCAATTCACCGTCGCTAATATTTTTATAACATTCAAGGGCTTCCACGAAGGTCTTATCGTCCTCATCAAAGTCATCTTTTATGTGAGGATAGGGCAAGATACCATTACTTCTTAGAACGTCAAAACTAACATCATTGATCGATTTTGAAGCAGTGATTCCTACGCGAAACTTGTGCGAGTGGGGATAAACCACCTTGCAAAAACCTCGAAAAGAAGTCGTGTCCCTTATTTCAGTTTCACCATAGAACGCTTTGATTAGGGCATCGTTGATGTGGTCTCTAGATACGCCCAGATACTGCAACAGAGAAGCAAACTCCCTAGCCAAAAGCTCTAGTTGAGACTTTTTGGGTTTTTCCTGATCATGACTAATTACTAGATGCGTTATCTCCCCTAAATATGTCTCTGGGTCCATTTCTGACCTAAATACTTTTAGCTTTCTGATGGTTGCCGTGATATTACCTTCCAAATTCCCAGAAAGCACGCTATCGATGTCAAAATTGAAAACCTTTTTTGCTACGAAGTTGCCTTTAAGGCGAAGTCCCAACTCATCCAGAACATGCTTCACGGCACCGAAATTACCAGATACGATGTGCGGATCATTCAGTAACTCAAGAGCTTCATCAACAAGTGTTATAATACCAGTTGTAGATGCTTTGTAGCTATCAAGACTGTATGGGAACGTGAGTTCATCCAAACGTTGAACGAAAAAAAGTAGGCCCTTCGTTTGAGCTAAGTTTGTCCAGTTGGTAAGTTTGCGATAAAGCATAAATTTGTTTACTCAGGTTTAAGTTGATCATTATGACCATCTATCCTCTTTATCGTAGTGTGAAGGCCTAATTGCGAAATTTCTGAATGGATCGAAAAGAACTTCCACATGTTTGGTAACTATCAGCGTCAAGTGAACTGGTATCTGAGGATTATGCCTTTCATCGTAAGAGTTTAGAGGAAGGCGTTATGTCACTGATGAGTCATCGGTCATCTAGGCCAGATTGAATGGCCGCTATAGCGTCTACAAATCTTGCTATGAGCTCTTGCAGCAAAGGTCCGGGATCCGCCCCTTCCGTTGAAGAAACTGGCTCGTTTGCAATAGGTTCACTGTTTGTTAAATATTGAGGATATGTCTATATTCCAATGACCTATCTGTGATTTGTTGCCGCCAAAACTTGCTGCCGCTCGCAGCGTTTACGAACCCATTAACCCTTGTCCCTTAGAAAATACCCAAGCGCATTCCTTTTTAATTCTGATGGAGCTAGTCATGGGTATGACCGACACAGTTTTCTTTCCCTCTGATGTGGCGCTGGCCGCGATGGGCAACACGTCCAAGCGGTGGCAATCGCATCTTGAGCAAGGAAAAATTTACATAGAATCCGGGTTTCAGGCCCACGAGGCAAGTGGCCCGGGCCGGGGACGTAAGCGTCAAATTTCGCTAGAGGCCGTGGTTCAAGGGGCGATAGCTTTGGCGCTTGTGGATGCCGGAACCAAGGTAGAGGTAGCCTATCGCATTGGTGCCGACTTCGCATATTCTAGCAGGATCAATGGCCCCCGGCTAATCGATGCAGGTGCGCCGCTGGAACCTGCACAGGATCGCTTCGCTTGCAAGTTGTTCGGGCAGGGGCAAACTCTTTTGGTTTATGCCGTGGGCGCGGGTTACGACGAAGATGGTGCGCTTGCTATCGTATCCGACGCAGACCCGGCAGTCGCTGGCGTGGATGGGTTCAGGCAAGCGGCTATGCTGATTGATTGCGTCAACGGTGCAGATGGCTCCCCCCGCGTGGTGATGAACCTCACTTTGCTTTGCGCACAGATCGCCAAATCCCTCGATATCGATTTTCAAAGAGCTTTCGGATGGGTGAGCGCATGAAAGCCGATCAAACCACTATGCAAATATCGCTCATCTCATCTGACGATCTCGCCGCGAGAATGGGTTATTCCGGTACGACTTCTGCCTTTCGTGATTGGTGCGCCAGCATGAGGATTGCGCCGGTGCCCGGGCGGCGCGGGTTTTTCGACCCCGCGCTTGTTCGTCGCCGACTGAATGAGGCACAGGGGCTATCCGAGTCTATTGATGGTTCGGCGAATGGCTTTATCATGGCAAGGCGGGCGCGTAATGCCGCGCGGTAACCTCCCCCCAGAAGTTCACCGGGTCAAGGCAAAGCTGGTCGATGGCACTGTGTGCTATTACTTTTCGCTTCGCGGTCGCAAAGGCACAGGCTTTTGGAAGGATGCACGCCCATTTCCTAAGTCCCCCAATTTTTTCACAGCGTATTCAGCCACAATGGCGAGAGCATCGCCCAAGCCAAATACGTTAATGGGCACCTCTAAAAATTGCCCCAACCCCGGTGCTGCGTTATCTTTGATGGGACGAACCGGCACAGGGGAGACGGCAATGACGCAGATGGGTTTCTTTGATCTTTCCGACCGCTATGCGAGCCTTGACGCGAAGAAGGACCCATTGGTTGAGATCGATGCGGTCGTGCCGTGGGAGGAGTTTCGTTCTATTTTGGATGAGGTTTGGCGCAAGCCTGATGCGGAGCGCAAGTCGCGCGCAGGCCGCAAGCCGATGGACACTGTGCTGATGTTCAAGACGCTGGTGCTGAGCGCACTCTACAACCTGTCGGACGATCAGATCGAATATCAGGTCCGTGACCGGCTGTCCTTTATGAGGTTTCTGGGACTTAGCCTTGCGGACCGGGTGCCGGATGCAAAGACGGTGTGGCTGTATCGCGATGCGCTGGCGCAGGCGGGCAAGGTGGAAGAGCTGTTTCGTCAATTTGACGGGTATTTGGCGCGGCAGGGGTATATCGCTCGGGGTGGGCAAATTCTTGATGCCTCTATTGTGGCGGTGCCGCGCAATCACAACACGCGCGACGAGAACGCGTCAATCAAGAAGGGCGAGAACCCCGAGCATTGGGAAAACAAGCCCGCCAAGCGCAGCCAGAAGGACGTGGACGCGCGCTGGACGAAAAAGCACGGCAAGAGCCATTACGGCTACAAGAACCATGTGAACGTCGACCGAAAGCACAAGCTGGTCCGGCGCTATCACGTCAGCGATGCCGCGCTGCATGACAGTCAAGCGGTGGATCACCTGCTGATGCGAGGCAATACCGGCTCCGGTGTGTGGGCGGATGCGGCCTATCGGTCCGAGGAGACGGAGGCGAAATTGCGCGCGCGGAAGCTGAAAAGTCACATCCACCGTAAGGGGAAACGCGGCAAACCTCTCACAGATCAGGCCAAGGGCAGCAATCGGACCAAATCCACCGTTCGGGTCCGGGTGGAACATGTATTCGGCGCACAGACCAACGACATGGGTGGCACCCTTGTGCGTAGCATTGGTCTGGTGCGAGCCAAGGCTAGGATCGGGATGAAGAACCTCGCATATAACATGCGACGCCTCGTTCAACTGCGCCGCATCAACCCGTGTCCGGCGTGAATACCGGGCGATCCAAGAACCGATCACGCGTCAAAGCATGACAAACAAGGCTTGAAGGCCGCAATACAGCGGTTGCGAGGCTCTGCCAATTGCCAGACGAAAGCCACGATCCTGCTTCAGGCCGCCCGCGCCGCCAAACTACCAAAAATTGTTCAAAAATCGAGGTGCCCTAATGACAGAAGCCGTTGTTGACGCCTATATCTCATCGGCTGAATTTCTCTCCCTAAAGCCGCGCACGCAGTCGGACTACCGCCGATGGGCCATGAGGTTCGCTGTCGAATTTGAGTCTGACCCTGTGGCGATGTTTGAGGACGCGGCCTCTCGTGCCGAGGTCAACCAATGGCGATCGAAGTGGAACTACTCGCCAAAGCAATACGACTACGCTGGAACAGTGGTGACGCGCATTCTCAATTGGGCGCGGGAACAAGGCAAGATAGCAGAGCATCATTGCAGCTTCGCAAAGGTATATCGCTCTGATCGCTCAGACGTAGTCTGGACCCCGGTTCAGGTGGAAGCCGTGCGGGAGCGCGCGCCCGAATGGGTTGGCCGTATTTTGGTCACCGCTTGCGAAACCGGAATGCGCCCCGGTGATTTGGTCAGGCTCTCCAAGGCTCACATTGAATCTACGCCCGGGGGCCGTCGTATTCGCATTAAAACAAATAAGCGCGGTAAATCTGCATTCGTTCCGGTCAGTCAAGCAATGGCCGAAATCATAGATGCCACCCCGAATGACAGGTTGCTTATCCTAGCGAATGCCAGCGGTGGTCCTTTGACTGAACACCGGGCCTCTGAGGGTGTGCGCCAGTGGCGCAACAAGGCTGGTCTGACGCCAAACCGGCTCGGCTATGACTTGCGGCTCTATGACGCCAGAGGCACCGCTGCAACGCGATTGCTGCGCGCTGGTCTGTCCTTGGCACAGATAGCCGGTTGCATGGGTTGGTCCTTGCGCACGGCAGCCGCCATGATCGAGCGATATGCACAAGTATCACCGGACGAAACCGACGCGGTTCTGACCCTTTTAAACACAGCCAAGGAGGGCAGAACATGAACGAAAATGTAAAATGGCCTGTAAAATGCTCGCAGCAGACGCGAGAGAATGAGGCTAAGTCATTGGTTTTAAATGGAGGCGAGTACCGGAATCGAACCGGTGTACACGGATTTGCAATCCGCTGCGTAACCACTCCGCCAACTCGCCGACCGGTGGTTGGCGCACTGCTAACGGATCACGAGGAAGGCCGCAAGACCCATATGCGTGTGAAAATGCGGTCAGGGCGTTGCCGCTGGCCCGGCAATGTGGCACATCACTCTTCAGACACCCTGAACGAATGAGTTTAGCTGATGAGTGATTTCGCCGCCCGCCGCGTAACCATGGTAGATACGCAGGTCCGCCCTTCGGATGTGACCAAGTTTCCAATCATCGACGCGATGTTGACCGTGCAGCGCGAAGACTTCGTGCCCGCCGCGCAGCGCGAGGCCGCCTATCTGGGCGAGAACCTTGATCTGGGGCAGGATCGCGTGCTGCTTGATCCGCGGACATTGGCCAAAATGCTCGATCACCTTGACATCACGAACGACGAGCTGGTGCTCGATATCGGCTGCGCCATGGGCTACTCCAGCGCCGTGATCGCCCATATGGCCGAGGCCGTCGTCGCCGTCGAAGAAGATGAGGCGATGGCCGCCGAGGCGCAGGAGGCGCTTGCGCAGGCCGGAGCGGACAATGTGATCGTGCATGTCGCCCCGCTGACCGAAGGCGCGCCGCAGCATGGTCCCTATGACGTTGTGATCATTCAAGGGGCGGTGGGCGACGTGCCCGAAGCCCTGTTGGAGCAGGTGAAAGAGGGTGGGCGTATTGCTTGTCTCTTTATGGATCGGGGTCTGGGCGAAGTGCGCGTGGGCTATAAACGCGGTGGCCAGGTGTCCTGGCGGCCCGAATTTAACGCCGGTGCGCCGGTACTGCGTGGCTTTGAACGTCATGCAGAATTCCAGCTGTAAGCGAAAGATGGCGCGCCGATCCGTATCGCGCGCCGCGACGCTTTCAGGGTAGGGGCACCCGTCCCGATCGGCCTATGGGCCGGTCTAAAAGGTCTAAAAAAGCCATTCAGGGGCATTGAGCCATGAGCGCAAATAGTTTCACGAAAACCTTTAAACGTTTTGCCATCGCGGTGCCGGTGAGCCTTGTTTTGGCGAGCGGCGCTGCCCTGCCGCGGCAGGCCTCGGCGGAAACATTGGCCGACGCGCTGGTGGGGGCCTATGAGCATTCAGGTCTGCTTAACCAGAACCGCGCGCTCCTGCGCGCCGCCGATGAGGATGTGGCCACGGCGAAGTCGACGCTGAAACCTGTGCTACAGTGGGCGGCGGGGCTTACACAAAGCTTCGGCACCACGCGCAGCTCTTCGCTGCTGCCGGCGCAGTCGACGGAAAGTCTCAAGGCGTCGATCAGCTTGATCGGTGAGCTGTTGCTCTATGATTTCGGCGCGAGCGCCTATCGGGTGGAGGCCGCGAAAGAAACCGTGCTGGCCACCCGTCAGGCCTTGGTGAACCTAGAGCAGCAGGTGCTTCTGCGCGCGGTTGCGGCCTATATGGGCGTGATCGAAGCCTCGGAAACGGTCGAGTTGCGCAACAACAACTTGCGGCTGCTGACCCAAGAACTGCGCGCCGCGCGGGATCGTTTCGACGTGGGCGAGGTTACCCGCACCGATGTGGCCTTGGCCGAAGCGCAGCTTGCCGATGCCCGCAGCGGGCTGGCCGGGGCCGAAGGCACGCTGCTGCGTGCGGTCGAGGAATATCGCAACGCGGTGGGCCGTGCGCCGGGCAACCTCAGCCAACCGCCGAGCCTGCCGAATATCGGCGGTGATCTCGCGTCGGCCAAGGCCTTGGCCGTGCGCACCCACCCGTCGATCATCGCCGCACAGCATCAGGTGGCGGCTGCCGATCTTGGCGTCGAAGCCAACGAGGCGGCCATGGCCCCTCGGATTACGCTGAACGGCCAATATGGCCTGAACGAGACCTTCGACAGTGAGGCCTATACCCGCAGCGGCAGCGTCGGGGTGCAGGTTGGGCAGACCATCTATCAGGGCGGGGCGTTGTCCTCGGCCGTGCGCAGTTCGATGGCGCAGCGTGACGCACAGCGTGCGAACCTGCATGTGGTGCGCCAAGACGTCGAGCAGGAAGTGGGCAATGCCTATGCGGCTCTGGCCTCGGCACGGGCGCAGTTGGAAGCCTCCGACCGGCAGATCCGAGCGGCGCGTATCGCTTTCCGCGGCATCCGCGAAGAAGCCACCCTCGGCGCGCGCACCACATTGGATGTGCTGGATGCCGAACAATCGCTGCTGGATGCGGAATCGACCCGCGTGTCGGCCCGCGCCAACCTCTATGTGGCGGCCTATTCCGTGCTGGCGGCCACGGGCCGTCTGACCGCGCAGGACTTAAAGCTGCCGGTGCAGATCTATGACGCGGGGGGCTATTACAACCTTGTTAAGGACGCCCCTGCTAAATACTCCAAAGAGGGCCAAGCGCTGGATCGCGTGCTGCGCGCGTTGCAAAAAGACTGACATTCCGCACGGTCGTTTGGCATTTTGCACCGCCCCATTGTGAGAATCCTCCCGCGCGGTTAAGCTATCCGCGAGGCAAGAGTGGTAGAGAAATATGTCCGAACCCGTCACAAATGCGGAGGTGGAAGACGTGCTGTCGTCGATTCGCCGATTGGTGTCTGAAGACAAGCGTCCCCTGCAAACGTCCAGCCCTGCGTCGGTGCCCAGCCCCGTTGAGGCGCCCGGTCCTGTAACCGACGCCGAGGCTCAGGCTGCTGCCCCCCAGCAGCAGGACGAGGGGGCAGAGTTCAAAAGCATGCGCTCGACCGCGGCGGATAAGATCACGTCGGAGGACTTCACCCCGAATCTGTCGCTGCGTGCCACCACTGCCAGCCCAGCACGCCCTGATTCCGATGATGAGACCAGCGAGCTGCCCAAGACCACGCCGCAGCCGCTGAGCCTTACCCAAGCCATGCAGACCGAAGAGGATGACAGTGCCGACGAGACAGAGCGTCCCTTCGTTTCCGGCCGCCATCCTGCCACCCCCCCAGCCGACAAAACGCTAAGCGCGTCGAGCGACCGTTTGGTGCTGACCCCGGCGCTCAGGGTGGCCACCTCGGACGGCAAAGACCGCCCGCAGCCCGCCGCCGTTGACCCCGCCAAGGTCTCGCCTTTGGACTATGACATGCTGCATGACGATCCCAGTGATCTGCATGCCGAAGACTACGGCACCCCCGCTTCAGAGCCCGTTTCAGACGCCGCGGCGGAGGTTGAGGCCAAGGCCCGGACCGTCTCCGAGGCGGTGGCCAAGGCCACGGGCGCAAACCGCAGTGACAAGCTGGCCGCGTTGGAGACAGCCATCGGCAAGATCTCTGACGATTGGGACCCCGACGCCCCCGGCGACAACGACTATTCCGGTACAGAGCCCCCGGCGATGGAGTGGAAAGACGATGCGGAGCTAGAGGCGCCAGAGGCACCGATCGCCGACACGGCAACGGTAGAGGCCGAAAAACCGGCCCCGCACCGCCCGCAGCCCTCGACACCGCAGGTCGAAGAACAGGTGCGCCGTTTTGCCGATAGCGGCCCGCGTGTCGCCGATCCGGCGGCGACCGCACCGGAATTCGGCTATACCGTCTCTGCGCAAGACGAAGGCGTGGCGGGCGATGACCAGTTCCTTGACGAAGAGGCGCTGCGCGATCTGGTGACAGAGATCGTCCGCGCCGAGTTGCAAGGCGCTTTGGGCGAACGGATCACCCGCAATGTGCGCAAACTGGTGCGCCGCGAGATCCACCGCGCCCTCACGGCACAAGACCTCGAATAGGCCAAGGGGCGGCACCTGCTGGCCATCCCCTGACAAGATGACGCTGCGCGACCCGCCGCGCGCGGCCTTGCGCGATATGCGCCGCCGTTTACATTAAGGCCAACAGGGCGGAAGGATCACCGATGGAATTGACGGTTAACGGCACGGTCCACGAAGTGGACGTGGAAGACGACATGCCGCTCCTGTGGGTCTTGCGCGACGAGTTGGGAATCACCGGGCCGAAATACGGCTGCGGCATTGCGCAATGCGGTGCTTGCACCGTGCACGTCGACGGGCTGGCCGTGCGGTCTTGCCAATTGCGGGCGGCGGATGTGAATGGCAATGTCACCACCATCGAAGGCTTGGGCACGCCGGAAGCGCTGCATGTGGTGCAGGCGGCATGGGTCGAGCATCAAGTGGCGCAATGCGGCTACTGCCAATCGGGGCAAATCATGCAAGCAGCCTCGTTGCTTGAGTTGAACCCCGAGCCGACGGACGATCAGATCGACGCCGCGATGAGCGGCAACCTCTGCCGCTGCGGCACCTATCCGCGCATCCGCGCTGCGGTCCACAGCGCCGCCGCGCGTTTGCGGGGGGCCTGAATATGTCGCGCCTGCGCATCATCACCCGCCGTAGTTTTATCGTCGGCTCTGCGGCTATTGCCGGGGGCGTCGCCTTTGGCACCTATCTTTATAAACGTGACCTGAAAAACCCGCTGCTTGACGGGCTGGCCCCCGGCGCGGCGGCGATCACACCCTACGTCAAAATCGACGCAAGCGGTGTCACCTTGATCACCCCGCGCGCCGATGTGGGGCAGGGGGCATATTCTATCCAAGCTCATATGATCGCTGAAGAATTGGACGTCGATCTTGATGCGGTTCAGATCACGCCCGGCCCTCCTTCGCCGGTCTATTACAATGGCGTGGTCGGGGTTGAAGCGATGCCGATTGCCGCGACCTCAGAGACGCTGCTCGCACGGACCGGGCGCGGGGCGTCGGATGTGGCGGGGAAACTGCTGGGCCTGCAACTGACCGGCGGCAGTTCTACCGTGCCGGATATGTATGACCGCTTGCGCATGGCCGGGGCTGTGGCACGTGAAACGCTGCTGGCCGCCGCGGTGGCGCAGACAGGTCTGGAGCGGAGCCAGCTTAAGACCGAAGCGGGCGCCGTGGTGCTGCCCGATGGGATGCGCTTGGCCTATCAAGACCTCGCCGCCGCAGCAGCAGAGATTGATCCGGTGACCGAGGTCGTGCTGCGCGATCCCAGCGACTGGCGGCATTTGGGCAAGGCGCAAATGCGCACCGATATCGTGCCGAAATCCACCGGCACCCAGACCTATGGCATCGACATGGCGATGGAAGGGATGCTCCACGCCACGACCCGCACCAACCCGGCGCAGGGCGGAAAGATCATGGGATTTGATGCGGGCCACGCCGAAAAGATGCGCGGTGTGAAGGCGGTGTTGCCGATCACCGGCGGCGTCGCGGTGGTTGCAGACAATACATGGCGGGCCTTTCAAGCCGCGCAGGCGGTGGAATGCGATTGGGGGCCGTCGCCCTATACCGGCGATACGGCGGAGCAGTTCAGAGCGGTCGCGGCCTCCTTTACCGAAGACCGCCAAGACAGCCGGTTCCGCGATGACGGCGACATGTCCGCCGCCCTTTCCGACGGCGATGTGCTGGAGGCCGAGTACCGCATTCCCTACCTCGCCCACGCCCCGCTGGAGCCGATGAGCGTCGTGGTGAAGCTTGAGAAGGGCCGCGTCGACATTTGGACCGGCACGCAGATTCCGCGTTTCATGCAGGCCAATGTCGCCGCGCTGACCGGGATCGACGCCGAGAACGTGCATATCCATGTGCTGATGTCGGGCGGCAGTTTCGGGCGGCGGCTGGAGGATGACTATACTCTGCGTGCCGTCGAAGTGGCGCAGCAGATGCCGGGCACACCGATCAAGATGGTCTGGTCGCGCGAAGAGGATTTCACCCATGACTTCCCCCGCCCGCTGGCCATGGCGCGGGCGCGTGGCAAAGTCACAGACGGGCAGATCGCGGCCTATGATCTGGCCATCGCCGCACCCTCGACGGCGGAATCGCAGATGGCGCGGCTGAACCAGCCGGTTTTCGGCCCCGACATCGCCATCGTGGCGGGGGCGTGGGATCAGCCGTTTGCGATCCCCGACTACCGTGTCACCGGCCACCGGGTGCCCGCGATGGTGCCGGTGAGTTCGTGGCGCTCGGTCGGGGCGTCGGGCAACGGCTTCCTGCACGAGAGCTTCATGGATGAGATGTGCCATGCGGCGGGTGTCGATCCTTTGGAGGAAAGGTTGCGGCTATGCACCCATGCGCCATCGCGCGGGGTGTTGGAGGCCGTGGGCGAGATGGCGGACTGGGGCGCAGACCTTGGGCCGGGGCGGGGCCGGGGGCTGGCATTTTGCCTGTCCTTCGGCGTGCCGGTGGCCGAGGTGGTCGAGGTCAGCCAGACCGATGCGGGCCTCAAGATCGACCGCGTTTTCGTTGCCGCCGAAGTGGGCCACGTATTGGACCCGGTGAACTTTGAGGCGCAGCTTTCCGGGGCGGTGATCTGGGGTTTGGGCCATGCGATGAACTGCGAGCTTACCTATCGCGACGGGGTGCCACAGCAGGACAACTATCACCTCTACGAAGGGCTGCGGCTGTATCAGACGCCGAAGATCAAGGTGCGCGGGCTAGAGAATGGCGGCAAACTGCGCGGCATCGGTGAGCCGGGCGTGCCGCCCGCCGCCCCGGCGCTGGCCAATGCGATCTTTGCCGCCACGGGTCAGCGTATCCGTGAACTCCCCCTCTCCAAATCCGTGGATTTCGCATGAAATACCTCTCCATCTGTGCCGCGCTGATGCTGGCCGCCCCTGCAACCGCGCAGGACGATCCCAATCGCGTCGAGGGGCTGGCGGCTTGGGACCGGATCTTTACCGTCACCTCGCACCCGCGCTGCACCAACTGCCATGTAGGCGAAGAGGATCAGCCGATGTGGCAGGCATTGGGCTATGGGCCGGACGCGGTGCACGGCATGAACGTGCGCGCGGGCGAGAGCCGGATCGGAGCCGAAAGCATTCCCTGCGACGCCTGTCACGTCACCTCTGCCGCCGCCAATACCGTGCCCCACGCCCCGCCGCATATCGACGATGCATGGCGGCTGCCTCCGGTGGAATTGGCGTGGCTCGGCAAGACCTCGGCAGAGGTCTGCATCCAGTTGCGCGACCCTGAAACCAACGACGGGCATGATATCGCCTCACTGGTCGACCACCTGCAAAACTCGGCCTTTGTGAACTGGGGTTTCGCCCCCGGTGCGGGGCGGTCGGTGCCCGAAGGATCGCTTGATGCGCTGGTGCATGATGTGACGGTCTGGGGCGCTGCGGGCACCCCCTGCGAAGGGGATTGAGGGTCAATCGCTCATCGCGCGGGCCAGTCTGCGAATGCGCAGGGCGCGGTTCAACTCCCCGCCAAAGATCAGCACCAGTGCGGCGAGATACATGAAATACAGCGCCGCGATGATCCCCGCCATGCCCGCGTAGTAGCTGGCATAGGTGCCAAAGCTGCGCAGGTAGGACGAAAAGAGCACGGCAAGCAGGGTCCATGCAACGGCGGTTGCCACCACCCCGGGCCAGATGTTGTTAAACTTGGTGCGCCGGGCAGGCAGGATCACATGGGCGGCAAATAGCGCGACCAGCAGGATCGTCGCCGAGACCGGGAAGCGCACAAGGCCGACGGTCACCGAACGCGGATCGAAGCCCGGCATCAGCATATGCAGCCAAGACCCGGCACGCGGGGCCAGCACCAAAAGGTATCCCACGATCACAAGGATCAGGCTCGCCAGCAGCACCATGGCCACCTGCACCGCATAGATCGTGAAGACCGAGCGCGTCTCGCGCAGCCCATAGGCGCGGTTCAGGCCGATGCGGACCCCATCGACCCCGCCCACGGCGAACCAGACGGTCAGCAAGATACCCACGCTCAGCAAATCGCCGCGCGGCACGGTCATGACCTTTTCCACCTCTGACACGATGGGTTCGATCAGGGCAGGGGGGACGATGGCGATCAGGAAATGGATCAGATCATCGGCCATCGACCGGTCACCGACAAAGGCGGTGAGCGAACTGGTGAAGATCAGGAACGGGAAAATCGCCAGCAGCGCGCGAAAGGCAACGTTTCCGGCCATACCAAAGGCATCATCGCTCCACAGGCGCAGCACCGCTTCGTGCAAAACTGCGCGCGCGACCCGCAGCCCGGTGCCGTGAAACAGGTCCTCGGGGTTCTCGCTGAGAACACCGTGGGTCAACACGACTTCGCGCTTTTGGTCCTGAGCCGATCTGGCGTCCATGCCAATGCCTCGTTTTCATCCCATGAGGCTAAGCTAGTGCCCGATGGCCCGGGCTGCCACCTTGATGACGGGCCACTGGCAAGAGCAGGCTCATGCGATTGATCTTGCCAAAGGGTGATCGCTCCACTTGACGCTCGCAGAGCGATAAAATAGGAGGGAGGCCGTAGCGCGGGCGTTGTGTAATGGTAAGACCTCAGCCTTCCAAGCTGATGATGCGGGTTCGATTCCCGCCGCCCGCTCCACTCTTTCCCCAAACCTGTTTTGACCGCCGCCACTGCGCGGGATAGTTGCGCCTGCTGCGCGCAACAGGGGCGGCAGATTGTCCTTATGACGGCGGTCCTGCTTGACCCTGCCCAGCCCCCGCGCCATGACCGATGTGGAAAGACAAAGGAAAGCCCATGGCCCGCACCCCAGCCCCCGCACAGTCCGCCAAAGATGAACGCGAAAAGTCGCGGCGGATCGGCGCTCTGGCGGCGTTGATGCCCTTCATGGCCCCTTACCGCGTGCTCATGGCGGCCGCAGGTGCGGCGCTGGTGCTGACCGCGATGATCTCACTGACGCTGCCCTTGGCGGTGCGCCGGGTGATCGACAATTTCGGCACCGGGGAGAGCGAATTGCTCGACCTTTATTTCGTTGCCGCCCTGCTGATCGCGGCGCTGCTCGCCGTGGGCACCGGGCTGCGCTATGCGCTGGTGACGCGCTTGGGCGAACGGGTGGTGACCGATATCCGGCGCGCCGTTTTTGACCGCGTGGTGGGCATGAGCCCCTCGTTCTATGAGCGCATCATGACCGGGGAAGTGCTGAGCCGGATCACGACCGACACGACGCTGATCCTGTCGGTGATCGGCTCTTCTGTCTCAATCGCACTGCGGAACCTGTTGATCTTTGTCGGGGGCTTGGGGCTGATGCTGCTGACTTCGGCCAAGCTCACCGGGCTTGTGCTGCTGATCGTGCCTGCGGTGGTGATCCCGATCCTGACGCTGGGCCGCCGCCTGCGGGTGCTGAGCCGAGAGAACCAAGACTGGATCGCGGCGAGTTCGGGCAACGCCTCTGAAACGCTGGGCGCGGTGCAAACGGTGCAGGCTTTCACCCATGAGGCCGCAAGCCGGGGCCAATTCGCGCAGATGACCGAAGCCTCTTTCGACGCCGCGCAGCGCCGGATCAAGACCCGCGCCGCGATGACGATGATCGTGATTTTTCTGGTCTTCGCGGGCGTGGTGGGCGTGCTGTGGATCGGCGCGCGGGATGTGCGCGCCGATGTAATGAGCGCGGGCGCGCTGGTGCAATTTGTGATCTATGCGGTCATGGTTGCGGGCGCGGTCGCCGCCCTGTCCGAGATCTGGGGCGAGTTGCAGCGCGCAGCGGGTGCCACGGAACGGCTGGTTGATCTGCTCCAGACCGAGGACACGGTGCAAGACCCGTCGCCCGAGGCGCAGACCACCCTGCCGCAGCCCGTGGCGGGCAAGATCGCCTTTGAGAACGTGCAATTCACCTATCCCGCCCGGCCCGATGTGGCGGCGTTGGATGGCATCGATCTCGAGATCAATCCGGGTGAGACGGTGGCCTTTGTCGGCCCCTCGGGCGCGGGGAAGACGACGATCATTCAGATGATCCTGCGCTTTTATGACCCGCAGTCGGGGCGGATCACGCTGGATGGTGTGGACCTGCGCGATGTGGCGCGGGATCATTTCCGCCGTGCTGTTGCGCTGGTGCCGCAAGACCCGGTGATCTTTGCCGCCACGGCGGCCGAGAATATCCGCTTTGGACAGCCCGATGCCAGTGACGCAGAGGTTGAGGAGGCCGCCCGCGCCGCCGCCGCGCATGATTTCATCACCGCATTGCCCGACGGCTATGACAGCTATCTAGGCGAACGTGGCGTGATGCTGTCTGGCGGGCAGAAACAGCGCATCGCCATCGCCCGTGCCATCCTGCGCGACGCGCCGGTTCTGTTGCTGGATGAGGCGACCTCTGCGCTGGATTCGGAAAGCGAAGAGCTGGTGCAGGCTGCTGTGGACCGTCTGAGTGCCGACCGCACCACGTTGATCGTGGCGCACCGTCTGGCCACGGTGAAAAAGGCCGACCGCATCGTGGTGATGGAGGCGGGGCGCATCGCCGCCATCGGCACCCACGAGGAACTGGTGGCCAGCGACGGGCTATATGCGCGTCTGGCGCGGCTGCAATTCACCGATGGGGCCGTCGCCGCAGCCTAAGGCAAGCTTGAACCACGCAACCCCGGCGTTACGTCACCCTAGTGTGACGTTGCGTTTGTTGCCGCCGATTGCT
This sequence comes from Sulfitobacter sp. OXR-159, assembly GCF_034377145.1. Classification (NCBI taxonomy): domain Bacteria; kingdom Pseudomonadati; phylum Pseudomonadota; class Alphaproteobacteria; order Rhodobacterales; family Roseobacteraceae; genus Sulfitobacter; species Sulfitobacter sp. OXR-159. Next base: position 913,014 of record NZ_CP139707.1, read on the forward strand.
TGCGAAACGGCGCGTTTCACCGCAATCTGGCGCGAGGAGAATAAGCCGGAACACCGGCATAGGGGAGGAGACACCATGACATTCGCCGGGATCGAAGACCGCAATGCCATCGCGGCGGAAATGCCGTGGGAAGACCGCGACGTGGCCAAGACGCTCTACGGAATGCTGAGCAATACGACCGCGAAATTCCCCAACCACAATGCCGTCAGCTATCAGATATTCTCAGGCCCCAAAGACAAGGCCGAAACGCTGAGCTGGCAAGAGTTGCATGGCCGTGTGACGCAGGCCGCGAACCTGTTCCGCAGCCTGGGCGTGGGCGAGAAAGACGTGGTGGCCTATGTGCTGCCGAACTGTAACGAGACGACGATCACCCTGCTGGGCGGCGCCGTGGCCGGGATCGTCAGCCCGATCAACCCGTTGCTGGATGCCGAACAGATCGGCGCGATCCTGCGCGAGGTCGGCGCATCGGTCGTCGTTACCCTGCGGCCTTTCCCCAAAACGGATGTGGCCCAAAAGACCGCCGAGGCGGTGCGCCTTGCGCCCAAGGTGCATACGGTGCTCGAAGTTGATCTGGTCCGCTATTTGACCCCACCGAAAAGCTGGATCGTCCCGCTGGTGCGGCCCAAGGGGATGGTGAACAATCAGGCGAAATACCTCAACTTTAACGCCGAGATCGCCAAGCAGAACACTTCGCTCAACTTTGAGGATGTGCAAGAAGACCGCGTTGCCTGCTATTTCCACACCGGCGGCACCACCGGGATGCCCAAAGTCGCGCAGCACAAGTATTCCGGGCTGATCTACAACGGTTGGCTGGGCCATCGCCTGCTGTTCAGCGAGCAGGACAATATCATGTGTCCGCTGCCGCTGTTCCACGTCTTTGCCTGCCACGTCATCTTGATGGCCGCCGTGTCTTCGGGCGCGCATGTGGTCTTTCCGACGCCGCAGGGCTATCGTGGGGACGGGGTCTTTGACAACTTCTGGAAGCTGGTCGAGCGGTGGAAGATCACCTTTATCATCACCGTGCCCACGGCAATTTCGGCCAAGATGCAGCGCCCGATCGATGCGGATGTCAGCACCGTAAAGACCGCCTTCTCCGGCTCGGCCCCGCTGCCGCTGGAACTCTTCCGCCGCTTTGAAAAGGCCACAGGGGTCACGCTGGTCGAAGGCTACGGCCTAACCGAGGCGACCTGCCTTGTGTCCTGTAACCCGACGGATGGCCCCAAAAAGGTCGGCTCCATCGGCATCGCATTCCCCTATTCGGATGTGCGGATCATCAAGGGCACGGCAGACGGGCCAATTGACGCGGAAACGGATGAGATCGGCGAAATCTGCGTGTCGAACCCCGGTGTCTTTGCGGGCCATACCTATGTCGAAGAAGACAAGAACAAAGACCTCTTCTACCACGGCAAATACCTGCGCACTGGCGATCTGGGCCGTATTGACGCAGATGGCTACATCTGGATCACGGGCCGTGCCAAAGACCTGATCATTCGCGGCGGTCACAACATCGACCCCGCCGAGATCGAAGAGGCGCTGCTGGGCCATGAGGCCGTCGCTTTTGCCGGGGCCATCGGCCAGCCCGACCCCCATGCGGGCGAGGTGCCCTGTGCCTTCGTCGAACTGGTGGAGGGCGCCAAGGTCACCGAAGAGGAACTGCTCGCCTTTGCGCGCGAGCATGTCGCCGAACGGGCCGCCCAGCCAAAGCACCTCAAGATCATGGATGAGTTGCCCAAGACCGCCGTTGGCAAGATCTTTAAGCCCGACCTGCGCAAGGATGCGATCACGCGGGTCTATAATGGCAGCCTTGAGAAGGCGGGCTGTGCCGCGCGGGTGACCGACGTGATAGACGACAAAAAGCGGGGGTTGGTGGCTCAGGTCACTATGCACGACGCCACGCATGACGACGTATCGAAAGTGCTCAGCGTCTATACGCGCCCTTGGGAGCCTGTGAGCTAAACGACTCAGACGGGTAGGGCGGCCTAGATCGCCCCCATTCCCCAAATTCCCCGATTGCAGCCCCGCTGCGTTGCGCCGATGCACATTTCCTGTGTATCGGCGCAAAAATTTTAAGCTGTTTACCTGTAGTTAGCCCCCGGCCTTTCGCGACAGGCATAGCGCCTATGCAAATTCTGCGGGTTCAAAACGGGGTCAGAGCGTACTACTTCTGCATTGCAGCATTGATAATGCACTTGCAGCATTCTGAAAGGAGTTGCGCTTATGACGATGGCAATCTCACGTGGCACCACCCTGAGCTCCGCGCTCGATGGGCTTCATCACACCTATGACGGCATGCGCCGTCGTGTGGCCCAGATCAAGGCCCGGCGCGCAGCTTACAACCGAACTTTCACAGAACTTAACGTACTGAGTGATCGCGAACTGTCGGACATCGGCATCGCGCGGTACGACATCCGGCGTGTTGCGTCGGAAGAACTTTCGAAGGAACAGACCTATGAAGTATGACAACACCCTATCCGCCCCTCACGGTTTCTCCCTGCGTGACGCGACCGCTCCGGTATTCGGTGCGCTTGGCACCGCTGCTAGCAAAGTCGGCACCCTGCTGGCGCGTGGCGTCACCCAAATGCAGGTTTCGCGTATGCAGTCCGTCCTCAACAGCATGAGCGACGCACAGCTTGAGCGCGCGGGCATCGACCGCAACCAGATCCCGCAGCACGCCCAAGCGCTGGTGACAGAAGAATACGACGGTCTGTAAGCCGCAGCGCTTATGACCTTTAGCAATCAATGTCGCGCCCTGCGCGCTGCATTGTCAGGTGCCGGACCCCGCTCCTCCTTCCCGGGTTGATCTGACACCGCATATTAACGGTCCTCCTCCTCCCGGACCCGTTATACCGACCGGCAAGCTTACCTCCTCCCAAGCTTGCCGGTCCATGCTTTCTGCCGCAATATCAAGGCGCTGCGCTGTCGAGCCAGAGGGTCACCGGCCCATCGTTGACCAGTGCCACGGCCATATCCGCGCCGAACCGCCCGGTCTGCACAGGGATGTCGAGCCCGGCGAGACTGCGGGCGAAATGGGTGTAGAGCGCCTCGGCCATCTCGGGCTTTGCCGCGCCGGAAAAGCCGGGGCGTTTGCCGCGCGAGGTATCGGCGGCGAGGGTGAATTGGCTCACCGCCAAGGCCGCGCCGCCGGTTTGCGCAAGGCTCAGGTTCATCTTGCCGCCTTCATCCTTGAACAGCCGGAGTTTAGAGATTTTCAGGGCGAGTTTCTCGGCGGTTTCTTCGGTGTCTTCGGGCATGGCACAAACAAGGATCAGCAGGCCGGGGCCGATCTCTCCGATAACCTCACCCTCGACCGTGACCGACGCCTCGGTCACCCGTTGCAGCAATGCGCGCATGTCAGTCTTTCCAATCGATAATCTCTGAGGGGGCCGCCCGTTCGGTGCGAAAGCCATTGGCCGGATGCTTGGCATCGGCATAGCCGAATGAGATCGCGCAGAGCACCAGCCGATCCTCGGGCAGATCAAGCACCTCACGCACCAAAGGCGCATAGGCGGCGATGGCGGCCTGCGGGATGCTGGCCACGCCAAGCGCCGTCGCGGCGAGGGTGAAGGCCGTGACGAAGCCGCCGCAGTCCATCGCACCATAGGGGCCAAGCTCGCTCGGGGCGGTCACGATGGCCACATGCGGCGCGTCGAAAAGCGCGTAGTTGCGCAGCATCTGTGCCTTGCGCGCGTCGCGGTCGGATTTGGCGATGCCCACCGCGTCGTAGAGTTGGAAGCCACAGGTGCGGCGACGCTCGGCATAGGCGCCTGAATAGCCTGTGGGCCACGGCAGGTCCGGCTCCACCGGGGTATTTGCGCTTGCGGCCTCAAGCAGTGCGGCGCGAAAGGCGTCGGTGCCCGCGCCGCGCGTTACGGTCACCTGCCATGGCTGCGCATTGCACCATGAGGGCACGTGACGCGCGGCGCTGACGATCTGGGTGATGGTCTCCTCAGGCAGCGGGTCAGAGAGAAAGGCGCGACAGGAGTAGCGGGCCTGCAAGAGGTCGGTGAATTGGTCATAGGTCTGGGTCATTGCTGGGCCATGAAATAGCCGACGATGGCGGCGGCGATCAGCCCCAGCACCACGGCGAAGGTGATCTTGATCGCGGAATAGGGCCGTTCGCCCTGCACCTTGCCGGAGTGGCCATTCACCACAAAGCGATAGGTCTTGCCGCGGTATTTATACGCGGCCAGCCAGACCGGCAGCAGGATATGTTTAAAGGTCACATCGCTGATCTGCGTGTTGATGTCATGCACCCGCTGGCGGTCCCCGCCGATGTCGAATTTCACGTCCCGTTCAATCACCCGGTCCATATGGGCGCGGGCCTGAACAAAGCCTTCCTCCAGCGTGATGCCGTAAGCCTCGGCCCGGAAACCGGCGAGGTATTCCGGCGCATAGGGCTCCAGCGCCGAGAGGTCCCAAGGGTGCAGCGCATCGGTGTGTTTCTTGGGCAAAGAGCGCGAGGCAAGCACCAGCACATCGTCAAAGAACCGCGCAACCCGGCCCGATGCCGCCCGCCAACGGATTTTCGGCACCTGCTGCTGCACCCGTTTTCCATCGCGCATAACGGTGCGTGTGACGTAATAGACCGTGCCCCGCTCCCCGCGATAGCTGGAGGCGGTCTGTGCGTCATAGGTCCAGAACGGCACGTAAATACCCTGCATCCGGCGGCCCTTGCGGGCATATTGCTGCAGGCCATTGGGCGCGAACCAAAGACCGCCGAGCCAGTCTTTCATGGCATTGCGGGCGCTTTCTTCGGGCAGGGCAAAGGGCAGCACGGCGCGGGGTTTGATATGTCGGTTGGTGCCGGTGTCGATCACCACGGGCGTGGCGCAGAAGGGGCATTCGGCGGCGTGTTTGCCGGGCTCGAATTCCACCTGCGCCGCGCAATTGGGGCAGGTGGTGACGCGGGTCTCTTCCATTTCGGCAGCGGGCAGGGCGGATTGCAAGCCTGCGCGGAAATCTTGCTCGGCGATGGCATGGGCGTGGCGGCCCGTGCCGTCGATAGGCTCCACATTGCCGCAGTGATCGCAGATCAGCAGCGACTGCGCCGGATCAAAGCGCATGTCAGAGCCGCAGGTGTCACAGGGGAAACGGTGCTCTTCTAGCGGGGCGGCGGGGGGCAGATCGGTGGCGGACATAAGGGGTGCTTTGCAAGGTCAATCGCGGCGGTGCGGATGGGGGGGGCGCAGCCCTAGAGGGGGCCACGGGGGGCAGGCCGTCTGCGCGCAAAGGTGTTATCCCTCGCGCCAGCGTATCAGGCCGGGGGTGGCGGCGGTGGCATCACGGTAAAGAGCTGCGCCAGCTCGGCCACATCCTCGGCCCGCTGCCAACCATCTTGGCCCGGCGTCCAGACCAGAGCATCGCGCCCGAGGCTGCCTTCGGTCACTTTGCGGCCCATCGCGGCCTTGGAAAAGGGCCCGGAGGTCGCGCCATCTTTGGCGATATGCCAGACCTTCTCGACCGGCGGCGGAGGCGGCGGCACGGGGGCCGCAGCGGTGGGGGCAGGGCGCGCGCCCCAAGGGCCGGCCTGCGCGCTGGCGGCCTGCGCCATGCTCATGCCCAGACCCGCGCCGAGGCCGGTTTGCATCGCCGCCCCGCCCGCGCCATCGCGGCCAAGCGCCTCAGCCGCTTGGAACTGCATGTATTCGTTAAGGTTTCTGACCACGCCCATGGAGGTGCGTTTGTCCATCACCGCCTCTACCGCGGGCGGAAGGGAGATGTTCTCGATGTAGAGCTCGGGCATCGCCAGCCCGTATTCGGCGATCTGTGCGGCGATGTCTTTGCCGACCAATTGCCCCAATTCACGGGTGTTCGCAGCCATGTCGAGCACCGGAATGCCCGAACTTGCCAGTGTGCGCGAAAAGGCCTGCACGATGATGTTGCGGATTTGGTAAGAGATTTCATCCATGGTGAATTCACCATCGGTGCCGACGATCTCGGTCAGGAACTTTGCCGGGTCGCTCACGCGGACCGAGTAGGTGCCATAGGCGCGCAGGCGCACCGGGCCAAACTCAGGATCGCGGGCGATGATCGGGTTCTTGGTGCCCCATTTCAGATCGTTAAACCGGGTCGTGTTGACGAAGTAGATTTCAGATTTGAACGGGCTTTTGAAGCCATGATCCCAATGCTGAAGCGAGGTCATGATCGGCATGTTGTTGGTCTCAAGCATATAGAGACCGGGAGTGAAGACATCCGCCAACTGCCCCTCATGCACAAAGACCGCGGCTTGCCCCTCGCGCACAGTCAGCTTGGCGCCGTATTTGATCTCATGGCCTTCACGCTCAAACCGCCAAACCATGGTGTCGCGGGTGTCGTCGGTCCAGTGAATGACGTCGATGAACTGGCCGGAGAGGAAATCGAAAATGCCCATGGGAATGGTCCTTATTCTTTCGTCGTAAAGCTGCGTTACACCGGCCCGTCCGTCAACTCGCGTGCGATGATCCGGGTGATCGGGTTGACCTGCTCTGCTGTCATGCCGGGGCGCAGACGCTTGTCATAGAGCATCTTGAGCAGGAGTTCGTCGTGTTTGGTCAGCAAGGCGAATTCGTCGTCATCGTTAAAGATCGACGGGCGTGCGGCGGGGCTGTCATTGGCCAGACCCAAGCCTTGGGCCAGTTCTTCGTGGATGCACGACAGCCGCAGCAACCCGGGGTTTTCCGAGCGGATCACCGCCACGGCGGCGGTATAGACATTCGGGTGGTCGCCCGCGGCATAGGCGGCCACGGCGCAATAGGTGTCGCGGCGCATGTTGCGCATCGCACGGAGCGACGATGGGCTTACGCCCGCGACCTTTTCCGCAGCATGGGTCAAAGCATCGACCCGGTCATCTTCAGAAGCTACAACCACTATGAAATTAGGCGTGCCTGTCGTTGAGATCGGATGCCCCGTAACCCGGGCAAGGCGTCGCGCGAAAGCCTTGATGTTGGTGGTGTCAGAGCGGCGTTGCGACGGGGGGATGCTATCACCGAAGATGATCTGCATGTGCACAGGCCCTTCCCAGCGGCGCAGGGGACTGGCCCCACCGTGGCCGGAAAAATTGCCGTCATATTCGTTATAAAGGGCGATCTGCTCAAAGTTGCGGACCAGCATTTCGCTGGTAAAGGGCGTGTCATCACCGCCACCGTCTTGGCGCAGCAAATCCTGGTTCAACTGCGCCTTCTCAACTTGATGCAAATAGCTGCGCAGCATGGCGCTTTTTTGCGAAGTGGGTTTGGCCACCACAGCCGGAGAGGGGGGCTTTGCCACAGGGCGAGCCTGCGGCTTGGCGACCTGTTGCAAGACGGGCGCGGGTTCGGCGCAGGCCAGCAATAGCATGCTCAGCGCCAGCGCCCCCCCGGCGCGCAGTTTTCTGCGCAGACGTTCTTGCATTACCTGTTCCCCCACGTCGGTCTTAGCTTGGCACCGCATTGCCTGTGGTGTCGCCCAAGCCCGTTTCGCGGGCCTTAGCGGCGGCCAGCGTGTCGCGCAGACGGCCTTCCATTTCCTGCAACTCCTTCTCGGCATTGGCGCGTTTTGCCTTGCCTTCATCGGCGATCTGCAGGGATTCTTCGATGGTGCCGATCAGGTCTTCGTTGGCCTGTTTCACCGCTTCGATGTCGAAGACGCCGCGCTCCATTTCCTGACGGATCACCTTGTTGCTGTCACGCAGGTTCTTGGCGTTGGAGGTGAGCAATTCGTTGGTCAGGTCATTCGCCTCGCGCACCGCATTAGCCGCGTCACCGCTGCGCTGGATGGTCACGGCTTGGGCCAGTTGCGTTTCCCACAGCGGCACGGTGTTCACCAAGGTCGAGTTGATCTTGGTCACGAGGCTTTTGTCGTTCTCTTGCACCAGACGGATCGAAGGCAGGGATTGCATGGTGACCTGACGTGTCAGTTTCAGATCATGCACCCGACGCTCCAGATCATCGCGGGCGGCACGCAGGTCACGGAGTTCCTGCGCCCGCATCACCTGATCGTCTTCGTTCGCCTTATCCAGCGCGGTCTGTTTGGCGGGGATGGTCTTGTGATCCAGTTCAACAATCTTGGCCTCACCGGCCGAGATATAGAGCGCCAGTTCGTCGTAGAATTGCAGCGTCTTTTCATAAAGCAGGTCGAGCGATTTGATGTCTTTCAACAGCGTATGCTCATGCGCCAGCAGGTTGTCCGTGATCCGGTCGATCTGGCCTTGTACCTCTTCGAAACGCGCGGTGAATTTGGCGAATGGGGTGGCACGGCCCAGCAATTTTTCCCACCAGCTTTGTTTGCGCCGCACGTCCAGCTCAGAGACCGAGAAGCCGCGGATCGCGCTGACCATGGTGCGCAGGCTATCGCCCGCGGGGCCGACATCCTTGTTGCGCACATCGGCCAGCATGGATTGGCTGATCTCTTGCAACTCGGCCTGCGCGGCAGAGCCGAAGCTGACGATGGATTGCGTATCGGTCACGTCGATCTCGGCCATACGCTTTTGGATTTCCGCGCTCTGTGCGGCATCAGCTTTGGCCAATGGCACGATGGCCTTGGCATCCGCCGGTTCGGGCAAAACGGTTGCGTTCACTTCTTCCACCAACCCTTGCGATTGGGCAGCTTTTTCACGGAGGGCATCGGTCATCACTGATCTTCCTTGGTATTTGCAGGGGCGGGCTGTTCCAGTCGGACTCCCTCGCGGGAGAGGCGTTCACGCAGCACGTCGATTTCCACGTTCAGATCGCTGCGGTCGTCCAGCAGGGACTTCGCTGTGCGGGCGGCAAAGTTCTGATCCAGATCGTCGAGCAAAGCGAGGTAGTCGTCGCGGGCTTGCGCGTCTTGGTTGCGGGCATAGAGGTCGGCGAATTTCACCGTCGCATCATGCGCGCCGCGCAGATAGACGACAAGGTATTTGCGGGCGGCGGTCAGGTCGCGGGGGTCTTCTTCGACGGTGCGGATCAAATGGCGGGCGGTTTCTTGGAACTCGGCCAGCCGTGCTTCGGCGCGCCGGTCGCCTGCACGCAAGATCGCTTGGCTCATGCCCGAGAGCAGCTTTTCGGCCTCATCTACCACGCGGGCGACGCGGTCTTGCTGGAAGGTGTCGATCCCCTCCATGCCTTTGTTCTGAAAGGGATCAATGCCAAATGCCGCAAGGTGCAGGGCCGTGGCCGCGAGGCCGTAGAGCAGGGCTGCGATAAGGCTCGGGTCATTGCTGAATGCAGCAAGGGCCGCGCCAGCGCCCGCCAATACTGCGGCCAGAATTTTGCGCGGCAGGACCGGGCGGCGGGCAACTTTGCGTTCGTGGTACTCCGCCTCGGCCAGAAGGCCGTCGCGCAGTAGCCAGACGCCCGAGGCCAACAAAAACGCCCCGCCAAGGCCAAGGACCAGCGTGCCCGCGCCACCGATAAGCGAGGTTCCAGCCAGCAGGACCGGGGGCAGGAACATCAGGTTCACCCGCCCGCCCACAGGATCGACCCGCAGGCGGCGGGTCTTGCGCGGGGTGCTGCCGGGGGTGGCGTCCGTGTCGGGGCTATATTTGCCGCCAAAGCGCTGCGCCATGGATCAAAGCCCCCCGAGAAAACCGCTGGTCAGCCCAAGCAGCAAAACCAGCAACGCCCCAAAGGCGATTTTCTGAAAGGTCGTTGGCGCCATCATGTTTCCCCTCTCGCCGCCCCAGATCGGGCGCAGCGCCGTGCCGGCACTGTCAGCCGCGCGCCCCAAGAGCGAGGCCGCGCCGAGGATGATAACCACGAGCGCGGCCAAGGCCACCAAAAACATCACTATTCGCAACATATTGCCCTTTTCTGCCAGCGGTTTCGCGCTGATCTTGCCCTGCCGTTCTCTATTCAACGCACGCAGGTCAGCAGCGTTCCGGAAACGCGCAGGGCAACTTGGGGCAGTGCCGGTCAGCGGCGGGGTTTTGGCCCCCGGCCACCGGGCTTTGGCCCCGGTTTGCCGTCCGGCTTCGCATTGGGGCGCCCTGCGGGACGCGCCCCCGGTTTACCACTGGGCCTGCCTTGGGCTGCCTTGCCACGCGGTGCATTCTTCGCCTTGCCGCCACCACGGCGGGGCGGCGGTTCGTCATCTTCGCCGGGTTGTACGGGCAGACCGGGCTGGCCCGCGCCCCCAAAACCGCCGGGTTTGCGGCGTGGCGGGCGGCGCAGACCCGTGGGCTTTTTCACAGCGGTGCCGCTGGGGTCTTCCAACTCAAGGCCCAATTGATCGCGCACGACCTTGCGACGCAGTTCTTCCACCTCGCCGATCTTCAACTCGCCCAATTGGAACGGGCCGTAAGAGATCCGGATCAGCCGGTTAACGGTCAGGCCCACGGCCTCCATCGCGCGGCGAATCTCGCGGTTGCGGCCTTCGCGCAGGCCGATGGTCAACCAAGCATTCGCACCTTGTTGGCGGTCCAATGTCACGTCCATCGGCTGGAAATTTTCGCCCTCCACGGTGATGCCGCGGCGCAGAGGCTCCAGCATTTCATCCGTGGGGCGGCCATTCACCCGCGCGCGGTAGCGGCGCAGCCAGCCCGTGCTGGGCAGTTCCAGTTTGCGTTTCACGCCGCCATCGTTGGTCAGCAGCAAAAGCCCTTCGGAATTGAGGTCAAGCCGGCCTACGGTCATCACGCGGGGCATGTCCTCGGGCAGGGCATCAAAGATCGTCTCGCGGCCCTTCTCGTCAGAGTTTGTCGTCACCAGCCCGGTGGGCTTGTGATAAAGCCAGATGCGCGGCGGTTCGGGCGCGCCGACGGGGGTGTTGTCGACGGTGATCTTATCCTCAGGCGTGACGTTCAGCGCGGGCGAGGTGATCTGCTCTCCGTTCACGCGCACGCGGCCCGCTTCGATCATGCGCTCGGCCTCGCGGCGCGAGGCAATACCGGCGCGCGACAGCACCTTGGCGATGCGGTCGCCCTTGGATGTGCTGGCGTCAGCATCGGTGTCGGTGTTTTGCGGGCCTGAGCCGGAGGGGGGCATTTTTGCGTTCATACACTGCGCTTACCCTGTTTCACGGGCTTGCGAAAGGGTGGCGTTTGCGGCCATGTGACGGAATGGAGTTTCGCTCATATATGGGTCAGGCGCTGGCCGAGGCCCGCGCCGCTGCCGCGCGCGGCGAGGTGCCGGTGGGGGCGGTTGTCGTCTCACCCGAAGGGCGGATCGTCGCGACGGCAGGCAACGAAACCCGCGCGCGCAACGATCCAACCGCCCATGCCGAGATGCTGGCCCTGCGTGCGGCCTGTGCGGCTGTTGGCTCAGAACGGCTGATCGGTCACGCGCTCTACGTCACGTTGGAGCCCTGCGCGATGTGCGCCGGGGCCATCGCCGCCGCGCGGCTAGAGCGCTTGTTTTACGGTGCGGCAGACCCCAAATCAGGCGGCGTGGCGCAGGGCGCGCGGGTGTTCTCGCATCCCCAATGCCATCACGCGCCGCAGGTCTTTGACGGCATCGCCGCGCGGGACTCAGAGCAGCTTTTAACTGCATTTTTCCAAGCCAAAAGAGGGGGGTAACCCATGGCAGGCAATAGGGATTTGGCGCAATTCGTGCGGGATGCGCTCAGCGCAGGCAAAAGCCGCGTTGAGATCGCCGCAGTGTTGGGCCAAGCGGGCTGGTCGGCGCAAGAGGTCAGCGACGCATTGGAAGGCTGGGCGGATGTGCCCTTTGCCCCGCCGGTGCCACGCCCGCGCCCCGTGGTCACGGCGCGGGATTTTTTCGTCTATGCGCTGATGTTCGGGGCGCTGCTTTTTGGCGCGGGGTATCTGGTGGGGCTGCTGCATGCTTTGATCGACCACTTCATCTCCTCAGAGGACAGCGGGGCGACCTATCGCATCCGCTGGGCCATGGCGGTGCTGATCGTGACGTTGCCGCTGTACCTGTGGCTGGCCACCCGCGAAAACAGGCGGTTGGCCGCTGATCCGGCGCTGGCGCGCTCGGCCATTCGCAGTTGGATGACCTACGTGACCCTGCTTTTCGCCGCTGCGGTCCTGTTGGGCGATCTGGTAGCGGTGATCTATGCCTTCCTCAGTGGCGACCTGACAGTGCAATTCGCGTTGAAGGCGCTGGTGGTGGCGGGAATCGCCGGGGGCATCTTTGGCTATTACCGCCGCGATGGGCGGCAGGGGGCGACCGGGTGAACCGGCTGTTCTTTGGCGGTGCCGTGGCTGTGGTCTTGGCCGCGCTCCTTGCCGGTTTCGCCGTGGTCGGCGGGCCGGGTCATGCGCGCGCCGAAAGCCGTGACCAGACCCGTCTGGCAGACCTGCGGCACCTCGCCGATGCGCTTATTTGCGAGACTGCAGAGCAGGCGGCGTTCTCTCGCGCCTGTCGCAGCACAGAGCAGAGCCTCCACGATCCGCTGACCGGCGCCGCCTATGAGGTGACGCGAGGGGCTGAGAGCCTCGCTGTCTGCGCGACTTTTGAGGTGCCTCAAGAGAAAACGGTCGCCTCTGGGCGGGAGCGGCTGCATTTCGACGGGGCGGTGGGATGCCTGCGCTATCGGCGCGTCCCATCTTCGCGACAATGGGTGGTGCAGGCGCCCTGAGCGGGGGAGGGGTGCGATTGACGGGCTGCCGCTGCTCGGCGGCCTAGGTCGGTTAAAGCTGCGCTAAGCGCGCCTTACCCGGCTCCACAACGCAAAAGGCCACGCGCAAACCGCGTGGCCTTTTGAAACCGTTCAAAGCAGGCGATCTTACTTGATCTTGCCTTCTTTGTATTCGACGTGCTTGCGCGCAACGGGGTCGTACTTTTTGATGACCATCTTCTCGGTCATGGTGCGTGCGTTCTTCTTGGTCACGTAGAAATGGCCTGTGCCCGCGGACGAGTTCAGGCGGATCTTGATCGTGGTTGGCTTCGCCATGTGTCTTCTCCTGCTGCACGGCCGCGCAGGCGTGCGTGAATTCTGAATTTCGGGTTCTAGTCAGACCCGCGCCCGAGTCAACCGCTATTTGCCCGTCCGATGCCGAAAGACGCCGGTTTCGTCGAAAAACCTGCCTTTCGGACCTGAAAGGGCAGGAATATGCGCGGAAGGCCTATAAGCCGGATTTTGTACCTGTCCGAAAACAGGCGATGACCATTCCTCTGACTGCACCGTTGCCGATGCAGCTATAGCTGCCAACCCGGACCTGCTGGGGCAGAAGAGCCCCGCCTTTGACCCGAAGATCAGCGGCGCGCGGTCCCTATTTGGCATTGCTCCCGGTGGGGCTTGCCGTGCCAGAGCTGTTGCCAGCCCCGCGGTGGGCTCTTACCCCACCGTTTCACCCTTACCCCTTGGGGGTTCCGGCAAGCCGGACCAAGGGGCGGTTTCATTTCTGTGGCGCTTTCCGTCGGGTTGCCCCGCCCGGGCGTTACCCGGCACCGTTTCTTCTTGGAGTCCGGACTTTCCTCTACGTCGCCTTTGCCCCGCAAAAGCGACGCCACGGATGTCACACATGCGTGTGACGGGAGTGGTCGTCGGTCATGCGACGCGAGTCGACGCAGCGGCCATCCAGCCTTCCGCGCATCCCCGCCCTAGACGCCGCCGCGTGGCGCGTCAATGGGGGCGGGCAGGGCGGCAAGGTCTGCGGGGGTGAGAGGGCCGCGCCCGTGGGGACGGAAACGCATCCGCACGGTCTCTAGCAGCGTTGCATCATCGCAGGGCGCGGTGAAGCCTGCGGCCTGCGCGGCGTCGCGGAAGGTGTCGGCTGTGGCGGTCTTTGGCGCAGCGCCGTCGCCCGCAGGCAAGGCCAGCCCCCGCCGCGCCAGCCGTGCCCAATCGAATCGGGGGCCGGGGTCGACCTTTCGGCCCGGTGCCATGCAGGAGTGGCCGATTATCCCGTCGGGCGGGATGCCGTGACGCTCCATGATGCCGGGCAGGAGGGTTTCGAGCGCGCGCATCTGCGGTTCTGAGAAGGGGTGATCGCCGCGGTTGTCCAACTCGATCCCGATGGAGCGGGAGTTGATGTCGTCCTGACCCGCCCATTCGCCGACGCCCGCGTGCCAAGCGCGCTGGTCTTCTTTAACCAATTGCAGGATGCGCCCGTTGCCACAGATCAGATAATGCGCAGAGACAGCCGCAGAGGGGTCGCAGAGGCGATCCAGCGCCGCTTGGGCGCTGGTCATGGCCGTGTGGTGGAGGACGATAAGCCGGGGCCGCAGCCCGCCGCGTCGCGGGCCGCAATTCGGCGAGGGATGCGCCGTCACGTCAGGCGCGACAGGCATTTATCAGCCCTGCGCAGCCCGGCGGAAGGGAGTGGGATCCCAGTTGCAGGCGAAGCCATCGCCATCGGGGTCCATGCCCTCGCGGTCCTTTTCGGGGCCACCGGCCTCAAGGAAAGCAATCTGCGCTTGGTCGGCGTGGCTGTACTGCGCGCAAGCACGTTCAAACTTGCGGGCCTTGTTAAAGCCGATACGGCTATAGACCTGCTGACCGACCGATTGGTTGGATTGCAGCGCATAGGCGACGATGTTCGGGCCGACGTTCCGACGCTCGGGCAGTGCTTCGGGCTGAACCACCTGATATTGGGCGCGGTTGGCGGCCACACGGGCCGCGTCGTCTTGAATGCTGCGCTGGCCCGATACCGCGTCAAAGTTGTTCTCATTCGAGATGCCAACGGCGTTGACCGCGGCGGGGGGCGGGTTCGACGGGCTGGCGTTCACCGGGGAAACGCCCGAGTTGGTCGTGGCGTCATTGCCCAGACCGTTGCTTGCCCCGCCCGGACGGGTCGCCGCCAGAACGCGGGCGGTTTCCGCCGCCGTCGCTTCGGGGGAGCCGTCATCTAACGGCTGGGCGGTAACGTCAGAGGTGAAGCTGCCGTCGCCCGCCAGCGCCGCATCGCGTGCACGCTGCTCGGCTTCGAAATTGCTGTCGCCAAAGCCGACGCCGCGCCCGCTGTTGATGTTCCCGGAATCGGGGATCGCCGGTTGGCAGGCTGCCAAAAGACCGCCTGCTGTCATCGCTAGAAGTGTCCGTGTGATCATCTGACCCGCTCTCGCCTCTTATTCACCGCCCCGCGGCTTACCACCATTTCTCGGGCTTGGCCACAAAACCGGCCGCCTTCTCCAGCGCATAGGCGGAGGACAGCAACTCGGCCTCTTCCCACGGGCGCCCAATCAGTTGCAGACCCAGTGGCAAGCCTGTGGCGCTTTGGCCCGTCGGCAGCGCGACACCGGGCAGACCGGCAAGGTTCACCGTCACAGTGAACACGTCGTTGAGATACATCGCCACCGGATCGGCGTCCTTCATTTCACCCAGACCGAAGGCCGCCGAGGGGGTCGCCGGGGTCAGGATGCTGTCGATGCCTTGGGCAAAGACATCTTCGAAGTCTTTCTTGATCAGGGTGCGGACCTTGCGGGCGCGGTTATAATAGGCGTCGTAGAAACCGGCGGAGAGCACATAGGTGCCAACCATGACGCGGCGCTGCACCTCGTGGCCGAAGCCCTCGGCGCGGGTTTTCTCGTACATCTCGGTGATGCCGTCGCCGTGGTCGAGCTTGGCGCGGTGGCCAAAGCGCACACCGTCATAACGCGCGAGGTTCGAGGATGCCTCGGCGGGGGCGATGACGTAATAGGCGGGTAGGGCGTATTTCGTGTGCGGCAGCGAGATGTCGACGATCTCGGCGCCCGCGTCCTTCATCATCGCGATGCCGTCTTGCCAGAGCTTGTCGATCTCTTCGGGCATGCCATCCATGCGGTATTCGCGCGGGATGCCGATTTTCTTGCCACGGATGTCGCCAGTCAGGGCCGCCTCAAAGTCCGGCACGGCCAGATCGGCGCTGGTGCTGTCCTTGGCGTCATGGCCGCACATGGCTTCCAGCATGATCGCGGCGTCGCGCACGGTTTTGGTCATCGGCCCGGCTTGGTCGAGGCTTGAGGCGAATGCGACGATGCCCCAACGCGAGCAGCGGCCATAGGTCGGCTTGATGCCCACGGTGCCGGTAAAGGCCGCAGGCTGGCGGATCGAGCCGCCGGTGTCGGTGCCGGTCGCGGCGAGGCAGAGGTCAGCAGCCACGGCGGCGGCAGAGCCACCCGAGGAGCCGCCCGGTGTCAGGTCCGCCGTGTCACCCGCGCGGCGCCACGGATTCACCGCGTTGCCATAGACGGAAGTCTCGTTCGACGAGCCCATGGCGAATTCGTCCATGTTGAGCTTGCCTAGCATGACCGCGCCGCTGTCTTTCAGCTTTTGGCTGACGGTGCTTTCGTACTCGGGCAGGAACCCTTCGAGGATGCGGCTGCCCGCTTGGCTTGGCACGCCTTTGGTGCAGAAGAGGTCTTTGATGCCGATGGGCAGGCCGCACATGGCAGGCGCATCGCCCTGTTTGATGCGCGCGTCGGCCTCGGCGGCCTGTTCCATCGCGATCTCGGGGGTGCGGTGCACGAAGGCGTTCAGCGCGCCTGCGCCGTCGATGGCTTTGAGGCAAGCTTCGGTCAGCGCGGCGGATGTCGTTTCACCCTTGCGCAGCGCGTCGCGGGCTTCGGCAAGGCTCAGTTTGTTCAGATCGGTCATTATTCCACCACCTTCGGCACGGCAAAGAACCCTTCACGGGCATCGGGGGCATTGGCCAGCACGCGGTCCTGCTGGTCGCCATCGGTGACCACATCCTCGCGCCGTTTCAGGCGCTGCGGGGTCACGGAGGTCATCGGCTCGATGCCGTCGACATCCACCTCGGACAGCTGCTCGATGAAGCCGAGGATGTTGTTGAACTCTTCCGCCAGCGCCGGAAGCGCCTCGGGTTCAACCTTGATCCGGGCCAGTTTCGCCACCCGTGCGGCGGTGTTTTCGTCGATCGACATGAACATCTCCATCTCTTTGTGGGTCCTCTACCGTTTGGGGGCGGGCCTCGCAAGGGTTTGAGAGGGGCGAAGCGGAGCCGGGCAGGCGCCAGACCGGGGGATGGCGCCTGCCTCGAAGCAGTTGGGCAATTTATGTTTGCTGGGGTATTGCGCGATGGCGGGATGGCGTCCGGCTTGCAGAGGCGCCAGCCCGTTGGGCCGGTCTGGCGCTGCCCGGCGGGCATGCGCCCTTGATTCCGGGCTGGTGGCATGCGGAGGCGTTTACTTGATTCCGCGCTTCGGAGGGTCAAATCTGACGTAAAACCCACATTACTCAGGAGACCCTCATGAACATCATCTGGCTCGGCCACGGCTCATTCCGCATCGAGATCGAAGATCAAGTGCTGCTGATCGACCCTTGGCTCAAGGACAACCCGATGCTGGACGAACAGCATTATGCCGAAGCGATCAAAGGCGCGACTCAAATCCTCGTCACCCACGGCCATTTCGACCACACGGCTGACATCGCCGACATCGCCAGCCGGACCAATGCGCCGGTGGCGGGGATGGTCGAACTGATGGGCTGGCTGGAAAGCAAAGGCGTCGCACAAACCACCGGCTTTAACAAAGGCGGGACGATCCGCGCGGGCGAGGTGGCGATCACCATGGTTCCGGCCTCGCATTCCTCATCCGTGGATGGCGACAACGGGCCGATCTACACCGGGATGGAGACGGGGTTCATGATCTCGGGCGAGGGGCATACGATCTATCATTCCGGCGACACGGCGATCATGGCGGATATGGATTGGATGGGCGACTATCACAAACCCGACATTGGCATTCTATCCGCGGGCGGGCATTTCACGATGGACATGGCGCAGGCCGCCTATGTCGCGAAACGTTATTTTAACTTCAAGACGGTTATTCCCTGCCACTACCGCACATTCGACGCGCTGGAGCAATCGGCGCAGGCGTTGACCGATGGCCTGCCCGGCGTCGATGTGGTGGAGCCGCAGGTCATGCAGCCGATCACCGTCTGACCAACTGCCCCCGACCGCCTTGCGCGCCAAGGCGGAACGGGGGATACCTGAATGAACCACCGGGGAAATGCCATGTTTGCCAAATCGACTGCCGTGATCTTGTTGCTGACGCTGGGGGCCTGCGCCCCGCTGGACCGGGCCGAGCCTACCGGCAGTGTCGGCTTTACCGGCGTGGGTGGTGACCGGCCAGTCATCTTCCCGGCGCATCTTTTGGTGTACCAGCCGCAATAGACGTAAGGCGGCTGAGATGCCCAAAGAAGGTCACTTCATCAACCGCAGCAATTGGCTGCGCGCTGCCGTTTTGGGGGCCAACGACGGTATCGTCTCTTCTGCCAGCCTGCTGGTGGGGGTGAGCGCGGCTGGCATGGCGCAGGGCAATGTCCTGCTGACCGGACTTGCGGGGCTCACCGCCGGGGCGCTTTCAATGGCGGCAGGGGAGTATGTCTCGGTCTCGGCACAGGCGGACGTTGAGAAGGCCGATTTGGAGCGCGAGCGCGTGGCCCTGATCGAAGACCCGGATTACGAGCTGAGCGAACTTGCCGAAGGGCTGGAGAACCGGGGCGTGGAAAGTGACCTCGCCTTGGAAGTCGCAGCACAGATGACCGACCATGACGCCTTGGGCGCCCACGCGCGCGAAGAGTTGGGCATGTTCGGCCTTGCCGGTCAGGCCGATCCGCTGCAGGCGGCGGGCGCCTCGGCGCTGGCCTTTGCCTTGGGCGGCGGGCTGCCCTTGTTGGCGGCTGTTCTGGCCCCTGCGGGGGCGCGTGGCCTGACGATCGCATTGGTTGCGTTGCTGGCGCTGGTGCTGCTTGGCGCGGGCGGGGCACAACTGGGCGGTGCGCCGAAGCGGCCCGCCATCAGGCGTGTCGTTTTCTGGGGCGGTTTGGCTATGGCCGTGACCGCGGGGGTCGGCCATCTTTTCGGAGCGATTGGCTGACCGCTTTGACTTTAAATGCCGCCAAAGAAAAAGGCCGACCCCTTTCAGGGCCGGCCTTTCACATCAGATGGTCCAGCGATTATTCGCGGTTGCCGAAGAGCGACAGCAACATCATGAACATGTTGATGAAGTCCAGATAGAGGCTCAGCGCGCCCATGATCGCGGCCTTGCCCAGCCACTCAGTGTCGCCGTGATGCGCGTGGGCCAGATACTCGGTCTTGATCTTCTGGGTGTCATAGGCGGTCAGACCCGCGAAGATCAGAACACCGATGGCCGAAATCGCGAACATCAGCGCCGAAGAGGCGAGGAAGATGTTAACGATCGACGCGACAACCAGACCGATCACGCCCATGATCAAGAAGCTGCCCCAGCCGGAGATGTCCTTCTTGGTGGTGTAGCCCCAGAGCGACAAACCGGCGAAGGCGATCGACGTGATCAAAAAGACCTGCGCGATGGAATAGCCGGTAAAGACAAGGAAGATCGAGCTGATCGAGATGCCCATGACGGCGGCGAAGGCGTAGAACACGACCTGCGCCGTGGCCGCCGACATTTTGTTGATCATCGCGCTAAAGCCAAAGACAAAAGCGAGCGGCGCGAACATTACGACCCATTTCAGCGGCGAGGCATAGAGCGCATAGCCCAACTGCGTCAGGTACTTATCTTGGCTAAGCTGCGCTACGGCGGCGGAAGGGTCGGAGGTAACCGATAGCCCAGAGATGGCCCAGGCCGCGGCGAAGGTGATGAGCATGCCGATCGACATGGTGCCATACACCTTGTTCATATGAGCGCGCAGACCCTCGTCGATCGCGGCGACGCGCGACCCGGCAGCAGAGCGAATTGAATTGACGTCAGCCATTTAGTGACTCCCATTGGCAAAGTTGCGTGTCGAAACCCGGCCGACACGTTCTTGGCTTTGAATATCGGACCTGAGAGGGCGAATTTCAAGTGTCTTGCGGTCTGATATCACGGCAATAATCGCGGGTTTCGCCCTGGATTTGTCAGGGGCGCGCGCTGAGGGTCGGTAAGACCTCTATTTCGGGCGGGCGGGCCGCCCAAGGCGCGGTGATCGGCGGAAAAGCACCGATGCTTTGGCGGCGCGGCGGGGCGCGAGTAACGGTGACGTGAACCACCCGAGAGCCAGAAAATCGGCATTTGAACTATTCCGGGGGGAACCGATTGATATCCTTCGCGTTCATCCAGTGGTTGCCGAGCGGGAAACCACTACAGCCAAGGAAACTTGGAGATTCAACGCCCGCTGGTCAAAGAGAGAGAGGGGCAGTGCACCGCCTGAGGTTGCAGTAGAAACGGAACAGATTTTTACCATCACGTGAAATTTCTTTGCCGAATTCAACGCAACCGCTATGATAGGAGGTAGGACTTTCACGCAACCCCTGCGGTATTGCGTGAAGCAACGGCACACTTCGTCCTTGTTTGGAACAGAGATTGGCACGGTCGCATGTGCCCTATAAGGATTAAAGAATATGGTGCATGTGGTAGATGTACATGTGGGTAAACGTATCAGGCAGCGGCGCTGGCTGACGGGGATGACCCAACAGAAACTGGCGGAACTCGTCGGGATCAAATTCCAACAGATACAAAAATACGAAACCGGCGCGAACCGCGTCAGCGCCTCGCGGCTTTGGGATATCGCGGATGCGCTTGGCGTGCCTGTGTCTTTCTTCTTTGAGGGACTGAAAGACGAGGAGGGCGCAGATGGCCCATCGGTGGATGGGCTGCCCGCCGATCTGATGGCCGATAAAGAGGCGATGGAGCTGGTCCGTTCTTACTATGCCATCCCCGAGAACCAGCGCCGCCGGTTGTTCGAACTGGCCCGCGTGTTGAGCGATGTGGCCTGAACCCATCCGGGTCGTCTTTCTTGGCCTAGCTTTTGAAGGGCCAGCTTTCTAGGGTCCAACTTTCTAAAGCATTGGCAGGCTTGCGCAAACCCGCGCAAACTGTCAGGTCTTCGTCATGATGAACGCCACTGATTTTGATCCCGATATTCGCCGCGTCGCCCATCTGATGGCAGATGCGGCGCGTCAGGTGATCCTGCCCTATTTCCGCAGCCTTGATTTGCAGGCCGACAATAAGCTCGGTACGGGTTTTGACCCCGTGACCGAGGCGGATCGCGCCGCCGAACGGGCGATGCGCGATATCTTGGCGGCGGAACGGCCCGCCGATGGCATCTTGGGCGAAGAATATGGCGCGCAGCCCGGCACGTCGGGGCTGACGTGGGTGCTTGACCCGATTGACGGCACGCGCGGGTTTCTCAGCGGTACGCCGACTTGGGGCGTGCTGATCGCGGTCAGCAATGTGTCGGGGCCATTCTACGGCATCATTGACCAGCCCTATATCGGCGAGCGTTTCGAGGGCGCCCCGGATGGCGCGCTGATGACTGGGCCGCATGGAAGCCGCCCCTTGCAGACCCGCGCGGCGCGGGACCTGCGGCAGGCTATCGTTTTCACCACATTCCCCGAGGTCGGCAGCACCGATGAAGCCAGCGCCTTTGGGGCCGTGGCGTCGCGGGCGCTGCTCACACGTTACGGCATGGATTGCTACGCCTATGCGCTGGTCGCGGCTGGGCAGGTCGATCTGGTGATCGAGGCAGGGCTGAACGCCTATGACATTCAAGCGCCCATCGCGGTGATCCAAGCGGCGGGGGGTATCGTCACCGATTGGCAGGGCAATCCGGTGCATGAAGGGGGCAGGGCGCTTGCGGCGGCCAACCGCGAAATCCACGCGCAGGCGCTTGCGATCCTTTCTACATATTGATCCAATTGTCGAAACACGCGGATTGACCGGCCCCGGCGGGATGCGATAAATGCCCTAAAGGCCGGTTCTCTCGCTCGTTTTCCATCGGCCACACACACTTTGCATGAGACGGGCATAGCGAAAAGTGTGACCTATGGCAGAGACCCTCATCCGCGGCGCGGATTACCTTATCACGATGGACGATACCCGGCGGGAGCTTGCAGGTGCAGACCTGCTGCTGCGCGACGGGGTGATTGCCGAGATCGGGCAGGGCCTTCGGACGGAGGGCGAGATTGTCGAGGCGAAGGGCTGCGTCGTCACGCCGGGCCTCGTGAACACGCATCATCACCTGTATCAAAGCATGACCCGCGCCGTGCCGGGCGCACAGGACGCGTTGCTTTTTGGCTGGTTGCAGCGGCTCTATCCCATCTGGGCGCGTATGGGGCCGGAGCATATGTTCGTCTCGGCCCAGATTGGGTTGGCGGAGCTGGCGCTGTCAGGCTGTAGCCTGAGCTCGGATCACCTTTACCTCTACCCAAACGGCGTGCGGCTGGAGGATACGATCCATGCCGCCGCCGAACTGGGCCTGCGGTTTCACCCCACGCGCGGCTCAATGAGCATCGGGGAAAGTGATGGTGGCCTGCCACCCGATGCGCTGGTGGAGCGGGAGGCGGCGATCTTGGAAGATTGCATCCGCGTGGTCGACGCCTTCCATGATCCTGCGGAGGGGTCGATGTGTCGTGTCGGATTGGCGCCCTGTTCACCTTTCTCAGTCAGTCGCGAGTTGATGCGCGACACGGCGCTTCTGGCGCGGGACAAAGGCGTGATGCTGCACACCCATCTGGCCGAGAATGCCGAGGATGTGGCATATTCGCTGGAGAAATTTGGCTGCCGCCCCGGAGAATATGCCGAAAGCCTTGGTTGGCTGGGCGATGATGTTTGGCATGCCCATTGCGTGCAGTTGGACGGGGCGGAGATTGACCTTTTCGCGCGCACAGGCACCGGGGTCGCGCATTGCCCCTGTTCCAATTGCCGCCTTGGGTCAGGCATCGCGCCGGTGCGGGCGATGCTGGATGCAGGCGTGCCGCTGGGGCTGGGGGTCGATGGATCGGCCAGCAACGACAGCGGCAATCTCGCCGCTGAGGCGCGGCAGGCGATGTTGTTGCAGCGCGTGGCACGCGGCGCTGATGCGATGAGCCCGCGTGCCGCTTTGGAACTGGCCACACGCGGCGGGGCGGATGTGCTGGGGCGCCCTGATTGCGGGCGGCTGATGCCCGGCAAACGGGCCGATGTGGCAATCTGGGATGTCTCCGGCGTGCATAGCGCAGGCAGTTGGGATCCGGCTGCGCTGCTTCTTGCCGGTCCGACGGCGGTGCGCGACCTTTTCGTTGAAGGCCGTCAGGTGGTGCGCGATGGTCACGTCACCACGATTGACTTGGCCGCACAGGTGGCGCGGCAAAACGAATTGGCGAAAGGCTTGGCTGAATGAGGCCATTTTTTCTATCGATCCTGATGCTGGCGGGCATGCCGGCATTGGCCGACCCCATGGGGTTGGAGCGCGTAAATGCGTTGCGGGATGTGCAGGGGCTCAAACCTCTCGTCTATGATGGCCGTTTGGCGCAAGCGGCGCAAACCCATGCCAGCGATATGGCAGAGCACGACTATTTCAGCCACAAGGGCCGCGATGGCACGGATGTGGGCCGTCGTGCCGCGATGGCGGGCTATCAATGGTGTTTTGTGGCCGAAAATATCGCCAAGGGGCAGCAGTCCTTGGATGAGGTCATGACCGGTTGGACCGACTCGCCGGGGCATTACCGCAATATGGTCGACAGCCGCGCCGAAGAGATGGGGCTGGTGCGGACCGATAGCGAGGTCTGGGTCATGGTGTTGGGCGCGCCCTGCTGACGTGACCCAATCGCGGGTGGTGCGTTACGCCGTGCCACCCCGACGCGCACCCGCAACCCAAACATCTGCAATCGCGCGGTCATCGCCCATCATGATGGTGGCGAAGAGGCTTTCCCAGATATCTTTGGCAGCCGCGTGACGCTGTGCGATAGCGGGGGTCGAGTCGAGCGATAGCACGGTGATATCCGCCTCCATCCCAGTCGCTAGAGAACCCACATGATCCTGCAGATGAAGGCTGCGGGCCGAGCCTGCGGTGGCGAGCCAGATCAGCTGCGCCGCGTGCAGCGGGGTGCCGCGCAACTGGCCGACCTCATAGGCCGCCGCCATTGTGCGGAGCATCGAAAAGGACGAGCCGCCCCCGGTATCCGTCGCCAGCGCCAGCGGAATGCCCCGCGCGGCAAGCCCGGTCATGTCAAACAGCCCCGAACCGATAAACGTATTGGAGGTGGGGCAATGCACCAGCGCCCCGCCTGTCTCTGCCAGCCGGTCAATCTCACGCGGCTCTAGGTGGATCGCATGGCCGTAAAGCCCGCGCTCGCCTAGCAGCCCGTGGGCCTCATAGGTATCAAGATAATCGCGCGCCTCTGGGAACAGCCCGCGCACCCATTCGATCTCATCCGTCTGCTCGCTAAGGTGGGTCTGCATCAGACAGGTCGGATGCTCCGCCCAAAGCGCACCGAGGGCCGAGAGTTGCTCGGGCGTCGAGGTGGGAGAGAAACGCGGTGTGATCGCATAGCTCGCGCGGCCCTTGCCGTGCCAACGCTCGATCAGCGCTTTGCTGTCGTCATAGGCCGATTGCACCGTGTCGCGCAGCCCCTCGGGGGCGTTGCGGTCCATGCAGGTCTTGCCCGCTACGATCCGTTGGCCGCGATCCTCTGCCGCCTGAAACAGCGCGTCGGCGCTGTGGGGGTGGATCGTGCAGTAAGACGCAACAGTGGTGGTCCCATGGGCCAGCGTCAGGTCCAAATAGCGCGCGGCGATGTCGCCCGCATAGGCCGGATCCGAAAGGCGCATCTCTTCAGGGAAGGTGTAGGTGTTCAGCCAGTCGATCAGCCGCTTGCCCCATGACGCGATGATCGCGGTCTGCGGATAATGCACGTGGGCATCGACAAACCCCGGGCAGATCAGCGCATCGGCGTAGCGCGTCACCTCGGCCTGCGGATGGTCGGCACGCAGGCGTTCGCCATTGCCCACGGCGACAATGCGACTGTCTTCGATCAAGACACCGCCTTCGGTGTCGATCTTCACGGCATCCTCCCACGCGCTTTGCATCGGGTTGCCGGAATAGCTGAGCGTCGCGCCCAAAAGGAGTCGTTGATTTGTCATGCCAGTGGTTTAGGTGAGGGCGAGACGGGGAACAATACCGAAGCGTCGCGGGTGCCGTTGTACCCCCGAGGCCGCTCGCCTATTGTCGCCTCCAACAAGGGCACAGGCACGGAGAGCAGCGGATGTCAGAGCAGATTGAAGAGCTGGATCCGGCGGTAGCCTCTGAGGAGACTGCCGAGGCCTATATGCTGGACCGCAAGGCCGTTGCCGCGATCCTTGAGACCGTAGAGGCCAACGATCAAGCCCATCTGACCCAGTTGATGGAGCCGCTGCACGCGGCGGATATCGCTGACCTTTTGGAGCAGATCGACGAGGATGACCGCGCCGCACTAATCCGGCTTTATGGGCAGGAATTCGACGGTGAGATTCTGTCGGAACTCGACGAGTCGATCCGCGAGGAAGTCATCTCCATCCTGACGCCGCAGGTTCTGACCCAAGCGGTGCGTGAACTGGACAGCGATGATGTCGTCGACCTGATCGAAGATCTGGAAGACGCGCAGCAGGAAACCATCCTCGACGCGCTGGAGGAAACCGACCGGGTCGCCGTTGAACAGGCGCTGAACTGGCCAGAATACTCCGCCGGTCGTCTGATGCAGCGCGAGGTTGTGATGGCGCCCGAGCATTGGACGGTGGGCCAGACCATCGACCATCTGCGCGCCACCAAGGAAGAAGACCTACCAGATCAGTTCTATCACATCGTCATGGTCGACCCGCGCCTGCACCCGGTGGGCAATGTGACACTGGGCAAACTGATGCGCTCGCGCCGCGAGACGCGGCTGGCGGATATCTTGGAGGAAACGTTCCAGATCATCCCCGCGATGCGGGATGAGGGCGATGTGGCCTATGCGTTTAACCAGTACCACCTGATCTCGGCCCCTGTGGTTGATGAAGAAGGGCGGTTGATCGGTGTCATCACCATCGACGACGCCATGGCGGTGCTCGACGAAGAACACGAAGAAGACATCCTGCGACTGGCGGGTGTGGGCGAGGGCTCACTTTCCGACCGTGTGGCGGAAACGACCAAACAGCGTCTGCCATGGCTTGCGGTGAACCTCGTGACGGCGATTGCCGCATCGATGGTGATTTCTCAGTTCGAGGCCGCGATTGCGCAGATCGTGGCGCTGGCGGTGCTGATGCCGATCGTCGCCTCCATGGGCGGCAACGCGGGCACGCAGAGCCTGACCGTCGCGGTGCGTGCGATTGCGACGAAAGACCTTACCGGCTCCAACGTCTGGCGGGTGATCCGGCGGGAGGTTCTGGTGGGGCTGGTGAACGGGCTGATCTTTGCGGTGATCATGGGGATCGTCGGGGTGATCTGGTTCGGCTCTCCGGCGCTTGGCTATGTGATCGCGACCGCGATGGTGATTAACCTCGTAGTGGCAGGGCTGGCTGGCACCGGTATCCCGATTTTGCTGGAGCGGTTCGGGGTCGACCCGGCGCTCGCCTCGGGGGCCTTTGTGACTACGGTGACGGATGTGGTTGGCTTTTTCGCCTTCCTCGGGCTTGCGGCGCTGGTGCTGCTGTGAACGATTGCGCCACTCGGAAGGCCGCGGCGCGCAAGGCGGCATTTGCCCGCCGCAAGCCGTTGTTTGAGGCGGCGAATGCCGCGCAGGCGGGGTATCTTTCCGAAGTTTTGGCAGGCTATCGCGGCGTGCCGCTTTCGGGCTTTATGCCCATTCGTACCGAAATCGACCCCCGCCCGGCCATGGCCGAGGCCTGCGCCCACGGCCCGGTCGGCGTGCCGGTGATCATGTGGCCCGACCACCCGCTGTCCTTTTCGCGTTGGACACCAGAGACGCCGATGGTCGCGGGCACTTTCGGCGCGATGATCCCCGAACATAACGATTTTTTTGAACCAGAGATCGTGATCGTTCCGCTGCTGGCCTTTAACCGGGAGGGGGCTCGGCTGGGCTACGGCGGCGGATTTTATGATCGGACACTGGCGATGCTGCGCGCGCGCCGGGCCACCATGGCGATTGGTTTCGCCTTTGCCGGGCAGGAGTGCGATGACATTCCGCTCGAGGAAACCGATGAGCCGCTGGATCTGATCGTGACAGAGGCCGGTGTGATCGAAGTGACGCAACGCTAACCCGCCCAGGCGGAATAAGGGTTGCCGCCAAGCCGCCTGCGTCCTAGTCCATAAGTTATGAAGATTTTGTTTCTTGGCGATGTGATGGGCCGGGCCGGACGGCGGGCGATCACCGAAAATCTGGCGCGGCTGCGGCGCGACTGGAAGCTCGATTTTATTGTGGTGAATGGCGAAAATGCCACCGGGGGCATGGGCCTGTCGGGCGCACATGCCAAGACGTTGCTAGAGGCCGGGGCCGATTGCCTGACCCTTGGCGATCATGCTTTTGACCAGAAAGACATGCTCAGCTTTATCGAGCAAGAGCCCCGCGTGATCCGCCCGCTAAACTTCTCCAAATCCGCGCCGGGCAAAGGGGCCAAGCTGTTCACAGCGCAGAACGGCAAGAAGGTTCTGGTCACCCAAGCGCTTGGCCAAGTCTTTATGAAACGGCCCTTTGATGATCCCTTTTCGGCGCTGGAGCCGGTGCTGAAAACCCATCCTTTGGGCGGCATGGCGCAGGCGATCATCGTCGATATGCACTGCGAAGCCACGAGCGAGAAGATGGCCATGGGCCACTGGTGCGACGGGCGGGCGAGCCTTGTCGTCGGCACCCATACCCATGTGCCGACCGCCGATGCGATGATCCTGCCGGGCGGGACGGCCTACCTCAGCGATGCGGGCATGTGTGGCGATTACCATTCGGTCATCGGCATGGACAAGGCCGAGCCGCTGCGCCGTTTCATCACCGGCATGCCGCGCGAACGTTTCACCCCCGCCAATGGCGAGGCGACGCTGTCTGGCGTCTATATCGAAACGGATGACCGCACGGGCCGTGCCACGCGGATCGTGCCGGTGCGCGAGGGCGGTGCCCTCCAGACCAACACGCCCTGAGGTCTGACACTGCCGACCCATGCGTCAGGCTTGCGCAGGGCGCGGCAATCGGCGTAACTGGACAACGGCCTTTTGCCCGAATGACAGGTTCTTGATGGAATTTTTCAGCTTCTCTCCGACGGAGACGGCGGTGCTCACCCTCGTGGTCGTCGGCATGATGTTCGTGCTTTTCCTGCGCGAAGCTTTCCCCACCGAAGTGGTCGCCATCGCCGGTGCCGCGCTTTTGCTGGCCATCGGCGTCTTGCCCTATGACGATGCGCTGGCGGTGCTGTCGAACCCCGCGCCTTGGACCATTGCAGCCATGTTCATCATCATGGGGGCCTTGGTGCGGACCGGGGCGTTGGATGTGCTAACCCGGTTGGCCGAACGCTCGGCCAAGACCCACCCCAAGACGGCGGTGGCGGGGGTGATCCTGTCGGTCATGGCGGCCAGCGCGATTATGAACAACACGCCCGTCGTCGTGGTGATGATCCCGGTGGTGGTGCAGCTGACGCGCACGCTCAATACCAAAGCCTCTAAGCTGCTGATCCCGCTCAGCTATGCCGCGATTATGGGCGGTTCACTCACGCTGATCGGCACTTCGACCAACCTGTTGGTGGATGGTGTGGCGCGGTCGCAGGGGATGGCGCCGTTTGGGATCTTCGAGATCCTTCCCGTGGGTCTTGTCGTCTGCACATGGGGTTTGATTTACATGCTGTTTTTCGCCGACAAACTGCTGCCCGCGCGCGACAGCATGGCGAATATGCTCTCGGATCGCTCCAAGATGAAGTTCTTTACCGAGGCGGTGATCCCCCCTGAAAGCAACTTGATTGGCCGCGAAGTGCTGGATGTGCAGCTGTTCAAACGCGAAGGCGTGCGGTTGATCGACGTGGTGCGCGGCGACGATTCATTGCGTCGCAACCTCAAAGGCGTTGAGCTTCAGGTCGGGGACCGCGTGGTGCTGCGGACCCAGATGACCGAGCTGTTGAGCCTGCAAAACAACAAAGAACTGCGCCGGGTTGACCAGCTTTCGGCGGTGGAGACCACGACCGTCGAAGTGCTGATCACCCCCGGTTGCCGGATGGTGGGGCGTAGCTTGGGTTCCATGCGACTGCGGCGGCGCTATGGCGTCTATCCGCTGGCGGTGCATCGGCGGAACCAGAATATCGGCCAACAGCTTGACCAGTTGATCGTCAAAGTGGGGGACACGCTGCTGCTGGAAGGCGCGGCAGAGGACATTCAGCGGTTGGCCAGCGAGATGAACCTCGTTGACGTGACCCAACCCTCGGCCCGTGCGTTTCGGCGGGGACATGCGCCGATTGCCATCGCGGCGCTGGTGGGCATCGTCACACTGGCGGCCTTCAACGTCGCGCCGATCTTGGCTTTGGCCGTGATCGCTGTGGCTGTGGTGCTGGTGACCGGCTGTATCGACGCGGAGGAGGCATTCTCTTTCGTCGAAGGGCGCTTGTTGGCACTGATCTTTGCCATGTTGGCCGTGGGGGCCGCGCTGCAAAACTCAGGCGCGATTGCGCTGATCGTCGACAATATCGCGCCGGGATTGGCACAGTTGCCGCCGTTTTTCATCATCTGGGCGGTGTTCCTGCTGACCACCACCCTGACCGAGATCGTCAGCAACAATGCCGTGGCGGTGATCATGACGCCGATCGCCATCAGCCTCAGCACTGCGCTTGGCATGGACCCGCGCCCGCTGGTTGTGGCGGTGATGATCGCGGCCTCCTGCGCCTTTGCCACGCCTATCGGCTATCAGACCAATACGCTGGTCTACGGGCCGGGTGGGTATAAATTCACCGATTTCATGCGCATCGGGATCCCGCTGAACCTGAGCATGTCGCTGTTGGTAAGCGCGGTGATCCCGCTGTTTTGGTAACTCAGGCGCTGCGCTGCTTTTCGGTCTGGGCGACGATCGCGTCAAACCCCGCCTGCGCCTCAAGGAAGTTGCGTGTCAGCGGCGCGGTAAGCTCGGATTGGTCCGAGAAATAGGCCCCAACCCGGCAGATATGCGCCGCGAATTCGGGGTGCACCCCTGCATCGTCATAGCGCCGGATGCGGTCTTTGCTCAGCCAGCCACGTTTCTTGGCTTCCTTGCTGATTAGCTTAAGCCGCTGCACAGCATGGAAGGTTAGGTAAACCGAAAGGTAGTCAAGGTAGTCGGGCAGGAGGATGCCGCAGGTGGGATCGAAGGCGTCGATTACCACGTCGACCATGTCCTGCGGGGCGACGGGCCACGCCTCATCCCCGATCAGCCAAGCGATGTCTTCGGCGCCATGGCGCAGCCCGGCATATTCAAAATCGAACCAACGCAATTTGTCATCCCGGCCAATCGCGGCATTGCCCGACCGGCAGTCCCATTTCACGAATTGCCGCGCCGGGGCGTTGATACGTTCATAGGCGGCGGTGCGGTCGAACTGGTCTGAAATGCCGCCCCCGAGGTCCTTTAGAAAGTCCACCGCATCAACGAAGTTCAGCACCCAATCGCGGTTATTGCCCAGATGCGGCATGATGGCGTTCAACTCGGTCTGGCGCGCGGCGCCATGGATGCGAAAAATGGCCGATACGGCCTCTCCCGCAAGATCAAGCTGTACCGCTGGCGCGACCTGCGCGACCTCAACATTGAGGCGGCGTTTGCCGACATCGGATTGGAACATGATTTCGCCGACCACGCCCAGACATTCGGGCAGGTCGCTGCAATGGCGGCCAAGTTCGGTCAGCACATGGGCTTCCAAATGGGTGCGGCGAAAGTTCGGGCGCAGGGTTGCGATGACGGTACGATCGGTCAGGTGCAGCCGGAAACTTGACCGGTTCTCACCACCGGGTGCCGATACCCGTGCGACATCTTGGCCGAAATGTTTGCGCGCCGCTGCGACGATCTGCGCCTGAGCGCTTTGTTCCTTGGGTCGTGCCATGGGGCCTCCGCTGGTGTTTCGGTCTGTCTAGGCGTTTTGACGGTCGAGGGTACGGCGGGTTTTGGGCAAAACAAAGGCAATTTCAGCCTATCCGCCCGGAGTGATTCGCCGCCATTCGGCATGTTTGATCTATACCAAAGGACAATGCGTCTGCGGGGCGCGTTACTGTTTCGCGATTATGTCGACATCTGGCCTCATTCATCGAAAAAATGGAAAGAATTTGCCGAAAGAGAATTGCGCCTGTTAGTTTCGCAAGTCTGTGGGGGACGTGGCGCTGCAAAGCGGTCGCGACTGCAAAAGTATATGAGGGATTGGTGTCATGGGTTACAGATTCTCTAAAGGTTGGAACAGTAAAGACGATAGCTGGTCCACCGATGGTGCGGCGGGCAGCGGTTGCGACGCCAGCGGTACAAAGTCCTATCACAACGGCGGGGTAGAGGGGTCCTCCTTCGCGAAATGGTATGACGAAAACCTAGCCGGGAAGTTCGACGGGAGCGATGACGGCAAGGGTTCTGGTTCTGGCGGCACCAAGGGTTCCGGTTCTGGCGGCACCAAAGGCTCCGGCTCTGGCGGTACGAAGGGTTCCGGCTCTGGCGGCACGAAGGGTTCTGGTTCGGGTGGCACCAAGGGCACCGGTTCTGGCGGTACGAAGGGTTCCGGCTCGGGTGGTACGAAGGGCTCCGGTTCTGGTGGTACGAAGGGTTCCGGCTCGGGTGGCACGAAGGGCTCCGGTTCTGGCGGTACGAAGGGTTCCGGTTCTGGCGGCACGAAGGGGTCCGGTTCTGGTGGTACGAAGGGTTCCGGCTCTGGCGGTACGAAGGGCTCCGGTTCGGGCGGTACAAAGGGCTCCGGTTCTGGTGGCACCAAGGGCTCCGGTTCTGGCGGTACGAAGGGCTCTGGCTCTGGCGGCACGAAGGGTTCTGGTTCGGGCGGTACGAAGGGTTCTGGTTCGGGCGGCACGAAGGGTTCCGGCTCTGGCGGCACGAAGGGCTCCGGCTCTGGCGGCACGAAGGGTTCCGGCTCGGGTGGCACGAAGGGCTCCGGCTCGGGTGGTACGAAGGGTTCCGGCTCGGGTGGCACGAAGGGCTCCGGTTCTGGTGGCACGAAGGGTTCCGGCTCGGGCGGCACTAAGGGTTCTGGTTCGGGCGGCACTAAGGGTTCCGGTTCTGGCGGCACGAAGGGCTCCGGTTCTGGCGGTACGCAAGGTAGTGATACCGGTGGCGACGATAAAACCGTTCTGAAATTCCTGATGGGGGAGAATGGAGAGACCACAGTCGCCGTCACTGAGATGCCTAATGGCGAGTTGCACTTCAACCTATCACCCACAGACCCTGAAGCTGAGTCCCACGCAGATATCAACGGACTTTTCTTCAATGTGACTGACGGGAGTGCGATCGAAGAACTGAACTTCTTCCCTGATGTGAACGCCGAGGGGTATCACCTCACGGACGTGAAGGCTGTTGATGACGGAGTTGACGGTTTCACCGACGGTCCCCAAGCGGGGGGCAATTTTGATGTCGGTCTGCAGTTCGGCACGACCGCTGATAGTTCGGAAGGGGAGGTCAGCAGTACCAACTTTACCCTGTGGACCTTTCCCGGCTCACTGTCGTTCGAGGATATCGATCTGAGCGGGATGCGCCTCGTCGTCGACTCGGACGAGACTGGCGGGGAAGTTCTTGAGGTGACGGGTATGGTCGATCCCGACATGGCCGACCCCGACGCCGCCGACACATCCGACGGCGCGACCGCTCTTATGGACGCGCTCAGCCTTGCCTCCATGCCTTCGGAGGAAGACGAAGAGGTCGACACCTATGAGGATGACGCCTTCGACATGGCTTAAGGGCCCGTCATTCCAGAAATGAAAGGCGCGTCCCTCGGGGCGCGCCTTTTGCTTGTCCACTCTCAGCGCTTGCGAAACCAAAGCACAAAGGGCAGGGCCACCAGATACATGGTGATCCCATAGACCGCCGAGGGCAGAGCATAGGCGCTGAACCCTGATGTTTGACCCGAGATCAAAGCGGCGAGGGTGATGCCCAGAGTGGCGTTCTGGATGCCCACCTCAATCGAGATCGTCTTGCGCGTCTGCCACGCCAGTCCTGCGGCCCCGGCGATGCCAAGCCCCAGCAGCATCAATGCCGCGTTCAGGCTGATAAGCGCAGGCCCTAGGCTGGCGAGGTTCTCGGTGAAGAGCCGCCAGTTCCCGGCAAGGGCAGCCAGCACAATCACCGCAAAAAGCAGCGCGGCGAGGGCCGATAGGCCCGGCTCAATTCGCGCGGCGAGGGTTGGAGCGCCGTGGCGCAGCAGCAGCCCAAGCGCGACGGGCAGGGTGGTGATCAGAAACATCGCCATGGCAAGTGTTGCGACCGACACATCCGGGGCCGCATCGCCCATGAAATGCCGCACGGCGATGGCGGTGAAGATCGGCACGGTCAGAATGCTCAGGAGCGAGACGACCGCCGTCAAAGTCACCGACAGCGCCACATCGCCCCGCGCGAATTTGCTGACCATGTTCGAGGTCACCCCGCCGGGGCAGAAGGACAGGATCATCAGCCCCACCGCCAGCTCTCCGCTGAGGTTGAAGGTCACGGCTACGGCCCAAGCGGCGACGGGCACCAGCACCACTTGGCACAGCGCGCCCAACCCGAAGGCGCGCGGGTATTTCGCGACGCGGGTGAAGTCATGGACCGTAAGGCCGACCCCCAGCGACAGCATGATGATCGCCAAAGACAGCGGCAGTACGACGTTGATTAGAATATCCATTTGTCCCCCCAAAAGCTGAAATCAGCCTAGGGGCGACAAATGCGATCTGGCAAGCCTGACGCGCGCCGGAAGCGCAACGTCAGAGTGGCCAAAAGACGAGGATCGCGGGGATCGACACCGCGACCACGATGATCTCTAGCGGCAGCCCCATGCGCCAATAATCGCCAAAGGAATAGCCGCCGGGGCCAAGGATCAGGGTGTTGTTCTTATGTCCAATCGGCGTGAGGAATGCCGAGGAGGCCGCCACAGCCACCGCCATCAGGAACGGGTCGGGCGACACCCCGAGTGTCTGTGCCATCTGGATGCCCACCGGGGCGGCGACGATGGTTGTCGCCGTATTGTTCAGCACATCCGACAGCGACATGGTCACGACCATCAACACCGTCAGTACGACCCATGCGGGCAGCCCCTCGGTCAGCCCCACCAGCGCGCCCGCAATCAACTCGGTCCCGCCCGAGGTTTCCAGCGCCGCGCCGAGCGGGATCATGGAGCCCAACAGAACGATCACCGGCCATTCGATATGCGTGTAAAGCTCCGATAGCGGCACGATCTTGGCCAGCACATAGCCCACGACCACCAGCCCAAGCGCGATGGGCAAATAGATCAGCCCGAAGGAGGCCGCTGCCACCGCACCTGCGAACATGCCGATGGCAAGCCACGTCTTGCTGTCTTGGGTCACGGCAAGGCCACGGTCGGCCAAGGGCAGTACGCCCAGCCAGTCGGTGACATGGGCCACCGTGTCGCGGGGGACCAACAGCAGCAGAATGTCACCGGGCTTCAATTCGGTCGTGCGCAGCTGCGAGGTGATCTTGCGGCCTTGCCGAGACAGGCCCAGAAGCACCGTGCGCTGGCGCCACGAGAGGCCCACCGCCTGCGCCGTGCGACCGTTGAGGCGCGAGGCTTCGGTCACCACGACCTCGACAATCTCAACCCCGTCGCCATCGGCCAGCAGCAGGTCTTCACGGTCACTGTCCGCCAGCGCGAGGTTCAGCGTGCTGCGAAATTCGTCCAGCCCGTCGGGCGTGGCTTCCAGCACGATTGCGTCCCCGGCCTGCAGCACCACGTTGCGCGCGGTGCCATAGCGCCTCTTACCGTCCCGCATCAGCCCAAGGATCGCCACATCGGCCTTATGTGCTTCTTCCTGTAGCTCTGCCAGACGCTTGCCGATCTGCTTGTTGCCCTCGGGCACGGTCAACTCGGCGATATATTCCGCGATATCCTCAGCTTCGATCATCGCGTCTTCGCGGGCGGGGATCAAACGCCAGCCGATCAAGGCCACGAAGATCAGCCCGGCAATGGCGGCCAAACCGCCCACCGGGGCAAAGTCGAACATCTTGAAAGGCGCCCCCAGCGATTCCTGCCGGATCGACGCGATGATGATGTTGGGCGGTGTGCCAATCAGCGTGGCCATGCCGCCAAGGATGGTGGCAAAGCTCAGCGGCATCAGGCTCAGCCCAGGCGCGCGGCCCGCTTTGCGCGCGGTCTGAATGTCGACCGGCATCAAAAGCGCCAAGGCCGCCACGTTGTTCATAAAGGCCGAGAGCACCCCGCCGACGGCCCCCATGATCGAGATATGCGCGCCCAAGCTGCGCGAACTGTCCACCAGCGTGCGGGTGATCAACATCACCGCGCCCGAACGCACCAGCCCGGCGGAAACCACCAGCACCAGCGCCACGATCAGCGTCGCCGGATGGCCAAAGCCGTCAAAGGCGTTCTCGGTCGGGACCACGCCTAGCACCACCCCGGCCATCAGTGCGCCAAAGGCCACGATGTCATAGCGAAAGCGGCCCCACAGCAGCAGGCCAAAGACCGCGCCAAAGAGGGTAAAGAGAATGATCTGATCTGTGGTCATATATCCGGTCTAACGTGGTTGCCCCAAAGGAGGAAAGCTAAGCACAGGCCGGGTGGCTTGTTCCAGCGGTGATGCTGGCATATAGAGTGGCGCAAACGCATTGCCAGAACGAGGTATTCATGGCCGGTCACTCCAAATGGGCAAACATCCAGCATCGCAAGGGCCGTCAGGACAAGTTGCGCGCCAAGGTGTTTTCCAAACTTTCCAAGGAAATCACCATCGCGGCCAAGATGGGCGACCCCGACCCGGAAAAGAACCCGCGCCTGCGCATGGCCGTGAAAGAGGCCAAGGGCCAGTCCATGCCCAAAGACAACATCGAACGCGCCATCAAGAAAGCGATCGGCGGCGAGGGCGAGGATTACGAGGAAATCCGCTATGAGGGCTATGGCCCGAACGGCGTGGCGGTGATCGTCGAAGCGATGACCGACAACCGCAACCGCACCGCATCGACCGTGCGTTCGACCTTTACCAAGAACGGCGGCAATCTGGGCGAGACAGGCTCGGTCGGCTTTATGTTCGAGCGCAAGGGCGAGGTGATCTACCCCGCGTCCGTGGGCGACGCGGACACCGTGATGATGGCGGCGATTGAGGCCGGGGCCGAAGATGTCGAAAGCTCCGAAGATGGCCACGTCATCTATTGCGCCGACACCGATCTCAACGATGTGTCGACCGCGCTTGAGGCGGAACTGGGCGAGTCGGAATCTACCAAGCTGATCTGGCGTCCGGTCACGACGACAGAGATGGACCTTGAGAACATGGAAAAGCTGATGAAGCTTGTTGATGCGCTTGAGGAAGACGACGATGTGCAGCGCGTCACAACCAATTTCGAAGCCTCCGACGAGGTTATGGCGCAGCTTTAACGCGGGCCTTGCACCAGCGCCTCGCGCGCCGCGGCCCTTATGGCCGCGGTGAGCGGGGCGAGCGCGGGCGCCATGATCCGCGCGACCTGCCAATAGAGCGGCACACCCAGCGGTAGTGCGTCGTCGAGCGAGACGAGGCGGCCCATCTCCATATCTTCAGTCACCAGCGGGGCAGGGTTCATGCCCCAGCCGAGCCCTTCGCGCGCCGCCGTCACAAACCCGTGGCTTGAGGGCAGGTGGTGGCTCGGCGGGGTTAGCCGCTGCCCGGTCTTTTGCATCAGCCAACGCCCCTGCAGTTGATCCTTCCGGTTAAAGGTCAGCATCGGCGCACGCGCCAGTGTCTCAGCAGTTACTCCATCTGCGAACCACCTTTCCACATAGGCGGGGCTTGCCGTCGCGTGATAGCGCAGCGCACCCAAAGCCAGCACATCGCAGCCCGGTGCGGCGCGGGCTTGTCCTGTCACCGCCGCGCTGACCTCTCCCCGGCGGAGCCAATCGGCGGAGGTGTCTTGATCGTCAATCACCAGATCAAACAGCATATCCGGTATCTGCGCCAAGGCCGGGATGAGCCATGTCGCCAGAACATCCGCAGGCACCGCCAGCCGCAGCCGGGGCGGGGACGTGTTGCCGCTGACGCCCAATGCCCGCGCTTCAAGCAGGGCCACGTCTTCGGCGTGTTTCGCCAGCCGCTGGCCCGTCGGCGTGCCTGTACAGGGCTGGCCGCGCAAGACCAGCGTGGTGCCGACCCGATCCTCAAGCGCCTTCACCCGTTGCGAGATGGCGGAGGGGGTGACCCCGAGCGCCGCCGCCGCCGCATCAAAGCTGCCAAGTCGCAGGATGCTCGCCAAAGCGGTCAGTTGGGCGCTGTCTAACTGCATAAGTTTTTCTAATCCAAACGAAGACTATTGAATTTGAGTAATCTGTACCGCCGCGGTAGGCAAAAGCAACCCAAGACAGGACGCCCCAAATGCTGACCTCATTCCTCCCCGGCTTCGCTCTCAGCCTCACTCTCATCATGGCCATCGGCGCGCAGAACGCCTTTGTCCTGCGCCAAGGGCTGCGGCGCGAGCATGTGCTGGTGGTGGTATTGGTCTGCGCCACTTCGGATGCGATTCTGATCACGGCGGGCGTGGCGGGTTTCGGCGCGCTGGCCGAAGCGGCACCGTGGTTCGGGTCACTGATGCGCTACGGCGGCGCGGCCTTCTTGCTGTGGTACGGTTGGCGCAACGCCGTGTCGGCATGGCGCGGCGGTGAGGGGTTGGAGGCCGAAGGGCAGGCCACCCGCAGCTTGGGCAAGGCGGTCCTAACCCTGCTGGCCCTGACCTGGCTGAACCCGCATGTTTATCTTGATACATTGGTGCTGCTTGGCTCGATTTCGGCGCAATATCCCGACCGGATGAGCTTTGGCATCGGCGCAGCGATGGCAAGTTTTGTGTTCTTCTTTGCCCTCGGCTATGGCGCGCGGCTGCTTGCGCCGCTTTTCGCCAAGCCGCGCAGTTGGCAGGTTTTGGACGCCGTCATCGCCATGACCATGTGGGGGATTGCGATCAAATTGCTTGCGATGTGAATAAAAGTGCCGCGTCCATCTTGCCCTTGGCAGCACTTTGGGAAAGGGTCGCGGCATGACACAAAACCCCGCAACCACCCCCGACATCCCCGTTCCCGCCAATCGCCCGCTTGTCGGGGTCTTTTGGATGCTGGTCACAGGGGCGTGTTTCATCGGCGTGACTGCGCTGGTCAAATATATGGGCCCGCGCCTTCCGTCGGCAGAGGCCGCATTCCTGCGCTACGCCATGGGGCTGGTCTTTGTTCTGCCGATCCTGCGGTCGCTTTTGTCGACCCCCGTTAGCAAGCGCCAGTGGGGGCTTTTCGGTCTGCGCGGGTTCTTTCATGCGGGCGGGGTGATCTTGTGGTTCTACGCCATGACCCGCCTGCCGATTGCCGAGGTCACGGCGATGAACTACCTCGCGCCGATCTATGTCACTGTCGGCGCTGCGATTTTTCTGGGCGAAAAGCTCGCGGCACGGCGCATCGTGGCGGTCTGTCTCGGGCTGGCGGGGGCGGCGATCATCCTGCGGCCCGGCTTTCGCGAAGTCTCGACCGGGCATCTGGCGATGCTGCTAGCGGCGGTGGTGTTTGCGGGCTCCTACCTCTTGGCCAAAGTGCTAGCGGATGAAGCACGCCCTGTGATGATCGTCACGATGCTGTCGATCTTCGTCACCATCGGGCTGGCGCCGTTTGCCTTTACCGTTTGGATCACCCCGACCGCGCAGGAGCTGCTGATCCTCGCCGGGGTCGCCTTTTTCGCCACGGCGGGGCATTTCACCATGACGCTGGCATTCGCCGCCGCCCCGGTGACGGTGACGCAACCGGTGACATTCCTGCAATTGGTCTGGGCCACGATCCTCGGCGTGGTGGTCTTTGCCGAACCGGTGGACATCTGGGTGGTGCTGGGCGGAGCCGTGATTTTGGGCTCGGTTACCTTTATCACTTGGCGCGAAGCGATGCTGAAACGGCAGGTCACGCCGCCCGCTCACGCCACGAAATTCTGACGGAGGCGGTGGTCTCTGGTAACTTGATTGACGAGTCAATAAAGATTCCCCTATCCTGAGGCGGTCAACACTGCCCCAAGGACCCGAATCCAATGCCCAAAGTCGGAATGGAACCTATTCGCCGCTCTGCGCTGGTCAAAGCCACCATCGCCGAGATCGGGGAAGCTCAGTCACTGGATGTGACGGTGAGCCAGATCGCCAAGCGGGCAGGCATGTCGAGCGCGCTGGCGCATCACTATTTCGGCGGCAAGAACCAGATCTTCCTCGCCGCGATGCGGCATATCCTGTCGGAATATGCGGCAGGGGTGCGCGAACGGCTGGCCACGGCCCGCACGCCCCACGACCGGGCGGCGGCGATCATCGTCGCGAGTTTCGACGACACCGGCTTTCACCCCGGCACGATCAGCGCGTGGATGACGCTTTACGCCCATGCCCGCACCAATCCCGAAACGCGGCGGCTGCTGACAGCTTATCAAAGCCGTCTGCGCTCGAACCTCACCCATGCGTTGCGCCCGATCAGCCCCCAACCCGAAGGCGACGCCGACACATTAGCGGCGCTGATTGATGGGCTCTATCTGCGTGCCGCGCTGTCGGACGATGTCAGCGCTGCCGAAGCCATGACCCGCGCGCTCTATACCCTCGACCTGCTGCTGAAAGCGGGCCGCTGAACACGGCGGAGAAGGGCGGCATTGCCGCGCTCCGCCTCCTCGAACACTCCGCCCTTCAGGCAAGAAAGTATCTTTGATGTCCTATGATCCCCAGCCCACAGCCAGCCATTTCATCGACGGCGCCTATGTCGAAGACACGAACGGCACGCCGATCCCGGTGATCTATCCCGCCACGGGCGAGACGATCGCCACGCTCTATGCCGCCACGCCTGCGATCGTCGAACAAGCCATCACCTCGGCCCGCAAGGCGCAGGCCGCATGGGCCGCGATGACAGGCATCGAGCGGGGGCGCATCCTGCGCCGCGCCGCCGACATGATCCGCGAGCGCAACCACGACCTGTCGGTGCTGGAGACCTATGACACCGGCAAACCCTATCAGGAAACCTCTGTCGCCGATGCCACCAGCGGGGCCGACGCCTTGGAGTATTTCGGCGGGCTGGCGGGCAGCCTGACGGGCGAGCATATCCAACTGGGCGAAGATTGGGTCTATACCCGCCGCGAGGCGCTTGGCCTCTGCGTGGGCATCGGCGCGTGGAACTACCCCACGCAGATCGCCTGCTGGAAAGCCGCGCCAGCGCTTGCCTGCGGCAATGCGATGATCTTCAAGCCGTCCGAAACAACACCGCTCTGCGCGCTGAAAGTGGCTGAGATACTCATTGAGGCTGGGCTGCCTGCGGGCCTGTTTAACGTGGTGCAGGGCATGGGCGAGGTGGGCCAGTCGCTGGTCACCGATGCCCGCGTCGACAAGGTGTCGCTGACTGGCTCCGTTCCGACGGGCCGCAAGGTCTATGCAGCCGCCGCCGAGGGCATCAAACATGTCACGATGGAATTGGGCGGCAAATCCCCCATGATCGTCTTTGAAGATGCGGATATCGACAACGCCGTGAGCGGCGCGATCTTGGGCAACTTTTATAGCTCCGGCCAGATTTGTTCGAACGGCACGCGGGTCTTTGTGCACCGCGACATCAAGGAGGCGTTTCTTGCGCGTCTGGCCGAGCGGTTGGATAACGCCGTGATCGGCGACCCGATGGACCCCGATACCAGCTTTGGCCCCATGGTCAGCGACCGCCAGATGCAGATCGCGCTGGACTATGTGGCGAAGGGGGAGGCCGAGGGCGCGCGGCTGGTCTATGGCGGCAAACGGATCGAGCGCGACGGTTTCTACATGCAGCCCACCGTCTTCGCGGATGTCAAAGACGACATGGTGATCGCCCGCGAAGAGATTTTCGGCCCCGTCATGGCCGTGCTAGATTTTGAGGATGAGGCCGAGGTCATGGCCCGTGCCAATGCCACAGAATTCGGCCTCGCCGCTGGTGTCTTTACCCAAAACCTGACCCGCGCACACCGCGTGGCCGCCGGGTTTGAGGCGGGGACCTGCTACATCAACACCTATAATGACGCGCCCGTCGAAGCGCCCTTTGGGGGCATGAAAAACTCCGGCGTGGGCCGCGAAAACTCTAAGGCGGCGATCAACCATTATAGCCAGTTGAAGTCGGTCTACGTCCGCATGGGCGATGTCGAAGCGCCGTTCTAAGCAACGGAAAATTAGGCCGCAGCGCATAAAGCCGACACCGTCGGGCGCTGCCCCGCACCCGTGCGGATTTGCGGAAGGTAAGTGGAATGGAAGCTGAATTTGTAATCGTCGGGGCGGGGTCTGCGGGCTGCGCCATGGCCTACCGTCTGGCCGAGGCGGGGCGGAAGGTGATCGTCATCGAACATGGCGGCAGCGACGCGGGGCCGTTTATTCAGATGCCCGCGGCACTTAGCTATCCGATGAACATGCCACGCTATGACTGGGGCTATAAATCCGAGCCTGAGCCGCATTTGAACAACCGCAAGTTGGTCTGCCCGCGTGGCAAGGTGATCGGCGGGTCATCATCGATCAATGGCATGGTCTATGTGCGCGGCCATGCCAAGGATTTCGACCATTGGGAAGAAAGCGGCGCGCAGGGCTGGGGCTATGCCGACGTGTTGCCCTATTACAAACGCATGGAGACGTGGCACGAAAACGGCCATGGCGGCGATGCGGCGTGGCGCGGCACAGACGGCCCGCTGCACGTCAGCCGCGGCCCGCGCGAGAACCCGCTGTTTGACGCTTTCGTACAGGCGGGCTCGCAGGCCGGTTATCAGATGACCGAAGATTACAACGGCGAGAAGCAAGAGGGCTTTGGCCCGATGGAGCAGACGGTCTGGAACGGGCGGCGCTGGTCGGCGGCCAATGCCTACCTGCGGCCTGCACAGAAAACCGGGAATGTGACGCTGATCCGCGCGCTGGCGCAGCGCGTGGTGATCGAAGAGGGCCGCGCCGTGGGGGTCGAGGTCAAGCGCGGCAACCGCACAGAGGTCATCCGTGCGCAGCGCGAGGTGGTGCTGGCCGCGTCATCGATCAACTCGCCGAAACTGCTGATGCTATCAGGGATCGGTCCGGCGGGCCATCTGGCGCAGCACGGCATTAATGTCGTCGCGGACCGTCCCGGCGTTGGGCAGAACCTACAAGACCATTTGGAGCTCTATATTCAGATGGCCTCCAGCCAGCCGATCACGCTCTATAAACATTGGAACTTGCTGTCGAAGGCTGTCATCGGCGCGCAGTGGCTCTTTACCAAGACCGGTATGGGCGCCTCTAATCAGTTTGAATCTGCGGCCTTCATCCGCTCGAAGCCCGGCGTGGAATACCCTGATATTCAATACCATTTCCTGCCCATCGCCGTGCGTTACGACGGGCAGGCGGCAGCGGAGGGGCACGGGTTTCAAGCTCATACAGGGCCAATGCGCTCTAAGTCGCGGGGCGACATCACCCTGCGGTCAGCCGACCCGGCAGATGCGCCGAAAATCCGCTTTAACTACATGTCGCATCCCGACGATTGGGAGGAGTTCCGCACCTGCATCCGCCTCACACGTGAGATTTTCGCGCAGGAGGCTTTCAAGCCTTTCGTCAAACATGAGATCCAACCCGGCGACGCGCTGCAATCGGATGCGGAGCTTGACAGTTTCATCGCCGAACATGCGGAAAGCGCCTATCATCCCTGTGGCACCTGCCGCATGGGCGCGGCCGACGATCCGAACGCCGTGGTCGATCCGCAGGCGCGGGTGATTGGGGTTGAAGGGCTGCGGGTGGCCGACAGTTCGATCTTTCCGCGCATCACCAATGGCAACCTTAACGCGCCCTCGATCATGGTGGGGGAAA
Source organism: Sulfitobacter sp. OXR-159 (assembly GCF_034377145.1). Lineage (NCBI taxonomy): Bacteria > Pseudomonadati > Pseudomonadota > Alphaproteobacteria > Rhodobacterales > Roseobacteraceae > Sulfitobacter > Sulfitobacter sp. OXR-159. The sequence goes on from NZ_CP139707.1 coordinate 955,396, forward strand.
AGGTTTCGGACCTGCTTTTGGGCCGCGATCCGCTGCCTCGGGCGAATGACGAACCTTGGCTGCATCCCAATTGGCAGGTGGCGCAGCGCTGATCATTAACCTGTCTTAATCTCCTCCCTTGAAGCTGGTGGGGCAGGGCGTCATACCTGCCCCATGTTAAAGATTTGTTCACTTTTCGCCCTCAGTCTCACGCTGAGTTTCGCAGCAGTATCGGCTGGGGCGCAGACCGTGTCGGGTGTGGTGCGCGTGATTGATGGGGATACCTTCGATCTTGGCGGCACGCGCATCCGCTTGCACGGAATCGACGCGCTTGAGGCAAGCCAGACCTGCGAAACCGATGACGGGCAGGCTTGGGCCTGCGGTGATTGGACGACGAGAGAGGTGCGCGACAGATACCAAGGGGTCGAAGCGCGCTGTGAAGCGCTGGACCGCGACCGATATGATCGCATCGTCGCCCGCTGCCAAGTCGGCGGTGTCGACGTGGGGCAGGCGCTTGTGCAAGAGGGGCTGGCCTTTGCCTATCGGAAATATTCGATGGACTATGACCTGGAGGAAAAAGCAGCCTTTGTCGCAGGGCGTGGCATTCATGGGTTCAAAACCGTCTCTCCGGCCCGCTACCGCGTGACCCGCCGCAGCGGTTCAGAACCGGCCCGGCCTGAGGGGAGCTGCCAGATCAAGGGCAATATCAGCGCCAAGGGGGTCAAGATTTACCATATGCCGGGCCAGGATTTCTATAGCCGCACCCGCATCAGCATCCGCAACGGGGAGCGTTGGTTCTGTTCCGAAGCAGAAGCCCGCGGTGCTGGCTGGCGGCGGGCGCTGCGCTGATCACTCCACCCGGTAGGGCAGGGTGTCGCGCAGATGCGGGTCGACGACCAACTGCCGTTCCAGTGGCGGGACGGAGCGTTGGTGGCAATCCCGTCGCTCGCAAATGCGGCAGGAAATGCCAATTGGTTCAAAGGCATCGCTGCGGGTGACATCCAGCCCATCGGCATAGACGAGTGCCGCCGCATGGCGCACCTCGCATCCCAGCGAGATCGCATAACGCCGCACCGGCGCGCCAAACCGCCCCGCCGGCTTCGAAATGTCCCGCGCCAGACTGATATAGCGCACCCCGTCCGGCGTTTCGGCCAATTGGCGCAAGAACCTTCCCGGCGTTTCAAACGCGCGGTGGACATTCCAAAGCGGACAGGCCCCGCCAAAACGCGCGAATTGCAACCGGGTGGCAGAATGGCGCTTTGTGATCGTGCCCGCCTGATCGACCCGCACAAAGAAAAAGGGCACCCCCTTTGCGCCGGGCCGCTGGAGCGTCGAAAGCCTGTGCGCAACCTGCTCAATCGAGGCGCCGAAACGCCCGGCCAGCACCTCCAGATCATGGCGGCAGTCCTGCGCCTTTTGCAGGAATCGCCCATAAGGCAGCAGCGCCGCCCCAGCAAAGTAATTGGCCAACCCGATCTTGGCGATATCCCGGGCGGCGGCGCTGTGGAACCGGGCAAGATCAAGCGTTGCCTCGAGCAGCGCGTCCTGCTGGGTCAGCGCCACTTGGAGCAACATTTGAAAGGTCTGCGTCTCAGGGGCTGCACGGGCCGACAGATGCAGCGTTTTGCGCGCGGAATCATAGGCGCGCAGGCGGTCGTCATCCTCAAAGATCACGGTCACGCCAGCGCGTTCAAGCGCGGTTGCCGCGGTCGCCCGCGTATCGTTACCGCTGCCGGCGCGGGTGGCGAAATGCTCTGCCGCGCGGTCGACGGCATCAATGTAATTGTCGCAATAGTGAAAGAAATCCCGCACCTCCTCCCAAGGGGAGGGCATCGCCCGAGCGTCCTCGCGGCCCAAGGCTTCGTCCAGCGAGGCCAGTCGTTCATGCACCTGCCGGTAGCTTTGGTGCAGGGCGAGAAACGCATGGGCCAGACCCGGCGCGTTGGAGGCGGTGAGGCGCAGATCGGCCACCGGGGGTGTCTTTCCGGCGAAGATCGGATCGGCCAGCGCCTCGCGCAGATCGCTCACCAATCGCTCTCCATCTCCGCTGGAAAGCTCGGTCACGTCGAGCCTGAACTCCGACGCCAGTGCCAGCACCACATTGGTACTGACGGGCCGGTTGTTGTTCTCCATTTGGTTGAGATAGGGCAAGGAGACGCCAAGCCGGGCGGCGAAGTCTTTCTGCGTCAGCCCCGCACGGGTGCGGGTCTCTCGCAGTTTCACACCGGCATAGAGTTTCTGGATCGCCATCCGCGCACCTTTGCAAATTTGCATTTCGCGGCAGCGTAGCTTTGCAAACCCCCGCTCGCAAGCCCGAGGCGGGGGTACTGCTAGGTTAAAGCCCCAAGGCTTTCTCGCGCCGGATCACCACCCAGATGGAGGCGACCGAGGCGATGGCGGTCAGCAGCATCAACCACAATAGCGGATAGGCCCCCGTCTCTGGCGTGAGAAGGGCCCCGGCCAGCGCGCTCAGCGCCGCGCCACCGACGATCATAATCGCCCCGCCAAGCCCAGAGGCCGTGCCCGCCAGATGCGGGCGCACCGACAGCATCCCGGCCGTGGCGTTGGGAATGCACAGACCATTGCCCAGCCCCACCAGCGTCATCAGCCCGAAGAAGCTGAGCGGGGAGCCGTATCCCGCAAGGAAAATCAACAGCGAAACCGTGCCGCCCACGGCATTTGAGATGCAGCCCCAGAGCACCAGCGTATTGACGCCAAAGCGGGTCGCGGTGCGCGCGGTGATGAAGTTGCCGATGAAATAACCAATCGCGGGCGCGCCGAAATATAGGCCCAGCACCGCAGGCTCCATCCCAAAAACCACGGTGCCGACGAAAGGCGCGCCGCCAAGATAGGCAAAGAAAGCGCCCGAGCAGAAGCCCGTCGCAAGCGCATAGCCCCAAAACCGCGGCGAGCGGAGCAGTTCAGGGTATTCGCCGAACTGCTGGCCCAGCGATTTGCCACTGGCGCGGGCTGTTTCGCCCAAATCCGCCCAAGCCACCCAGAACACTAGCCCGCCGAGGATCAGCATCGCCCAAAATGACGCCTGCCAGCCAAACCCCTGCTCCAACAAGCCGCCCAAAGCCGGGCTGATCATCGGCACCAGCGCCATGCCCATGGTGACATAGCCGATCATGGAGGCCGATTCGTCTTGGGTATAAAGGTCGCGGATCACCGCACGGCTCAGCACCATCCCCGTGGCGATCACGGCCTGCGCCATACGAAAGACGAGGAACACGGCAATGTTCGGGGCCAGCAAGCAGCCGACTGTGGCGGCAAGGAACAGGCCCAGCCCCCAAAGCATCACGCGCCGCCGCCCGAGGTTGTCGGATATCGGCCCAATGAAGATTTGCAGTATGCCACTGAAGAACAGATAAAGCGGCACCGAAAGCTGAATCACCGCGTAATCCGTGCCAAAATGCTCTGCCATCTTCGGCAGGCTGGGCAGAAAGATGTTCATCACCATGGCCGAAAGCCCGGCCAGCAGGATCAGCGTTGAAATATGGGGCGGGGTCGTCCGATCTAGATACCGGACTTTGGGGATATCGCTCATGCAAATGCAAGTAGTCGGGGGCATGGGAAATGTCCATGTTAACTAGATTGTTTTGCAACTTTTCATTTTGCTTAAGTTCGCCTGTATTGATTTTGCAAATTTGCAAAATTGCTCTTTGGTCAGTTGCGCTCCTCCGATAGACTGGTCGAAATCACAATAGGGGTGCGTCATGAAAGACATTCTCGAACAACTGGAGCGGCGCCGCGAAGATGCGCGTTTGGGCGGCGGTCAGGCACGGATCGATGCGCAGCACGGTCGCGGCAAGCTCACCGCACGGGAGCGTGTCGATCTGCTGCTCGACGAAAGCTCGTTCGAGGAATTCGACATGTTCGTCACCCACCGCTGCACCGATTTCGGCATGCAGGATCAAAAGCCCGCAGGTGATGGTGTGGTTACGGGCTGGGGCACGATCAACGGTCGCCTCGTCTATGTATTCAGTCAGGATTTTACCGTCTTCGGCGGCTCCCTTTCGGAAACCCACGCCCAGAAAATATGCAAGATCATGGACATGGCGGTGCAGAACGGCGCGCCCGTGATCGGCATTAACGATTCCGGCGGCGCACGTATCCAAGAAGGCGTGGCAAGCCTCGCGGGCTATGCCGAGGTTTTCCAGCGCAACATTGAAGCCTCCGGCGTGATCCCGCAGATCAGCGTCATCATGGGCCCCTGCGCGGGTGGCGCGGTCTACTCGCCCGCGATGACCGACTTCATCTTCATGGTTAAAGACAGTTCTTACATGTTCGTCACCGGCCCCGACGTGGTGAAAACCGTCACCAACGAAGTCGTCACCGCCGAGGAATTGGGCGGCGCCTCGACCCACACGCGCAAATCCTCTGTCGCCGATGCAGCGTTCGAAAATGACGTCGAAGCGCTGGCCGAAGTACGCCGCCTCGTCGATCTGCTGCCCGCCAACAACCGCGAGAAACCCCCGGTCCGCCCCTTCTTCGACGATCCCAACCGGATCGAACCCTCGCTCGACACGCTGGTGCCGTCGAATGCCAACACCCCCTATGACATGAAGGAACTGATCCTCAAACTGGCGGATGAGGGCGACTTTTACGAAATCCAAGAGGAATTCGCCAAGAACATCATCACCGGTTTCATCCGTCTTGAAGGCCGTACCGTCGGCGTGGTCGCCAACCAGCCGATGGTGCTGGCGGGCTGCCTCGACATTGATAGCTCGCGCAAAGCGGCCCGTTTCGTGCGGTTCTGCGATGCTTTCGAAATCCCGATCCTGACCCTCGTGGATGTGCCCGGCTTCCTGCCCGGCACCGGTCAGGAATTCGGCGGCGTCATCAAACACGGCGCGAAACTGCTCTTCGCCTATGGCGAGGCGACCGTGCCGATGGTCACCGTCATCACGCGCAAAGCCTATGGCGGCGCCTATGACGTGATGGCTTCCAAACACCTGCGTTCGGATTTCAACTACGCATGGCCCACCGCCGAAGTCGCCGTGATGGGGGCCAAAGGCGCGACAGAGATTATCCACCGCAAGGATCTGAACGATCCCGAAAAGATCGCCAAACACACGAAGGATTACGAAGACCGTTTCGCCAATCCCTTTGTCGCCGCCGAACGCGGTTTCATCGACGAGGTGATCCAGCCCCGCAGCACCCGCAAACGGGTCGCCCGCGCCTTCGCGTCATTGCGCAACAAAAAAGTGCAGACCCCGTGGAAGAAACACGACAACATTCCGCTCTGAGCACCATCATGCAGCTTCATCCTTTCTTAAATACCGATCCCACCGAAGCCGCGCGCGGAACCCTCGGCGAACTGGGTGGTTTTCCTTGCAAAGGAGGGCCAGATCATGCCGAATTCATCGATCAAGGACGAAGAGACCTACAAGTCCCTGCGCGAGGATGGGGCGAGCAAGGAGAAAGCCGCCCGCATCGCCAATGCGCAGGACAACGACAGCCAGCATCCCGGCAAGAAGGGGGGCAAACAGCCGCCCTACGAGGATTGGACCAAAGACGACCTCTACGACCGGGCGCAGGAACTCGGGATCGAGGGGCGTTCGGATATGGACAAGGACGCACTGATCGACGCTTTGCGCAATCACTAGGCGCTCTGCTGCGCCGGGCTTGCCTGCCCGCTTTGCTGGCGGGGGGGCTCACGTCTCCAGCACGGGCGATTGACGTTCCATCGGGGCAAGCGATTGACTTGCAAGAGGTTCTTGTCGAGGAACTGGGCGGTGAGACTTGGCTGCGCTTTCGGTTCATCGCGCCGCAGATCGCCAAAGGGCCGGAGGCCATCGCCTATGACCTCGCCGCTCCGGACATGGAGCATCTCTGCGCGGTGGTCGCCCTCCCTTACATGACCGAACATGCGCTTGCGGGGCAGGTGATCGTCGTCTCCCTTGCTGACCGCCCGGTGGAATTCGGCGCGGCCGACCCCGAGGCGACCCAATATTTCGAAGCTTTCCGTGCCCAAGATGACGCTTGCATCTGGGAGGGTTTGTGATGCGCAGGCATGATCTTGCAAGAATCCGCCGATCCTCCAATTGGAATGATGCTTTGGAGTCACAGCGCGACCGATTGCGCTTGCAACCATATCCATTGCTATGTGAATCGCATATGATGCGGTCAAGGAATACCCACGTATCCCTTACCTCAGAACCCGGGCTTGGCCGGCATGTTGTTGCGTCAGGTTCATTTAACATTAATAGGAGATATACATGTCCAAGAGCATCAAGTTGCTGGCAGCTATCGGTTTCGTCGCAGCTGTTTCGGCCTGCGCACAGCAAGAAGAAGAGTTCGTCGTGGTTGAGCCCGAGCCCATCTCGGTCGAGCCCGTCTACACCGGCAAGTACAAATAATGCCGTTGCAGGGCAGGCGTTTGCGCCTGCCCTGATCCCAGCCACCCCTGCAACCGGGAGGGGTGTCTGATGCCCGCCTATATGCTGAAACATCGCGGGTTCCCCGGGCGACTGCCCGGCACCGATTTCCAATTCACAATTCGCCGTCCGAACCCCAAGGGGGTCACGCCGATCACCCGGCGTGAGCGTCGCCCTGACCGCCGGGCGCCGGACCGTCGTGCTGACACCGCTTTTGTCAAAGCCCTGTGGGAAGCCTTTGGCGAGCATCCTTTCGAGCGCGGCAATCTGGATGCGGGCCGTCTGTCGTGGCTCTTTGGCCGCGAGGTGCTGCCGGCCACTGATCCCTTCGACCCCGCCGATTACGAAGCTTTGCTTGTGCTCGATGTGGCCGCAGCCCGTGCCGCCTTCCCCGAAGCTTTCGAGGGTTGATCGGCATGATGTCGCCCCGCCTCTACGCAGATCAGCACAGCCTTGCCGAAGTCCGGCCGCCTCAAAGGGCGTGCTTGGCGCTGGCGCAGGCTTGGGGCAGGTTTTGCGTGGCTGGCGGCGCGTCTTTTGCTCTTCGTGCCGTCGGACATGAAGACCATACCCCTTCCCCTAACGGGCAGCCGCTGCGCAACCGCGCCGCGCTGCCCGACTTTTCGGCGGGGTGGTTTTCGCGCCACAGGGCAACGGCCCGGAAAATTGACCGGGAACTTGTCAAACGGCAGGGCGTTGGTCGGACAGTAGATAGCAGTGAAGGAACAGGCACATGTCAATTCGTAACATCATTCTCGCGCTTGGCGCGACAGCCGGTCTTGCCGCATGTGGCAACACCATCGGCGAACAGGGTTTGGGCGGCGCAGCCGTCGGCGCAGGCGCGGCAGCCGTCACAGGTGGGTCGCTGGCGCAGGGCGCAGCCATCGGCGCCGCAGCTAACGTCGGTTATTGCCAGCTTAACCCCGGCAAATGTAACTGATCTCGCCCCATTAACCGCTCTGCCTGCCATCGGCGCGGGCAGGGCGGTTTCCCCCTCCATCTTTATCTCTACAGGCACCCGCGCAGCTTTGGCTGACGCGGCATTTTGCGTGGCCTGTTACCGTCAAAGGAACTGCTGATGTTTGACAAGATCCTCATTGCCAACCGGGGCGAAATCGCCTGCCGCGTGATCAAGACCGCCAAGAAGATGGGTCTGACCACCGTGGCGATCTATTCCGATGCGGATGCGCAGGCGCTGCATGTGGAAATGGCGGATGAGGCCATTCACATCGGCCCGCCGCCCGCGAACCAGTCCTATATCGTCATCGACAAGGTGATGGAGGCCGTGAAGCAATCTGGCGCGCAGGCGGTCCATCCTGGCTATGGTTTTCTAAGCGAAAACAGCAAGTTTGCCGAGGCGCTTGACGCTGTTGGCGTGGCTTTCGTCGGCCCGCCCGTTGGCGCCATTGAAAAGATGGGCGATAAGATCACCTCCAAAAAGATCGCTCAGGAGGCGGGTGTCTCGACCGTGCCGGGCTATATGGGTCTGATCGAAGACGCCGACGAGGCCGTGAAAATCTCCAACGAAATCGGCTACCCGGTGATGCTCAAAGCCTCGGCTGGCGGCGGCGGCAAGGGCATGCGGATCGCTTGGAATGATGAAGAGGCCCGCGAGGGTTTCCAGTCGTCCAAGAACGAGGCCGCGAACTCCTTTGGTGATGACCGTATCTTTATCGAAAAATTCGTCACCCAGCCCCGCCACATTGAAATTCAGGTGCTTTGTGACGCGCATGGCAATGGCGTCTATCTGGGCGAGCGGGAATGTTCGATCCAGCGCCGCAACCAGAAGGTTGTCGAAGAAGCGCCGAGCCCTTTCCTTGACGAAGCCACCCGTAAAGCGATGGGCGAACAGGCCGTCGCTCTGGCGCAGGCCGTGGGCTACACCAGCGCGGGCACGGTGGAATTCATCGTCGATGGCGACAAGAATTTCTACTTCCTTGAGATGAACACCCGCCTTCAGGTGGAGCACCCGGTCACCGAACTGATCACCGGTGTTGATCTGGTCGAGCAGATGATCCGCGTCGCCAATGGCGAGAAACTGTCGATCACCCAAGATGACGTGACCCTGACCGGTTGGGCCATCGAAAACCGCCTTTATGCCGAGGACCCTTACCGCGGCTTCCTGCCGTCCATTGGCCGTCTGACCCGCTACCGCCCGCCGCAGGAAGTGGCCGCCGGCCCGCTGCTGGAGCAAGGCACATGGCAGGGCGATGCACCGAGCGGCGAGATGGCCGTGCGCAACGATACCGGCGTCTTTGAGGGCGGCGAAATCTCGATGTATTACGACCCGATGATCGCCAAGCTTTGCACATGGGCCCCGACCCGGGCCGAGGCGATTGAGAAGATGCGCGTGGCGCTCGACAGTTTCGAGGTTGAGGGCATCGGGCATAACCTGCCGTTTCTCTCTGCCGTGATGGATCACCCGAAATTCGTCTCGGGCGAGATGACCACCGCCTTCATCGCCGAGGAATATCCCGAAGGTTTCGAGGGTGTGACCCTGCCTGAGGGCGAGCTGCGCCGCATCGCTGCGGCCTGCGCTGCGATGCACCGCGTCGGCGAAATTCGCCGCGCCCGTGTCTCGGGCCGGATGGACAACCACGAGCGCAAGGTCGGTAGCGATTGGAACGTCAAGCTGCAGGGTGAAAACTTTGATGTGGTCACCAAGGCCGATCCTGAGGGGGCGACGGTGGCTTTCTCCGACGGCAGCGAAATGCGGGTCAGCGGCGATTGGACACCGGGTGACCAACTGGCCGAAATGACTGTTGATGGCGCGCCTTTGGTGCTGAAGGTTGGCAAAATCTCTGGCGGTTTTCGCATCCGCACCCGCGGCGCGGATCTGAAAGTCCATGTCCGCACCCCGCGTCAGGCGGAACTGGCGGCCCTCATGCCCGAGAAGCTGCCGCCCGACACCTCCAAGATGCTGCTCTGCCCGATGCCGGGTCTGGTGGTGAAACTCGACGTTGAAGTAGGTGACGAGGTCCAAGAGGGCCAAGCGCTCTGCACCATCGAGGCGATGAAAATGGAGAACATCCTGCGCGCCGAGAAGAAGGGCATCGTCAGCAAGGTCAACGCTGGCGCGGGCGACAGCCTTGCGGTGGACGATGTCATCATGGAGTTCGAATAGGGTGCGATGCGCTGGCGATCAGGGCGGGCAGGGCGCGGGGCATCAACGGATGACGTCGCGCTCCTTTGCCTCTCTGATTTCACGCTGGCGCAGCGGCATCTTGTCGATGCTGCGGGTGATCTCGCGCACGTCCCATGGAAAGGGTTTGCGCAGCTCGATCTGGCCTTCCTTGTCGACCAGCACCAGCATGAAGCCCCGCGGGCGCATCCGCAGCCTGAGCGCGCTGCGCGCGGTAGGGTCGGTATCGGTCAGCACGATGACATCACGCAGCCGCAACTCTTCCTCGCGGTCGCGGAGGTATTCCATCTGCGCGACATATGCCGGATCGTTCTCGGAATTGGCAAAGACCAGAACGGGCCGCTTTTTCCATTGGAAGACGCTGATATCGGCCATATCGGCGGGCAGGAACAGCGGATCCTCCATCAGGGTATCGGCCCCTTGGGCAATCGCTGTGCTGGCGATCAATCCTGCAAAAACTAGTGAGATCAAACGTTTCATCAAGGCTCCTGTCCCTTCAGATATAGGGGGCCTGTACCATTTTGCGAAGGGCAAAGCGCCGCAGGGGGCATTTATCCCCGTGAGGGCGCGCCCCGTGACAATTCAGCCGCCGGTGATGCGCAGGCCCATGCCTGCCGCCCGGCGTTAAGGGAGAAGGACAAGCATATGACATCCGACCAAAAGGACGCCAAGACACGCTGGAAGGAACTGGCCACGGGCGAATTGCGCGGACGCAGCCTTGATGATCTGACGTGGAAGACGTTGGAGGGGATCGACGTACAACCGCTCTATACCGCCGACGACGTGAACGGGCTGGAGCATCTCGGCAGCATTCCCGGCGAAGCGCCGTTTACGCGCGGCGTGAAGGCGACGATGTACGCGGGCCGTCCTTGGACGATCCGGCAATATGCAGGTTTTTCGACGGCTGAGGAATCCAACGCCTTTTACCGCCGCGCGCTGGCCGCCGGGCAGCAGGGTGTTTCGGTGGCCTTTGATCTGGCAACGCACCGGGGCTATGACAGCGATCACCCGCGCGTTGAGGGCGATGTGGGCAAGGCCGGTGTGGCCATCGATTCGGTTGAGGATATGAAAATCCTCTTCGACGGCATTCCGCTGGATCAGGTGTCGGTCTCCATGACGATGAACGGCGCGGTGATCCCGATCCTCGCCAATTTCATCGTGGCTGGCGAAGAGCAGGGCCACGACCGCGCCAAGCTCTCGGGGACGATCCAGAATGACATCCTCAAGGAATTCATGGTGCGCAACACCTATGTCTACCCGCCGGAACCGTCGATGCGGATCATCGGGGACATCATCGAATACACCTCGGACCACATGCCGAAGTTCAACTCGATCTCGATCTCGGGCTACCACATGCAGGAGGCGGGCGCGAACCTCGTGCAAGAGCTGGCCTTCACCATCGCGGACGGGCGCGAATATGTGCGCACCGCGATCGCCGCCGGCATGGACGTGGACCGTTTCGCGCCGCGTCTGTCGTTCTTCTTTGCCATCGGCATGAACTTCTTCATGGAGGCCGCCAAACTGCGCGCCGCGCGTCTGCTTTGGTCGCGGGTCATGGAGGAGTTCGAACCGAAAAACCCCAAGTCGTCGATGTTGCGCACCCATTGCCAGACCTCTGGCGTGAGCCTCGCGGAACAGGACCCCTACAACAACGTGGTGCGCACCGCTTACGAGGCGCTGTCCGCCGTGCTGGGCGGTACGCAATCGCTGCACACCAACTCGCTTGATGAGGCAATCGGCCTGCCGACGGAGCATTCTGCCCGCATCGCTCGGAACACCCAGCTGATCCTGCAAGAAGAGACCGGCATCACTAACGTCGTCGACCCGCTCGCGGGCAGCTACTACGTCGAGAAGCTGACCGCTGATCTGGCCGAAGCAGCGTGGAATCTGATCGAGGAAGTTGAAGAGATGGGCGGCATGACCAAGGCCGTGGCCTCCGGCATGCCGAAACTGCGCATCGAGGAAGCCGCGGCCCAGCGTCAGGCGGGCATCGACCGTGGCACCGAGGTGATCGTGGGCGTCAACAAGTACCGCCGCGACAAGGAAGAGCCGATCGACATCTTGGACGTGGACAACGTCAAGGTCCGCGCCGGTCAGGTTGCGCGGCTGGAGCGTATCCGGGCCGAGCGGGACGACGCGGCATGCACCGCCGCCTTGGCGGAACTGACACGGCGGTCCGCCGAGGGCGGCAACCTGCTCGACGCGGCGGTTGAAGCCGCGCGCGCACGCGCCACAGTGGGAGAAATCAGCATGGCGATGGAGAAAGAATTCGGGCGGCACCGGGCCGAGGTCAAGACGCTCTCGGGCGTCTATGGCGCGGCCTATGAGGGCGACGCGGGCTTTGCTGACATCCAGAAATCGGTCGATGAGTTCGCCGAGGCCGAAGGCCGCCGCCCGCGCATGTTGGTGGTCAAGATGGGCCAAGACGGGCACGACCGGGGCGCTAAGGTGATCGCCACGGCTTTCGCTGATATCGGCTTTGACGTGGACGTGGGCCCGCTGTTCCAGACGCCCGCCGAGGCCGCGCAGGATGCGGTGGACAATGACGTGCATGTCGTCGGCATCTCCAGCCAAGCGGCGGGGCATAAGACATTGGCACCGCAACTTATTCAGGCGCTGAAGGGTGCAGGGGCCGAGGATATTCTGGTGATCTGTGGCGGCGTCATTCCGCAACAGGATTACAAGTTTTTGCAGGACGCGGGCGTCAAGGCGATCTTTGGCCCGGGGACGAACATCCCGACGGCTGCGCAGGATATCCTCAAGCTGATCCGCGAGACCCGGAAGTGATGCAGGCTGAAACGGGCGCGGCCCAAACGGGCCGCGCGATCCGCCCGGCAGGGCGGCGCGATGCCGCTGCCGTGGCGGGCCTATGGAACGGCATGATCCGCGTCAGCCTCTCGACCTTTACCACCGACGAAAAGACGCCAGAGGATATCACCGCGCTGATCGCCGCCCGCGCCGGTGCCTTCTGGGTGGCCGAAGACTCAGGGCAAGTCATGGGTTTTGTCACCTACGGCAGCTTTCGCGGCGGTCCGGGCTACGGCGCGACGGTCGAACATAGCATCGTGTTGTCGGACGCCGCACAGGGGCAGGGGCTGGGGCGCGGCTTGATGACGCGGGCGGTCGAGGCGGCAGCGGCGCAGGGCCATCACGTCATGGTCGCCGCGATCAGCAGCGCCAATCCGGGCGCTGTGACTTTCCATGAAAAACTGGGCTTTGCGCAGGTGGGCCGGATGCCCGAAGTCGGGCGCAAACACGGCCAATGGCTTGATCTGATCTTGATGCAAAAAACCCTGTCAGCATCCTGACTTCCCCGGTGCCAGCGGTTAAGCTGGGGGCCGAATACCAAAGGGTCAGCCCATGTCGATCTGGACGCGCATCTCCGAAGCTTTGTCAGCCCTCACCGCGGGCGAGGGGCTGTCGGCCGTTTTTGACCGTCTGCGCAGCCCGCCCGAACGTTCGGTCGCCTTTACCATCGCAGTCATCGCCTTGGGCGCGAAGATGGCCAAGGCTGATGGGCTGGTGACCCGCGACGAGGTGACCGCCTTTCGCGAAGTGTTCCAGATTGCCGAAGGGGACCAAGACGGCGCTGCGCGGGTCTTTAACCTTGCGCGGCAGGATGTCACCGGGTTTGAGGAATACGCGAAACGCATCGCCAGCATGTTCAACGACCAGCCCGAGATGCTGCATGATCTGATGGAGGGGCTGTTTCACATCGCCATGGCCGATGGCATCTATCACCCGAACGAAAACGCCTTTCTCGAAGATGTGGCTGCGATCTTTGGCATGGGAGAGGAGGCTTTTGCCTCGCTCAAAGCGCGGTTCGTGCCCGACAGCTCGCCCCTGCCGCGCACAGTTCTGGGCATCGGCCCCCATGCCACGCTTGAGGAAGCCCGCAAGGCGTGGCGGCGGTTGGTACGGGAGAACCATCCCGACGCGCTGGTGGCGCGGGGCTTGCCGCAAGAAGCCATCAAAATGGCCGAAAAACGCATGATCGACATCAACCGCGCGTGGGAAACGATCTCGGGCAAACACGCTTGATGCGCATCGCGACTTACAATGTCGAGTGGTTCGCGAGCCTTTTTGACGATGACAATCAGCTCTACGACGACGGTGAATGGTCTTCGCGCTATCAGGTGACCCGTGCGCAGCAGACGGCGGCTTTGGGGCTGGTTTTCGGCGCGCTGGATGCCGATGCGGTGATGGTGATTGAGGCGCCGAACCAAGGGCGGCGGCAGTCCACCGTGGCAGCGTTAAAGCATTTCGCCGCGCGGTTTGCCTTACGCGCGCGGGAGGCCGTCATGGGGTTCTCCAACGATACAGAGCAAGAGATTGCGCTGCTTTATGACCCCGATAAGCTCACGGCCCGCCATGCGCCGCTGGCCGCTGCTGATGCCCCGCGCTTTGATCAGACACTACGGATTGATCTTGACGTGGATGCGACAGAGGATGCCGTGGTCTTCTCCAAACCGCCGCTGGAGTTGGAGGTGACCACGAAGGCTGGGTTTGCTTTTCAGATGATCGGCGCGCATCTGAAATCCAAAGCGCCCCATGGGGCCAAGTCGGAGGCCGATGTGCTGCGCATCGCCATCGCCAACAGGCGCAAGCAGTTGGCGCAGGCGATCTGGCTCAGGCGGCGGATCGATACGCATCTGGCGGCAGATCGGCCGGTGATGGTGATGGGTGATCTGAACGACGGGCCGGGGCTGGATGAGTTCGAGAGCCTGTTTGGGCGGTCTTCGGTCGAGATTGTGCTGGGGGAGGGGGCGGGGGCGCTCTTTGATCCGCATGCCAAACAGGCGCTTAGCCGACGTTTGGGGGCCGCGCCCACCAGCGCGCGGTTTTGGATCGCGCCCGAAGAACGCTTCCTTCAGGCGCTATTGGACTACATCATGGTCACGCCGCAAATTCAGGCCCGGGATGCCCGCTGGCGCATTTGGCACCCGATGGATGACCCCGCCTGCTGGCAAAACGTGGCCCTGCGTGATGCGCTTCTTGCGGCGTCGGATCACTTTCCGGTCACGCTGGATGTCGACCTTTAGGCGGGCTTGTGCCCGTGCATCGGCAGAAGACTAGAAATCCCGAACGCGCCGCCTACATCAATTGCATGACACGTTTCATGCCCCTTATCGCCCTTTGCACGATGCTGCCGCTCGCGGCCCACGCGCAAGAGGACAACGAAGAACGCGGCCTCGGCTTGATGGAGCGCGGCGCGCAGATGTTCATGGACGGGATTATGGATGAAATGGGCCCGGTCATGGAAGGCTTCGAAGGCTTTACCGAAGCCATGCGCCCCGCCCTGCGTGATTTCGCGCGGGAGATGGGGCCGAAGCTGACGGAACTGTTGGATGAGGTTGAAGACTGGAGCGCATACCAAGCGCCCGAGATGCAGCCCAACGGCGATATCATCATTCGCCGCAAGCCGGATCATCCGATGGTGCCACCAGACACGCCGACCGAGCCTGCCCCCCAGATCGACCTGTAACCCGGGCTATTTCGGAGGGCGCTTGCCGGTGCGCACATGGACTTCGGCGTCAAGCGATTTGGCGAGCGAGTTCAGTCGGGCCTCTGCGACCTCACCGAAGAGCGGCACCATGTCGGGGGTGAGCCACAGTTCCAACTGCTTTTTCTTGGGGAACCAGCGCAATTCGCCGCGCTGTTCGCCCTTGTCCATCCAGAGCATCGCACCAAAGCGCATGGCCTTGCCAAGGATCTCGGCCTCCAACCGGGTCTTTTCGTCGACCATCTCATAGAGGTCTTCGAACCGGGTGTTTTCCCGTTTGTTGGAATAACGGTGCAGCAGCGCCAGCCCCAGATAAATCCGCTCCGCGTGTTTGAGCCCGCCAAGGTTGGCGCGGGTGGCGTTGTCAAAACAGGTCTCGGCCCGGTAGTCGGGATGCGCGCGCCAGCTGACATCATGCAGGAGGCAGGCCGCTTTGACCAACCGCCTGCGCGCATGCGGGGCAGAGCGGTAGAGCGGCAGGATGAAGTTATAGAGCACCTTACCAAAGCCGGGCATCCGCGCGTCTTTGGCTTCGGCGAAATAGCAGGCCTCAATCAGCGGATCACGGTCGCGCAGGCGTTGCGGCATCTGCTCATAGAGCATGCCTTCGCGGATGCCGTAGCTGGAAATGGCGATGTCTTTGGGGCGGAAGGTTTTGACCAGACGGCTTAGCACCTCGGCGGCGTAGGGCACCAGTGACATCCGGCTCGACGACACGCCACAGGCGCTGCGCAACTCTTCCAAATCAGAGGCTTGGATGAACTTCACCGTCTCCCGGACCGAGGTCACGGTCATGCGGTATTCATGCAGAACATGCAGCGGATAGCCCCGGCGGTACATGTCGATCCGCGCGATAGCGCGCCATGAGCCGCCTACAAGGAACAGCCGGTCGCGCTGGTTGCCCATCTTTTCCTGAAGGCCGGTGATGACCTCTTTGATATGGGCGTGCCGCCCCTTGGCACCGCCCTTGAGATCGCGCAATTTCAGCGGCCCGAGTTGCGAGGTCACCCGCCGCCCGACGCGCCCACCAGAGATTTCCGCCAGTTCCATCGAAGAGCCGCCGATGTCGCAGACAAGGCCGTAAGCGCCGGGCCAGCCCAGCAGCACCCCTTGGGCCGAAAGCCGGGCCTCTTCCTCGCCGTCAATCACCCAGATGCGCAGGCCGGTTTCGCGCAGCACATCGGCGCAGAACTCGCGCCCATCGCTGGCATCGCGCACCGCTGCGGTGGCAACGACCGTGAGTTCCGACAGGCCCATGCCATCGGCCAGCTTGCTGAACCGCCGCAGCGCCGAGAGGGCACGGGCGCGGCCTTCGGGCGACAAGTGGCCGGTCTCAGACATGCCAGCGCCAAGGGCACACATGATCTTTTCGTTGTAGAAGTAGGCCGGAGAGCGCGCCGCGCCGTCGAACACCACAAGGCGGACAGAGTTCGAGCCCACATCCACCACGCCCACCCGCGCCAGCGCGCGCGCACCCGGATCCTGAAACAACGGTTTCGCGAAAAGGCCCAGTTCCGCCACGCCGGTCTCAGGGACGGGGGCGGCTCGGGAAGGGTCGGTCTGGTCTGCCATCAATGCTCCTGCGGGCCATCCGTTTGAAGGGATAATTGGCGCAGGGGCGCGGTGAGGTCAATTGCTAACGGACCTCTCTATAGGTCAATCCTCGGTATGGGTCAGCTTGGGCACATCCGACGCCCCCGCGCTGCCGCGCCCCGAAAGCGAGGGGTTTTCCATAAAGAAGCGGTGGCAGTTAAACGCGAACGTCCCCTCCGGCACGGCGGGCCGGGTGAATTTGCCATCCGGCCCCATGACCCAGCTTTGCGCAACGTCAGCCAGATTGGCGGCCATGATCTGGCTGGTGATCTGCGCCTTGACGGTCGGGTTCTCGATCTCGACCAAAGTCTCGACCCGGCGGTTGAGGTTGCGGCCCATCCAGTCAGCGGAAGACATGAAAACCCGCGCTTTTTTATGCGGCAGCCCGTGGCCGTTGCCGACGCAGACAATGCGACTGTGTTCCAGAAAACGGCCAATGATGGATTTGACGCGAATGTTGTCCGACAGCCCCTTAACGCCGGGGCGCAGCCCGCAGATGCCGCGAATGACAAGGCTGATTTCCACTCCCGCTTGGCTGGCATCATAAAGCGCGTCGATCACCTCGGCGTCGATCAGGGCGTTCATCTTGGCCCAGATCACGGCAGGCCGCCCGGCGCGAGCATGGTCAGCCTCGGTGGCGATCATCTCAAGCAGGCGCGGCTTGAGCGTGGTGGGGGAAATGGCGAGGTTTTCCAACTGCTCTGGCGGGGCATAGCCTGAGAGGAAGTTGAAGACTTTCGTGGCATCGCGCCCAAGGCTCGAGTCGCAGGTGAAAAGCGACAGATCCGTATAGATCCGCGCGGTGATCGGGTGGTAGTTGCCGGTGCCGTAGTGGGTATAGGTCACCAGTTGATCGCCTTCGCGGCGTACCACGGTCGAGATCTTGGCGTGGGTCTTGAGGTCGAGAAAGCCATAGACCACATGCGCGCCCGCGCGTTCCAAGCGGCGTGACTGGCGGATATTGGCGGCCTCATCAAAGCGGGCTTTCAGTTCAACCAAGGCGGTGACGGATTTACCATCCTCGGCAGCCTCGCAGAGCGCGCTGACAATCGGGCTGTCGCGTGAGGTGCGGTAGAGCGTCTGTTTGATCGCCACCACGTCGGGATCCCGCGCCGCTTGGGCAAGGAAGCGCACCACCATATCAAAGGTCTCATAGGGGTGGTGCAGCAGCATGTCCTTTTGCCGGATCGCGGCGAACATATCGCCATCGTGGTCGCTGACGCGCTCGGGCACACGCGGGGTGAACTGCGGCCACAGAAGGTCGGGCCGGGCGTCGGTTACCAGTTTCGACAGATCGGCGATGCCGAGCATGCCTTCGATTTCGATCACGTCTTGGGGCCGCACGCAAAGCTCGCGCATGACGACGGATTTCAGCTTTTCCGGGGCGCCGGCGGAATGGGTCAGACGCACGACCTCCCCCCGGCGGCGGCGTTTCAGGGCGACTTCGAATTCCCGCACGAGGTCTTCGGCCTCGTCTTCCACTTCAAGATCGCTGTCGCGCAGCACGCGGAATTCGAAATGCGCTTTGAGTTTGTAGCCCGGAAAGAGGTTGGGGATGTTGATGATCAACAGGTCTTCGAGCTGCAGGTAGCGCAGGCAACCATCGGGCGCGGGCAGGGGCACGAAGCGGTCGATCTGGCCGGGAATCGGCAGCAGCGCTTGCAGGGGGCGTTTGTCGCGGCTGCGTTCCAGTTGCAAAGCCAGCGCATAGCCGGTGTTGGGGATGAAGGGGAAGGGATGTGCCGGGTCAATCGCCAGCGGCGACAGCACGGCGAAGACTTGGTTGAGAAAGACCCCTTCGAGATGTTTGTGGTCCGCCTCGGTCAGGTCGGCGGCGCGTTCCAGCATGATGTTCTGCGCGTCCATCTCGGTCATGAGGTCAACCAGCACACGCTGTTGGGACATCATCAGGTTGCGCGCGTCTTCGTTGATCAGCACCAATTGCTCACCGGGGCTCAGCCCATCGGCGGCGGCGGTGGTATTGCCCGCTTGGGCCAGTTCGCGCAGCCCCGCGACCCGCACGGTATAGAATTCATCCAGATTGGTGGCTGAAATCGACAGAAAGCGCAGCCGTTCCAGCAGCGGCACGCGCGGGTTCTCGGCTTCTTCCAGCACCCGCCAGTTGAAGTCGAGCCAGCTTAGCTCACGGTTAAAGAAACGGCCCGGCCCGGCGGTATCAAGCTCGGGCAGATCGGTGGCGGGCGGAAAGGGCGCTTGCAGGAAATCAGCTTGGGTCATGCGGGCCTCATGACATTGGAATGTAACGGGTTTGCGAAGGCTTGCGTTAATTATTCCAGTATCACGCGCGGGGCGGGGCGATGTCCAGCACCTGCGCGGCCAGTGCGCGAGTCAACGGGCGCTTCTGCGCAAGGCTGGCGGCATCCAGCCGGTCAACCAGCGCGATGGCAGCGGCAAAGGAACGATCCATCCGGGTCATCAGGTAGTTGATCAACTCCGGTTTCGGCGTCAACTGCCGGTCGGCCAGAAGCTTGACCAGCAGTGCGGAAAGCAGTGCGTCATCGGGTGCTTCCATCTCGACCATCGTGGCGCCGCGCATCCGGCTGACCAGATCGGGCAGCGTCAGCCCCCAATGGGCCACCGGCCCCGTGCCGGTGAGCAAAAGCGCCTGCCCCTCGGCCAGTACGAGGTTGTGCAGGTGAAACAGGGCCGTTTGCGCTTCTGCGTTCCCGGCGATCAGATGGACATCTTCGACGGCGAGGGGGCCGCGGGCGAGGGCGGGAATGTCGGCCTCCAGCAGGTCGGCAGCACTGATGATGCGGGCGCCCGACAAGTCCGCCCAAACATGCGTCAGATGCGTCTTGCCCGAGCCTTGCGGCCCGGTCAGCGCCAGCTTGCCGCCGGCCCAACCCCGCCAGCCGTCGACCATCGCCATCGCCATCGCGTTGGAGGGGGCGACAAAGAAAGCATCGCGGCCCAGAGCCGTTCGGCTGGGCAGGTTCAACCCGAGTTGATGGGCCATGTCAGCGGATGTCCTCGTCGACCGTCGTTTCAGGCTCACGGCCCATGTACAGCACGCTTTCACGGTACCGCGCCGTAGCGAAACGCGCGATCACCCCGATGGCGGCGGCCACGGGCACCGCGACCAGCAGCCCGACGAAGCCAAAGAGTGTGCCAAAGACCGACAGCGCCAGCAGCAGCCAGACCGGATGCAGCCCGACGGAGTTGCCGACCAGCTTCGGCGTTAGCAGATTGCCCTCGACGATCTGGCCCAGCACAAAGATTCCCGCGACCAGCCCGATCGACACCCAGTCGCCCCAGAATTGGAACAGCGCCAGCCCGATCGCCAGCGCCCCACCGATCAATGCGCCGAGGTAGGGGATGAAAGTAACCAAACCGGCCACGAAACCGACGACGAGGCCGAACTGCAGCCCCACCAGCATCAGCGCCACGGCGTAATAGGTGCCAAGGATCAGGCAGACCGTGCCCATGCCGCGTACGAAGGAGGCGAGTGTCGCATCGATCTCCCGCGCCAATTGCCGGATCGTCGGCGCATGGTCGCGCGGCAGCAGCCGGTCAATGGCGGCAACCATGCGGTCCCAGTCGAGCAGCAGATAGACGGCGACCACGGGGACGATGACGAACAAGAGCAGGATGTTGATCAGCGAGGCAAAGGAGGCCAGTGCGGTTTGAAACAGCTCACCACCGCGTTCTTGGATCGTCGTGCCCAAGGTGGTCAGCGAGGTGCGCAGCGTCGAATCGTCGTCCAACAGCGAGGGGAAACGGTCGGTGATGAAATCGGTGAAATTGCGAGTGACCTTGGGCGCGGTCTCGATCAGGTTGACGGTTTGGTTCACCAGCGTCGGGATGACCAAAAGCGCCATCAGCACGAAGATCAAAAGAGCCGCCACGGTGATCAGCGCCGTGGCCATCACACGGCTCAGCCCCAGTCGCTCCAGCCGGTCGGCCACCGGATCGAGGAAATAGGCAATCGCCCCGCCCAGCAGGAAGGGCAGCAGCACGTCGCCCATGAACCACAACGCCACCATGAACACCGCCGCAGCGATGCCCCAGTATTTCAGTTGGTCTCGGATTGGCAGGGCCATGATGCTCTCCGGCAGGGAATGTTCTCACATCGCCCATGTGGCGTTTCGTTTCAAGTCTTGGCTGCTTGACTGGGGGGGAGATCGGGCGACCATCAGGGCAGCACGTCGTCCGTTGTGTACAGGCCGCTCGAGAGATGGGCGCAGTGCGCCGCGGGTGGCCAAACTCTCGCGCGGCCTGTGCGATGTGATTGTCTCGCCCCTTGACATGCACTAGTCAGGGGGCAATTCGCTCAATGAGGAAACACCATGCGTCTGTCCCAATATTTTCTGCCCGTGCTGAAGGAAAACCCGGCCGAGGCGCAGATCGTCAGCCACCGGTTGATGCTGCGGGCGGGGATGATCAAGCAATCCAGCGCGGGGATCTATTCTTGGCTGCCGCTGGGCTACAAGGTGCTGCGCAAGGTCGAGGAGATTGTGCACCAAGAGCAGCAGCGCGTGGGCCATATCCCGATGCTGATGCCGACGCTGCAATCGGCGGATCTGTGGAAGGAATCGGGCCGCTATGACGCCTACGGCCCCGAGATGCTGCGCATCCGCGACCGCCAGGACCGCGATATGCTTTACGGTCCCACGAATGAGGAGATGATCACCGACATCTTCCGCAGCCATGTTGGGTCTTACAAAGACCTGCCGCTGACGCTCTATCACATCCAGTGGAAGTTCCGCGACGAGATCCGCCCGCGTTTCGGCGTGATGCGAGGCCGCGAGTTCCTGATGAAGGATGGCTACAACTTCGACCTCACCGAAGAGGACGCGCTGCACGCTTACAACCGCCATTTGGTCAGCTATCTGCGCACCTATGAGCGGATGGGCTTGCAAGCGATCCCGATGCGCGCCGACTCTGGCCCCATCGGCGGCGATGACACGCATGAATTCCTCGTGCTGGCCGAGACGGGCGAATCGGAAGTCTTCTATGACAGCGAGATCACCGATCTGACCTTTGGCGACCGCGAGATTGACCCCAGCGATCACGACGCTTGCCGCGCTGTGCTGGATGAGTTCACCTCGCGCTACGCCCGCACCGATGAGACCCACGACCCCGAGCTTTTCGCCAAGGTGCCCGAAGAACGCCAGCGCACCGCGCGCGGCATCGAAGTGGGGCAGATTTTCTACTTCGGCACGAAATATTCCGACGCGATGAATGCCAAGGTCCAAGGCCCCGACGGCAAACAGGTGCCGGTGCATATGGGCAGCCACGGCATCGGCGTCAGCCGCCTGCTGGGCGCGATCATTGAGGCCAGCCATGACGACAAGGGTATCATCTGGCCTGAGGGCGTGACCCCGTTCCATGCGGGGATCGTTAACCTCAAGCAAGGCGACGAGGAAGCCGATGCGGCCTGCGATGCGCTCTATAAGAGCCTCAAGGCGCTGGGCCTCGATCCTCTTTATGACGACCGCAAAGGCGGTGCTGGCATGAAGTTTGCGACGATGGACCTGATCGGTCTGCCATGGCGCATCACCGTCGGCCCGCGCGGGCTGAAAAACGGCGTGGTCGAACTGACCAGCCGCCGCACGGGTGAAAGCGAAGAGCTGCCGCCCGAGCAGGCGGTCGAAAAGCTGGCGAAAATCTACGCCGGTATCGTCTGAGCGCTGCGATGATCCTGCGGGCGCTGACATTGGCCGGTGGGATCATAGGGGCAGGGATTGCCGCACAAGGCCCGGGGTTCACCCGGGCCTATGTGTTTGAGCTAGAAGCCGCAGAGCGAACGCTCTCCGGTGTTGTAGCGCATTTTGATGCTGCCGCCCGCACCGCCGGGCTTGACCGAGTGGCCGCGATTGCGCGGCTGCGTGGGTCGGCCTTGTTGGAACGCCGACGTATCGATCTGACCCGCAACATCGAAAGGCACATGGCGCTTGAGGCGCAGGTGCCGCGACTGCAAACGGCGGGTCCGTTCCTGCGCAGTTATTACCTGTTGCGCGCACCTGACGCAGAAGCGTTGCGCGCAACCGTGCAGAAGTTTTCGCCCACCGCGCCGCGCAGCCGTGCCGAATTGATCTTCGCCACCATAGGCTTCATCGCCGGAGCCGCCTTCGCGCGGCTGTTCCTCTGGCTGCCCACATGGCCCGCGCGCTTCCGCCGCCGCCGGGCATTGCGTTCTTGACCCTTCTGGGGCAAAGCCTCAGGTTGCGCGCACCTCAGACCGGAGCCCTCCCGCATGGCCAGCAAACCCACACGCACCGCCCCATTCGCGGCCTTTGAATGGATGATCGCTTGGCGCTACCTGCGCGCCCGCCGCGCCGAGGGCGGGGTGAGCGTGATGACATGGATCAGCCTGATCGGCATCACGCTCGCGGTCTTCGCACTGATTGCCACGCTGTCGGTTCGCTCAGGGTTTCGCGCCGAATTTGTCGACACGATCCTTGGCGCCAACGCGCATGTCACGGTTTACACGATGGGCGAGGTGCAAGAGACCGGCCAGATCGACCGCACCATCGCCAACTATACCGAAATGGCCGCCGAGGTTGCGAAAGTGCCCGGCGTGACCCGCGTGGCCCCCTTGGTGCGCCAGCAGGTCATGGCGAACCGGCGGCAGTCCAACGCGGGCGTCGAGGTCTTTGGCATCGCATCGGATGATCTGATGACCATCCCCGGCATCCAGCCCTCAGAGCGTTCCTTCGGTGACATTGGTCGGTTTGAGGAAGGCATCGCCATCGGCAGCGGCGTGGCGCAGAGCTTGGGCGTGCAGGTCGGTGACACGATCAAGCTGATCTCGCCCAATGGGGTGAAAACCGCCTTTGGCACCAGCCCGCGGGTGAACGGTTATGAAGTGGTCTATATCTTCTCTGCCGGGCGCTATGATATTGATAAAATACGTGTCTATCTGCCGATCACCGAGGCGCAGAGCTTTTTCAACCGCGAGGGCGTCGCGGATGAGTTGGAGGTTATGGTCGAAGACCCCGAAAGCGTTGACGCCATGGCGCGGGCCTTGATGCAGGCGGCGGGCGACCGGGCGCAGGTCTGGACGTGGCGCGATGCGTCCGGCTCGTTCCTGTCGGCGCTGGATATCGAGGACCGGGTGATGTTCGTGATCCTCTCGGTGCTGGTGTTGATCGCCGCGATGAACATCGTCTCGGGGCTGATCATGCTGGTCAAGAACAAGGGCCGCGACATTGGCATTCTGCGCACCATGGGGCTGTCTGAGGGCTCGGTGCTGCGGGTGTTCTTTATCTGCGGCGCGTTCACGGGAATCATCGGCACCGCCGCAGGCGTGGTGCTGGGCGTGCTCTTTGCGATCTACGTCGACCAGATTTTCGCCTTCGTGAACTACCTCAGCGGCGGCAATGCTTGGGATGCCTCGATCCGCGGCATCTACTTCCTGCCCGCGAAACTGCAACTGGGCGATGTGCTCTCTGCCGTGGGGCTGTCGCTCGGGCTGAGCTTTGTCGTGACGATTTTCCCCGCCCGCCGCGCGGCGCGGATGAACCCTGTGGAGGCCCTGCGCTATGAATGATCCCGTCCTGCGCCTGACCGGCATCTCCAAAGCCTACAACCCCGGCGCGCCGAATGAGGTGCAGGTGCTACGCGGCATAGACCTGACGGTCGCGCCCGGTGAAGTCGTGGCACTGGTTGCCCCTTCGGGCGCGGGCAAGTCGACCCTGCTGCACATCGCGGGGCTGCTGGATACGGCTGACAGCGGCACGGTTGAGATCGCGGGCGATGACCTGACGGGGCAGAGCGACCGCAAGCGCACCGGGGTGCGCCGGGCGGATGTGGGCTTTATCTATCAGTTCCACCACCTGCTGCCCGAATTCACGGCGCTGGAAAACATTGTGCTGCCGCAGCTTGCCAATGGCGTGGCGCGCAAGGTGGCCGAGGCGCGGGCGCGTGAACTTTTGGCGCAGGTCGGCATCGCCGAGCGGGCCGACCACCGCCCCGCCGCCATGTCGGGCGGTGAGCAGCAGCGGGTGGCCTTTTGCCGGGCGCTGGCCAATGCGCCGCGTCTGCTGCTGGCGGACGAGCCCACGGGCAACCTCGACCCCTCGACCTCGGATCAGGTGTTTGCGGCGCTGATGGCGCTGGTGCGCGGCACAGGGCTTTCGGCGGTGATTGCCACGCATAACCTCGAACTGGCCGCCCGCATGGACCGGCAGATCCGGCTTGAGGCGGGGCAGCTGGTGCCGGTCTGAGCCGAGACGGGGTTACCGGCAGATATTTTCAAGCTCGACCCCGTCCCAAGGCAGGCCCACGTCATAGGGGCGGCTCTGGGGCAGGGGGGCGACGGGCATGGCTTCGGACAGCATCGCGTGCAACCGTTTGGTGCGCGGCGCCTGCGGGTCGAGCGCGCGACAGCAGACGAATTCCTCAACGATTGAGCCCTGCTGCTCATAGCCGAAATCAAGAAAGCGCGGCTGGGTGTCGACCTCGAAGAGGTAGGGGTCTGCGCTGGTGAACTGCTCTGAGGCTGCGCGCAGCGGCGAATAGCCGGTGAGGCGGCGGTTCTGCCATTGCCAGACATGGGTGATCTCATGCGCCAGCAGCATCGCGGCGATCAGCCCGATGCGGTCGGGGTGATCGGGCAGGTAGTCTTCGAGGTACCAGTCCTTGTCGAAAAGCACGTTATTGAACAGGGCCACGGCGGCGGGTTTGGAGGTCACGGTGTCACCTTCCTGCGGCGGCAGGATGCGCTCACGGCAGGTGGTGCGTGGGCGCGGCTTGCGGGTGAAGGTAACGGCGCGGGTCGGGGCACCGTCGTGCAAGCGCACGCGGTCGTAGTTGACGGAAGCTCCGTGGATGGTGGCGAGATAGGCGCGCTCGTTCTCCGTCAGCGGTCGGCCGCAGGCGGTGAGGAGGAGGAGAAAGAGGAGGGCGCGGATCATGGGGGGAGTTAGGACCGGTGGGGGCGGCGGATCAAGGGGAAAGATTGGGCTGGGTGCGAAACGGTAGGGCCGCGCCCGACCTCGGGCCGGAGGGCTACTTAGAAAAGGACCAGTGGACCTTTTCAGCCCGGAGGGCGGCGCAAGCCGCGGGGTGCCCGCATGTGCGCCCTCCCCGTGGGGGAAGGTGAACACCGTCTCGCAAACTCTCCGGGGGAGAGTTCGAGGTCTGAACGGGCGGAGCCCCGGACAGGCGCGGCCTGGGACGGACGGGGGCTAGTGCTTTCTAGGCATATACCAAGGCCGTGGAGACCGCATGGCGTAGTTTGGGCGAAAGACACGGCCATCTGGACCTATAGCCAGCGCCGTATGACAATTTTGCATTTTAACGTTCTTAAAGGTTCCGCCGCCCATGCGGTTTTGAGCTTCAGATAGCGAGATTAGGTTTCCCCCTAGCGTAAGCTCGCCGTCAATTTCAACCTCCTCCCCTCGAAAGTCGATGGTCAAAAATACGTTTCCTTTTGCACGGCGGAACTTAACCCAATTTGTCTTAAATTCGATGTCCCAGAATTGCCCGATACTAGCAGCCATGTTGTTTTGTTTTATCTCAACCTCTGGCCAAAATTCTTCGTCAGGAATAAAGACGTTTAGTCTGAACTCTCCGTCTATCTGGCGATATGAAATAATCGAATTTCCGCCATAGTCGATTGCAGACACGCAGTCCTCTACGATCATAGAACCGAGCCTAAGCAGCTTTTGTTCTTTGTTACCGCCTAGATAGCCGCTTATTCTTCCATTGCGGAGGTTGATTGGGTTGGCTTTGACCGAGTAGGATTTGGACTTTGGGAGTTTTCCATACTCTGAGTGATGGCTCGGGCAGAGGGCAACCATATGCTCGGGATCAAAGTGTTTTTCTTCTCGCCACTCAATAATGTGATGATATTCGATTATTGGACAGCCGCAAACGGCACATCCAAAGCCGGACTCTTGACGAAGAATCCGAGCTATCGACGCGGGGGGCGTTCTACCCCTCAAACATCCAACTCCTCCACAAACTGCGCGTTCTGCTGAATATACGCGAACCGCATCTCCGGCTTTTTCCCCATCAGCCGCTCCACCAGATCCCCGGTCTCGCCCGGCACGTCCTCATCCACGGTCACGCGGATCAGCTTGCGGGTTGCAGGGTCCATCGTGGTCTCTTTCAGGTCCTTGGCGTCCATCTCGCCCAGACCCTTGAAGCGGCTCACATCGATCTTGCCTTTGCCGCCGAGACCCTTCTCCAACCACATGTTTTTCTCTGCCTCATCAAGGCAATAGACCCGTTTCGCCCCCTGCGTCAGGCGGAACAGCGGCGGGCAGGCGAGGTACAGATGCCCCGCGTCGATCAGCGGCCGCATTTGGGTGAAGAAAAACGTCATCAACAGCGACGCGATATGCGCGCCGTCGACGTCGGCGTCGGTCATGATAATGATCTTGTCATAGCGCAGATCGTCGAGGTTGAATTTCGTGCCCATGCCGACGCCAAGCGCTTCGCAGAGGTCGTTAATCTCAGCGTTGGTGGTGATCTTGCTGGAGGCTGCCCCGAGCACGTTCAGGATTTTACCCTTGAGCGGCAGCAGCGCCTGCGTATTGCGGTTGCGCGCGCCCTTGCCAGAGCCGCCCGCCGAGTCGCCCTCGACGATGAACAACTCGGTGCCTTCGCGGGTCTTGCTGGTGCAGTCGGTCAGCTTGCCGGGCAGGCGCAGCTTTTTGGTGGCGGATTTACGGGCGGTTTCCTTTTCCTGCTTGCGGCGCATCCGTTCCTCGGCGCGCAGGACGAGGAAATCGAGGATCGCACCGGCGGATTTGGTGTCTGCTGCCAGCCAGTTGTCAAAGTGGTCGCGCACGGCGTTCTCGACCAAACGTGCGGCCTCGGTCGTGGCGAGGCGGTCTTTGGTCTGGCCGACGAATTCTGGCTCGCGGATAAAGCAGGATACCAGCGCGCAGCCCCCGGTGATCAGGTCGTCGCGGGTGATGTCCTTGGCCTTGCGGTTGTTCGCAAGCTCGCCGTAAGCCCGGATGCCCTTCAGGATCGCGGCCCAGAAGCCGCCCTCATGTGTGCCGCCTTCGGGCGTCGGGACGGTGTTACAGTAGGACTGGATGAAGCCGTCACGCGCGGGCGTCCAGTTGATCGCCCATTCCACCTTGCCCGGCACGCCAAAGCGTTCTTGGAACTCGACGGTTCCGGCAAAGGGGTTTTCGGCATAGGTGGTTGATTTGCCAAGTGTTTCGCGCAGGTAATCAGCCAGACCGCCGGGGAAGTGAAAAGTCGCCTCCATCGGCGTGTTGCCGTCTTCAATCTCAGATTTCCAGCGGATTTCGACGCCGGAGAACAGATAGGCTTTGGAGCGGACCATCTTGAGCAGGCGGGCGGGTTTGAAACGGTGGGCGCCGAAAATCTGCTCATCCGCGTGGAAAGTCACCGTGGTGCCGCGCCGGTTGGGCGCCGCGCCGATCTTCTCCACCGGGCCTTGCGGGATCCCGCGGGAGAAACGTTGTTCGAACAGTTCGCGGTTGCGCGCGACCTGCACCACCATCGAATCCGACAGCGCGTTAACCACGGATGCACCAACCCCGTGCAGACCGCCCGAGGTCTGATAGGCTTTGCCCGAGAACTTGCCGCCCGCGTGCAGCGTGCAGAGGATTACTTCAAGCGCGGATTTGTCGGGAAACTTCGGGTGCGGGTCGATCGGGATGCCGCGGCCGTTGTCGCGAATGGTGACCGAATAATCGGCGTTCAGCTCCACCTCGATCCGGTTGGCATGGCCCGCCACCGCTTCGTCCATTGAGTTGTCGAGCACCTCGGCCACGAGGTGGTGCAGGGCGCGTTCATCTGTGCCGCCGATATACATGCCGGGGCGCTTGCGGACAGGCTCCAGCCCCTCCAGCACTTCGATGGAGGAGGCATCGTATTCGGTGGGTTCCTGGCCGGAAAGAAGATCGGTCATGCGGGCCTGCTCTTTGTTTGTGGGTGGGGGCCATTTTGACAGCCCCGCGCGCCGGGGGCAATCGCGGGTTTGTCTAATGGGCCGGATTTGGAGTGGTCAGGTGGCCTTGGCGCGTAGCCAATCGGCGAGGGTGTCTTCGTCGATGCGCCGTTGAGCGACTTCGCGGATCAGGTCGCCGGCTTCGACGGTGTCGTGGTCAAGTTGCACCCCATTGAGATCAAGACAGATATCGAGAACGAGATGCGCGGTTTGCTTGTTCGTGTCGTTAAAGACATGCCCAGTGGCAACCGCCACGCAATAAGCCGCAGCGAGGTCAAAGACATCTTCGATCATGCCGTAGACCAGTCGGTTGTCGACCCGTGCCAGCGCTCCTTCGAGCGATTTGTCTAAGGCCATGCCGGCCAACTCACCGGGGTTTAACGCGGAATCGTGGATCCTGACGACGAGGTCAGGTGAAAGCAGCACATAGGTCATTTATCTTTGAGATAGTCCAGAACCGGCTGGTTGATGTGCTTTCTGCGGGCAATGCTCTCCATCACCTCATCCAGCGTGGCCACGCGCGGCTCCTCCTGCAGGGTCGCCTCGGCGGGTACGAAATACCCCACACAGCGTGAGTTCTTCATCACCGCCACGGGTTTGCCGCCAGAGCGTTCCAATACCTTATGCGGTTCGCGCATTTCGGTCATGGTGGCGATGTGGTTGGTATGGATGCGAGTCATGGCGTGGCTCCTGAATACACATCTCAATATACATTTGGTTGCGCATTTTACAAGGGCCGCGCCCCGCACCAATTAAGGATTGCCTGTGCTACAACCGACGGTTTTTGGTGGTGCAACCAGTGGTCCGCGCCTTCTATCTCAACCCGGGTAAGGTCTGGCGCAAAGGTTTCCAGCCCCGCGGTGGCTTCGGGCAAAAGGGCGGTATCCTCGGCCCCCCAGATCAGGAGATGCGGGCAGTTCACGCGCAAACGTTCAACCGGGAATTCTGGCAGGTCGCGCAGGGGCTTGCCGGGGGGCGCGACCTGCAGGGGGGAGGCGCGATACCAGTTGATCATCGCCCTCAGCCGCCCCGGACGCCCCCATTCCGCGCGGTAATCCTCAAGCCGCTCTGCCGTCAGCCAACTCAGGTCCATATACGCCGAAAAGAGCTTTAGCAGCCCGGCGAAGTCGTCTTTGGCCAGCCTCACCGCGCTGCCTTCGGCGCGCAGCGCGTTAATATATTGCGAGGCGCGCGACTGTGCACCGCCTGCGGCCATGGCACGCTGAAAAGGCACGGGATGCACGCCGTTGAGAATGATCAGCCGGGCCACCAACTCGGGCCGGAACATCGCCAGTGCGTAGCCCACCGAAGCGCCCCAGTCATGCGCCAAAACCGTCACCGGCCTGTCCCCGATCAACGCGGCCATATCGGCCATAAGATGCGCCATCGCGTAGGGTTCGATCCCTTCGGGCGCGCTGCTTTGGCCATAGCCGCGCTGGTCGGGGGCGATGCAATGGAAGTGCTGGCAAAGCAGCGGGGCCAGATCGCGCCATGCGCCGCCATATTCGGGAAAGCCATGGAGCATGAGCAGCGGCGGCAGGTTCTCATCGCCCCAATGGCGTATGAAAATCTCCTGACCGTTCACGCGGCGGGTTTCGGTCCGTGTTGGTTCCATCGCGAGCCCTCCTGCCATCAGCTTTGCCGCTCAGGGCCGCAGACGCAAGGAATTCATGGCAAAATCAGGGCAAGAAAGCCCCGCAACCCTATGGCAGAGCGCAAAAACCGGACTTTCCCTTTGCAGCGGCCCGGCGTAAGGCTGGCCCATGACCAAAGTAATGACCAACCGCAATCACGTCCGGGCGATCCTGACGCTTGGCCTGCCGCTGATCGGCGGACATCTGGCACAGATGGCCATCGGGGTGACCGATACGGTCATGCTGGGCTGGTATTCGGTCGAGGCGCTGGCGGCGGTTGTTCTGGGCAGTACCTATTTCTTCGTGCTGTTCATCTTTGGCTCGGGCTTTGCCATGGCGGTGATGCCGCTGGTGGCCGCCTATGACGCCGAGGATGATGAGATTGGCCTGCGCCGCGCCACGCGCATGGGGCTGTGGCTGTCGGTGGGTTTTGCGATGATCGCGCTGCCCGCGATGATCTGGTCACCTGCGGTGCTGGACCTGCTGGGGCAGGGGCCCAACCTTGCCGATACGGCGGGTGATTACCTCAAAGTCGCAGGCTGGGGGATTGTGCCCGCGCTGCTGGTGATGGTGCTGAAATCCTACCTTGCTGCCTTGGAGCGGACTCAGGTCGTGCTGTGGATCACGCTGCTGGCCGCCGTGATCAATGCGATGGCGAACTACGCGCTGATCTTCGGCAACTGGGGCGCGCCGGAGCTTGGCGTGATGGGCGCGGCGGTGGCCTCGGTCACGACGCAATGCGTCTCGCTGATCGGGGTGGTGATCTACGTGCTGATCGCCCTGCCGCAACACAGTCTGTTCGTGCGGCTCTGGCGGGTTGATACGCAGATGCTGGTGCGGGTCTTTACGCTGGGGCTGCCGATTGGTCTGACCACGCTAAGCGAAGTCGGTCTGTTTGCGGCCTCATCGTTGATGATGGGCTGGCTGGGGACGATCCCGCTGGCGGCGCATGGGATTGCGATCCAGCTCGCCTCTCTGACCTTCATGGTGCATCTGGGGCTGAGCAATGTCGCCACGATCCGCGCGGGCAATGCCTATGGCCGCCGCGACGTGCCGCATATGAAGCGCGGGGCGGTGATTGTCACGGTCCTGTCGCTGGTCTTTGCGCTGATCACTATGGTCGGTTTTGTGGGCTGGCCCGAGCCGTTGATCTCGGTTTTCATGCAAGAGGACGAGCCTGCACGGGTTGAGATCCTTGCCATCGGCACTGGGCTGTTGGTGATGGCGGCTCTGTTCCAACTGGTCGACGGGGCGCAGGTGGTGGCGCTTGGCCTGCTGCGCGGGGTGCAGGATACCAAGATCCCGATGGTGATGGCCGCGATCAGCTATTGGGTGGTCGGCATGCCCTGCTCCTATTTCCTTGGCTTCACGCTGGGGTTCGGAGCGATGGGCATTTGGGCCGGTCTGGTGGCCGGGCTGGGCGTTGCGGGGCTGCTGCTCAACGCGCGGTTCTGGGGCGTCACGGTCAAGTCGCTGGCCGGGTAACTCTCAGCCCCGATCCATTCGATCCGCCTTTTTGCGCACGAGCGTGCTGCGCAGATCATGCATTGCCAACAGCAAGTCATCCGTCACCGCCTCAAGCTCTGCGTCCGTGGCGCGCGATTGCGCCCATTGGGTGGTGAGGTTCAGATAATCCACCGCGCGGCGGATGTCGTCAATCTCCCGCGCGGCAAGGGTTTCGCGGCGCGCCTTTGTCCAGCGGGCGATCTCGGACTTATCGGCATCGGTTAGACGGTGCTGCCCGTGAGGCTTTACCTCACCGTTGCGGATGTTGACGACGGCGATCTGCTCCATCTCGATCCGGCGCTGGCGGTTTGCGGCATCCAGCCGAAACACCGCCGCGCCATTCTCGCGGATCCTGAAATAATAGTCGGGAAGATCGCCTGCCATGGTTCGCCTTTACGTCAGCCCGGCACAGAAAGTCTGGATGCGGGTGCATGCCTCTTTCAGCGCGTCGTCAGACGTAGCGTAGCTGACGCGGAAATTCGGCGAAAGACCGAAGGCCGCGCCAAAGACGACCGCCACGCCGGTTTCCTCAAGCAGCGCGGTGGCAAAGGTCTCATCATCCGAGATCTTGGTGCCCGCCGCCGAGGTCTTACCGATCAGCCCGGCGATGGAGGGGTAGACGTAAAACGCCCCCTCGGGCGTCGGGCAGGTGATCCCGTCGATAGCCGAGAGCATCTCAACCACCAGATTGCGCCGGCGCACGAACATCTCGTTGTTCTCAGCGATGTAATCCTGCGTGCCGTTCAGCGCCTCAACCGCGGCCCACTGGCTGACCGAGCAGGGGTTCGACGTGCTTTGCGACTGGATTTTGCGCATCGCGCCGATCAGCTTCTCCGGGCCTGCGGCATAGCCGATGCGCCACCCGGTCATGGCATAGGCTTTGGACACGCCGTTGACGGTCAGCGTGCGGTCGTAAAGCGCGGGTTCCACCTCGGCCGGAGTGCAGAACGCGAAACCGTCATAGGCGAGGTGCTCGTACATATCGTCGCTCATCACCCAGACATGCGGATGCCGCATCAGCACATCGGTCAGCGCCTTCAACTCGTCCCGGCTGTAGCCCGCCCCGGTGGGGTTCGAGGGCGAGTTGAAGATGAACCATTTGGTCTTCGGCGTGATCGCTTCTTCCAGCGCCTCTGGGGTGAGCTTAAAGTTATTCTCCAGTGTCGCAGGCGCAATCACCGGGGTGCCGCCTGCAAGCAGCACCATATCGGGGTAGCTGACCCAATAGGGCGCGGGGATCACGACTTCTTCGCCGGGGTTCATCGTGGCCATCAGCGCGTTGTAGAGGATCTGCTTGCCCCCCGTCCCGACGCTGATCTGCGACGGCGTATAGTCCAGCCTGTTGTCGCGTTTGAATTTGGCGCAGATCGCCTGTTTCAACTCGGGAATGCCGTCGACGGCTGTGTATTTCGTCTTGCCCGCGTTGATCGCGGCCACTGCAGCGTCTTTGATGTTCTGCGGTGTGTCAAAGTCCGGCTCGCCCGCGCCAAGTGCGATAATATCGCGCCCCGCGGCCTTGAGTTCTGCCGCCTTGGTGGTGACGGCGATGGTGGGCGACGGTTTGACCCGATCAAGGGTCGCGGACAGCAGTTCCATTTCAGCCTCGGGTTGCTTATGAATATCCCCACGTTCATAGGGGGCGTCCCCGCACCCGGCAAGGGTGTCTGGCAGGAGATAAAGCATGACCGACGAGATTGACTGGTACGGCCCCGAGGCCGCCACCTTTGGCGACCGGGTCGCGGCGGCCCGCGAACAGACCGGCATGACACAGGCGATGCTGGCCAAACGGCTGGGCGTGCGTCTGGCGACTTTGCGCGGCTGGGAAGAAGACCTGTCCGAGCCGCGCGCCAACCGGCTTTCGATGCTGGCGGGGCTGCTCAATGTCTCTATGATGTGGCTGATCAATGGCGAAGGCGAAGGGGTCGATGCTCCCGAAGCGGGCGAAACCGCGCGCCGCGTCGATCTTGAAGAGGTGCTGGCCGACATGCGCGCCCTGCGCAGCGACCTGCTGAAAAAGGCCGAGACTGTCGGGAAAATGGAAAAGCGCATTCGGCGCCTTATGACGGAGCCCGCAGATGCCTGAGGTCCATGAACACCGGTTGAAACGCCTGCAAATGCGCTCCATGCGCCGGGGCATCAAAGAGATGGACCTGATCCTATCGGCCTATGCCGAGGCGCGGCTGCCGCAGATGGATGACGCGGGGCTTACGCTCTATGATCAGATGCTCAATGAGAATGACCACGACCTCTATCTTTGGGTGAGCGGACAGGCCGAGGCCCCCGCCGACTATGCAGCATTGGTCACGGATATCCGCGGGCAATTGGCCGAGGCGCGGGGCTGATTCAAAAAACCCGAAAGGGTTTAACGAATTATTCTGATTTTTCAGCGAGTTTCCGGTTCGAACAAGGTGAACCGGAGATTTCGCATGAGCATTCAAGACCCCGCTGCGCAGCCGATGGCCATAAAGGGTTTTATGGCAGGCTATCTTGAGTCCCTGTCCTTGGTCGAGCGGTTGCACCGCTTGCTGCTGGACGTGATCAAGGACGAATTCGAACGTGTCGGCGTGTTAGAGATCAACGCCGTGCAGGCGCTGCTTTTGTTCAACATCGGCGATAACGAGGTGACCGCGGGCGAGCTGAAAAGCCGTGGCTACTATCAGGGCAGCAACGTCAGCTACAACCTCAAGAAGCTGGTCGAAATGGGCTATATGCACCACCAGCGCTGCGAGATTGACCGCCGATCCGTCCGCGTTCGGCTGACCGAAAAGGGGCGCTATATCCGCGATGTGGTGGCCGAGCTTTTCTCGCGCCATGCCGATGGGATGGAAAACAAGGGCGTGCTGGGCGATGCAGGAATCGAGGATATCACCCGCTCTCTCAAACGGATGGAGCGGTATTGGACGGATCAGATCCGCTATATCTACTGATCGCGGGCAGGAGGGATGAGGTTCGAGTAGACCCTCCCCTCCACTTCCCGCAAGAGCTTGCGTGTCATAGCGCGGGCGTAGTCCTCAAACCCCTCTGCCGTCTCAACGAAAGCGCCGGGGCCGAGCATGACTTCGGCCCGGTAGTATGACGCCAGCGCGCCGACCTCGCCCTGTTGACTGTCGCCAAGCGCCGGGTCTTCCGCGCCGATCACCAAACCGTTGATGATCAGCTCCTGCGGCCCAAGGGGCTGGGCTTGCAACCTGTCGCGTATATCCCGGGGCCGCGGACCGAAGTTCGAGATGCCGTCGCCCGAGATATCCAGCGTGTGTTTCTGGCAGGCGCCGCGCGTCGCCAACTGGCCTGCGCCAAACTGCATCGCATCCCCCAATGCCGTGCCGGGAGACGCCTCACGCCGCTCGGTGCTGCGCAAAAGTGCGATGGCCCCCTCAAGCGCCGCCGCATCGCTCAACGTGGTCCAAGGTAAGATCACCGTCTGATCACTGGATCCGCTCCATTCATAGATCATCAGGTCGACGCCATGCTCCGGCAGCGCCAGCAGGGCGTCCCGCACACGCGGATCGTTCAGCGCGTCGGCCAAACCACCGATCTGCAACCGATACTCTCGCGCATCGACCGAACCAGAGACATCCAGCCCCAAGGCAAGCGCCTGCCGACAAGCGGCCTCGGCCGATGGAATGGCATTGATCGTGAGAAAAAGGGCGAGGGCCGCGCGGATCATCCCAGCGATCCGTTCAGCCCCGGCGGCCCCTCCTTTGGGGCGACCGAAGAGGGCACATCACGCACCGGACGCCGCGCGTGACGACAAAGGCCCGCCCGCGCTGCGCCCATGGGCGCGAGCATCAGCGCCAGCAGGGCACTGATGCAGAGCCTTACCAATGACCGGTGTTTTCCATGCTGGCCCAAGGTTCCTGCGCGGGCAGGGCGTCACCCTCTTGCAGCAATTCGACCGAGATATTGTCGGGCGAGCGGACAAAGGCCATGCGCCCGTCGCGCGGCGGGCGGTTGATGGTCACGCCGTTGTCTTGCAGGTGCTGGCAGGTCTCATAGATATTCTCGACCGTATAGGCGAGGTGACCAAAATGGCGGCTGTCACTGGGCAGCGCGTCATCGCCGTCCCAGTTATAGGTCAGCTCCACATCCGCATGGCCATCGTCCATGCCCGGCGGGCAGAGGAAAACCAGCGTGAACCGGCCCCCATCGTTGTCGATCCGGCGCCGTTCCACAAGGCCCAGAAGTTTGTAAAATGCGATAGAGGCGTCCAGATCCTTCACGCGCACCATTGTATGCAAGTATTTGATGGGCATCGGTTTTCCTTCAGTTGGGCCGCTTGGGGAGGGATGAAACACCCTGTTCGGGCCGAAAATTCGTCGTCAAAAAGTCGTCACAAAACGGGAAGCGGCAAAATATGCCCGCCGCGCTTTGATAGAGAGTTTAGGCGCGAAACCACGGGTGTCAAAGGCGGCAACGGCATTGTCAGGCGATTGCCCCCGCAAAGCCGCCTTGAGGCGCGTGGCGTGGAAGGGTATGCAAAGACAAATGCCACGGATAACGTGAGGGGGGCTGCGTGAAACAGTACCATGATGCGCTGCGCGAAGTGCTGGAGCAGGGGGTGACCTCGACCGACCGCACGGGAACGGGGACGATCTCTCATTTCGGGATGCAACAGCGCTACCGGATGGCCGATGGTTTCCCGCTGGTGACGACGAAGAAGCTGCATCTGAAATCCATCGTGCATGAACTTTTGTGGTTCCTCTCGGGCGACACGAACATCGGCTACCTCAAGGAAAATGGCGTTCGCATCTGGGACGAATGGGCCGATGAGAACGGTGACCTCGGCCCGGTCTATGGCCATCAATGGCGGCGTTTTCCGATGGTGGGTGAGCCGATGCCGCAGCCCGATGGGACGGTGCTGCATCAGGCCGGTCAAGTCGATCAAATCGCTAAGCTGGTCGAGGCGATCCGCAAGACCCCCGACAGCCGCCGGCTGATCGTTTCGGCGTGGAACCCCGGCGAGGTAGATCAGATGGCGCTGCCGCCCTGCCATACGCTATGGCAGGTACGCATCGCGGGCGGCAAGCTGCATTTGCAGCTTTATCAGCGCTCGGCGGATATGTTCCTTGGCGTGCCGTTCAACATCGCCTCCTACGCGCTGCTGCTGGAGATGTTGGCCCATGTCACTGGCTACGCACCGGGCGATTTCGTGCATTCGATGGGCGACGCGCATATCTATTCCAACCATCTGGAACAGGTGCAGACCCAACTTGCGCGCACCCCCAAGCCGCTGCCAAAGCTGCGGATCAACCGCGAGGTGAGCTCGATCTTTGATTTCCGCTATGAGGATTTCACCTTCGAAGGCTATGACCCCGACCCAGCTATCAAAGCGCCGGTGGCCGTCTGATGCTGAGCCTGATCGTCGCCCGCGCCCGCAATGGTGCCATTGGCAAAGACGGGGATATCCCTTGGTCGCTGCCCGAAGACCTGAAATTCTTTCAGCGCGAAACCACCGGCGGTGCCATCATCATGGGGCGCCGCACATGGGAAAGCCTGCCGTTCAAGCCTTTGAAGAACCGTCTGAATTGCGTGGTTTCCAGTACTGATATTGAGGGCGTCCATGTGGCGCGCGACCCGCAGGCGGCCTTGGGCCATTGCGCGGCCGAGGGGTATCGCCGGGTCTACGGCATCGGCGGCGAAGGCATCTACCGCGCGCTTCTGCCCTTGGCGGATCGGCTCTTGGTGACCGAAGTCGACGTGGAAATCGACGCGGCAGACGCATTTTTCCCCGAGTTTGACCCCGAAGAATGGATTGAGCTTGGCAATCTCTGCCTGCGCGCCAAGGGCCCGCGCGCCATCGCGCGGGAGTGGCTGCGCCGCCGGTGACAACCATTGACATAGGCCGCGCGGCACGCATCACTGCGGCCTATGTTTGATCTGTCCGCACCGCCTGAGGGGTTTGTCGAAAACCCATTCCCCCATTACGACCGCCTGCTGCGCGAGGCCCCGGTGCTGCGCCAGCCCGATGGCTCTGTGCTGATCTGCCGCCACGCGGACCTGAACGCGATTTACCGCGACACCACGCTTTATATCTCGGACAAAAAGCTGGCCTTCGCACCGAAATTCGGCCCCGGCAGCCCCTTATTTGAGCATCACACCACAAGCCTCGTGTTCAATGACCCACCGTTGCACACCCGGGTGCGGCGGATCATGACATCGGCCCTGACGCCCAAGGCGCTGGCACGGATGGAGCCGGGGTTGATCGACACGGTCGACCGTCTGCTGGAAGGGCTGGGCCCCAGGCCGGACCTAATTGAGGACTATGCCAGTTGCATTCCGGTGCAGATCATCGGCAACCTGCTGGACGTCCCGATGGAAGAACGCGGGCCCCTTCGGGACTGGTCGCTGGCAATTCTCGGCGCGCTGGAGCCTACCTTGAGCGAAGCGGAGTTGGAGGCGGGCCATACTGCGGTGCGCGCGTTCAAAGCCTATCTGCAAGACCTCATCGCCCGGCGCCGGGCTGATCCGGGGGATCCTGAAACCGACGTGCTGACGCGGCTCATTGCCGGAGATGACGGCGGGCAGTTGACCGAGATCGAGTTGATTCAAAACTGCATTTTTATTCTCAACGCAGGCCATGAGACGACCACCAACCTGATCGGCAGCGCCCTCGCGCTGCTCCATGACCACCCGGATCAAAAGGCGCGATTGCTGGCGGAGCCCGCGCTGATCGGCCCCTGTATCGAAGAGGTGCTGCGCTTCCGTTCGCCCAATCAGTTCGGCAACCGCGAGACCACGGCCCCCGTCACGATCGGCGGGGTGGAGATTGCCGCGGGGACCAACCTGCATCTTTGCATCGGAGCGGCCAACCGCGACCCGGAAGTCTTTGAGGAACCGACGAAATTCGGTATCGGGCGCAAACCCAATCGGCATCTGGCCTTTGCCGGTGGTCCGCATGTCTGCGTGGGGCTGACCTTGGCACGGATGGAAGGGAAAATCGCCCTCCAACGCTTTCTGAACCGTTACCCGGACTATGAAATCAGCGCGGCGCGTCAGGGCGGCGGGCGCATCCGTTTTCACGGTTATGCGACGCTTCCGGCGCGGTTGAGTTAAAGGCGCACTGCCATAAAAGACTGGACTTGATGAAAGCGCCCCGGCAATCTTCGTTCATATTGTATATAATTGCGAGGATTATCATGCGTCTAACGACAGCTATTGCCGCGGCGGTAGGGCTGCTTTCTGCGGGTTTGGCCGGTCAGGCTTCGGCCGAGCCTAAGGTCTATGCCTATCCTAGTAGCGCGAATTATTGCCCGGCTGGATTGCAGCCGGTGACGCTTGGCGGCGCGATTGGCTGCGGGACACCGAACCAGCCCATGACCTATGCAGAGGTCAAAGCGCATCCGGTTGTCCACCGCCACCCTCACCGCCATCGCACGGCTGCACTGCGTCGGTCAGCCCGCGTGCCTTGCCCGGTCGGGGCAAAGGGCTGTTCGTATCAGTGAACTCTCAAGCAACGCCCGGCGCGGGACGCCGGGTGTTCTTTTGCGCTGTCGTGGCTAAAGCAGGGCGAGATCGGTGGCCATCTGCCGACCGTCGCGGCCTTCGGTCAGCTCGTAGCTGACCTTTTGATCGTCCGCCAAGCCGGTCAGGCCAGAGCGTTCGACCGCTGAAATATGAACAAATACATCGTTACCGCCGCTCTCGGGGGCGATGAACCCGTAGCCTTTGGTGGTGTTAAACCATTTCACGGTGCCAGTTGGCATAATCTCCGCGCCTCCTTTGTCTTTGCGTCTCTGCGTCGAGCAGAATGGCGAAAGCGATTGAATTGCGACCCGCCATAATAGAAAGATCGCGCGGACTTGGAAAAAATCAAGCGATCAGGTGCGAAACCCGCAATTGGGGGCGCGATCGCGTGGTTGAGGGAGACGGATGTGCTAATTTATGGGCTGAAAAACTGTGACAGCTGTCGCAAGGCGAAAAAGGCGCTGCCAGAGGCGCAGTTGGTCGATGTTCGGGAGGCGGGCGTGCCAAGGGCGGTTTTAACGCAGGCCCATGAGCAATTTGGCGCGGCCTTGCTCAACACCCGCTCCACCACTTGGCGGGGGCTGGATGAAGAGACGCGCAAGCAGGCCCCGCTCGCCCTGATAGAAGCTCATCCAGCGCTGATGAAACGGCCTCTGATCTCGGTGGGTGACAAGCTATTTCTAGGTTGGAACAAAGAGATAGAAGCTGACGTTCATGCGATGCTTTAACTTCGGCCTGTAATCAGCCGGTCCAGTGACAATGGGCCGGCTCCTTTGACGACGAGTACCAAAAGCAAGAACACCCAGAGCGCCCGCTGGTCAAGGATATGGGCATCGGGAAAGCGGTCGAACCACGCGCCAAGCGCGCTGCCATGGCCGTAAAGATCGGTGAGGGATTGCACCACGACAAAGCCCACCATCGCCAGTGCCGCCAGTCGGGTCAGCAGGCCAAAGACAATGAGCAGCGGCAAGATAAATTCCGCCACCGTTCCGGCGACGACGACGAGCCAATGGAACACCCCAAGCGCGTCACTGTCATAGCCTACGGCCTCAAACACGCGGGGGAAGATTTGCGCATAGGCTCCGGTGGATGGGGTAAGGAGGCCCAAGGGGCCGGGCCCGAGTTTGGTCAGCCCGGCATTCAGGAAATAGACCAGCAACACTGCGGCAAAGAGGAACCGGGCGAGGGTCGGAAGCAGCCAGTCGGCCCGCTCCAGACGGTCGGCGGCGTTGCGGTATAGGGTGAGAAGCTGGGTCATTTACTGCCCTCCAAGGAAATTGCGCTGAAGACACCGTGGCTCAGGGCAAGGGTCAGGGCCGCGGCGAGGTTAAACGCTGGCTGGGCAGTCACCGTGGCGTCATGAGCCGCCCCAAACGGCACGCCGTCGGCGAGGTGGGAGAGCCAGTGCGCCGCGCCGGGCGGCAGCAGATGCGGCGCGGGATCATAGGCGGGGCGGGTGATTATCACATCCTGCGCTGCGCTGCGGGGCTTGGGCGCGTCCTCGGTGAAGTTATAGCGCCAGATGTCGAAAAGCGGCCAGTCTGACCGCAAGATGCGAGTGGCAGGCGCGAGGGTGAGCCTTGCCCCCATCACTGCATCGGGGCCAAGCGTTTCAAAGACCTTCGGATCAAGCGGAACCGCGTCAGCCGCGTGATAGGAGGCACGCAGCGCGAGGTCGAGCTGTGCCGCATCGGCGAGGTAGCCAATCTTGGCCAAAGGGGCGAAAGCCGCGATAAAGGCGGGGAAATCCGTGCCGTAATGCATCATCATCGGTGATGTCGGCGGATGCGCCCGGACGTAGAGGGGGGCCAGTTCGGCAAAGTTGCGGGCGCCGATCAGCTTGCGCACAAGGGGAAAGGCCACTTCGAGCGCGGCGATCAGGGAATGCGTGACGTTGTTGCGATAGACGCCATAGCGCGCGCCCGCCGGTTGCCCCCGGCCATCGCGCAGCCCATCGGGTGCAGACCGTGACGGATCAAGCAGGGCCGCGCGAAAGCTGTGTTGGTCGGTCACACCAGCACCTCAGCGGCGCGGGTGGCTTCGGCCCGTAGGACGGGCCAGTCGGGCACGTCATTGTCCCACTCGACCAGCACCGGCTTTGGCCCGGTTTGGGCCAGCGTGTAGCTTAGCAGGTCCCAAACAGGATCGACGACCGGTTTGCCATGGCTGTCGATCAAAAGTGGCGCACCGTGATCGTCAGTGTCGTCATCATGGCCGCCCACATGAATCTCGCCAACATGGTCTGTCGGAAAGGCGTCGATGTAGCCCTGTGGCGACAGCCCGAGATTGGTGGCCGAAATGAAGACATTGTTGACATCCAGCAAGAGACCGCAGGAGGTGCGCGCTATAATCTCTGTCAAAAAGTCTGTTTCAGACAAGTCGGATTCCGCGAATGCAAGGTAGCTGGAGGGGTTTTCCAGCAGCATTTGCCGACCCAAGACATCTTGGACTTGGTTGATATGTGACGCCACACGGGTCAGCGTTTCCTCGGTGTAGGGCAGCGGAAGGAGATCGTTGAGATACTCCATCCCATGGGTCGACCACGCCAAATGTTCGGAGAAGGACGCGGGCTGCGTTCGGTCACAGAGGGTTTTGAGCCGTGCCAGATGGGCCGCGTCCAGCGGCCCTTCGCCCCCGATCGACAGGCCGACACCATGGACCGACAGGGCGAAACGTTCCTGCAATGCGCGCAGTTGCGCATGGGGGCGGCCGCCGTCGCCCATGTAGTTTTCGGCATGCACCTCGATCCAGCGGACTGGGCCAGGATCGGCCATCAAGCCATCGAAATGTCGAGATTTAAATCCGACGCCGGGGGCATTGGGCAGTGTTGTAACAGGGGGGGTATCGTCGCGCATAACGGCCTCCGGCATGTTGCGGGGCGGGGTTCCGGGCGGGGATGCCGCCCGGAACGCTATAGATTAAGCGGGCAGGTCGCGGTCGAGCGCTTCCAAAGAGCCGGTCCGCTCGGTCCCGTCTGCCATCTCGGGCAGGTCGATCTCGGCGCAGGTGCCTTCGTCAACGAGGGTCCATGCGTTGCCTTGGTAATCGGTCACAGAGGTGCCCGCGCAGGTGGTGCCGGGGCCCGCTGCGCAGTCGTTCTCACCGGCCAGCGAAACGCCAAAGCATTTCTCTTGCGAAGCGGCGGTGGCGGTGGTGGCGTGGCTGCTCAGCGCGGCGGCGACGGCCCCTGCGATGGCGGCGGTTTTGAGTGTGGTGGACATTGTCGTTTCCTTCCTGATGGTTTGAACAGGTTTACTAGAGCAGCCTGCTTCCTCACAAGCCAGTCACGAGGGAGTGCGTCACGGTCCCGTCAGAAATCACGCGGAAAACTAGCGAAAATTGTAACCTTCCCGCGCAGGAAGGGAATGATTGTTACAAAAACGCTCCGGCGGGCAGGGGGCAAGCTGCCCGCAAGACCGCCGGAGCGCAGATTTGTTACAAGCCGTTAGCGCAGGTCAGGCGGGGTCGCGTCCTGCGCCAGTTCGGCGGTGAGTGCATCCAGCGGCTGCACCGAAGTCTGCTTTTGCCCCAGA
The DNA here is from genome assembly GCF_034377145.1 of Sulfitobacter sp. OXR-159. Lineage (NCBI taxonomy): Bacteria > Pseudomonadati > Pseudomonadota > Alphaproteobacteria > Rhodobacterales > Roseobacteraceae > Sulfitobacter > Sulfitobacter sp. OXR-159. Next base: position 998,038 of record NZ_CP139707.1, read on the forward strand.
CGGCGCACGGAAACGGTACGCTCTTCAACCTCACGCGCCCCGACGGCGAGGATCACCGGCACTTTGCCGACCGAATGCTCACGGACTTTGTAGTTGATCTTCTCATTACGCATGTCGGCTTCCGCACGCACACCAGCGGCTTTCAGGGTCTCGACGACCTCGGCCACATAGTCATCCGCTTCAGACGTGATGGAGGCCACGACCACCTGACGCGGGGCCAGCCAGAAGGGCAGCTTGCCCGCGTGTTCTTCGATCAGGATGCCGATGAAACGCTCGAAACTGCCCAAAGTGGCGCGGTGCAGCATCACAGGGCGGTGCTTGTTGCCGTCCTGCCCAATGAAGCTCGCCTCCAGCCGCTCGGGCAGGTTGGCATCGACCTGTAGGGTGCCGCATTGCCAGTTGCGCCCGATGGCGTCGGTCAGAGTGAACTCCAGCTTCGGCCCGTAGAAAGCGCCTTCGCCCTCCAGCACCTCAAAGTCATAGCCCGCGGCCTTGCAAGCATCGCCAAGCGCCTGCTCCATATTGTCCCATGTCTCATCGGAACCGATCCGCTTTTCGGGGCGGGTGGAGAGCTTGATGGTCCAGTTCTCAAACCCGAGGTCGGCATAGACCTTCGACAGAAAGGCGATGAACTTGGCGGTTTCCGAGGTGATCTGATCCTCGGCGCAGAAGATATGCCCATCGTCTTGGGTAAAGCCGCGCACCCGCATGATGCCATGCAGCGCCCCCGAAGGCTCATAGCGCGCGCAGGATCCGAACTCGGCCATCCTGAGCGGCAGGTCGCGGTAGGATTTCAGGCCCTGGTTAAACACCTGCACGTGACAGGGGCAGTTCATCGGCTTGAGCGCGTTCACCGCCTTTTCGCGGGCATGCTCCTCATCGACCTCAACGATGAACATGTTCTCTTGGTATTTGTCCCAGTGGCCGGATTTTTCCCACAGTTTGCGGTCGACGACCTGCGGGGTGTTCACCTCGACATAGCCGTCGCGGTCCTGCATGCGGCGCATGTAGTCCTGCAAGGTGGTGTAGATGCGCCAGCCGTTGGGGTGCCAGAAGACTTGGCCCGGTGCCTCTTCCTGCATGTGGAACAGGCCCATCTCTTTGCCCAGCTTGCGGTGGTCGCGCTTGGCGGCTTCTTCGAGCATGTTGAGATGCGCGCGCAGCTTTTCCTTGCCGGTGAAGGCCACGCCGTAGATGCGTTGCAGCATCGCGCGGTCACTGTCGCCGCGCCAATAGGCACCGGCGATGGACATCAGCTTGAACGCATCGCCTGGCACTTGGCCGGTGTGTTGCAGGTGCGGGCCACGGCAGAGGTCTTGCCAATCGCCGTGCCAATACATCCGCAAAGGCTCATCGCCGGGGATCGCGTTGATCAGCTCTACTTTATAGGGCTCGTTCAAGTCTTCGTAATGTTTGATCGCGCGGGCGCGGTCCCAAACCTCGGTCCGGACGGCATCGCGTTTGTTGATGATCTCTTTCATCTTCTTTTCGATCGCGCCGAGGTCTTCTGGGGTGAAGGGCTCTTTGCGGTCAAAGTCGTAGTACCAGCCATCCTTGATCACCGGGCCGATGGTGACCTTGGTGTCGGGCCAGATTTCCTGCACGGCGCGGGCCATGATATGCGCGAGATCGTGGCGCACCAGTTCATTGGCCTGTTCTTCGTCGGCCATGGTGTGGATCGCAATGTCGGCGTCCGCTTCGATCGGCCACGCCAGATCGAAATGCGCACCGTTGACGGTGGCGCTGATGGCCTTTTTGCCCAAGGATTTTGAGATCTCGGCAGCCACTTCGCCAGCGGTGATACCAGCGTCATATTGGCGGCTATTGCCATCGGGAAGGGTGAGGGAGATTTGGGCCATCTTGGGCGCTCCTCGTCGGTTTGGCGCCTACGAGACGCCCGGTTGCGGGTTATGTGTTGCGCCTATGTGGCGGGGCGGGGGCGTTTTGTCAATGCGAGCGGGACCTTGGGCAGGCAAGTTGCGGCCCTGCGGCGGCGCGCTATGTCAGGCGGGCAACAACGAGGATGGGTCGCATGCAAGACGACACGGCGCAGCGCGCTTTCGAGACGATTTCGGGGGCGGATGACCCGGCACCGGGGTTGGACGACAAGGCGCAGCGGGCCGAGGCGCGTAATGGGCTGCGCCATATCCTGTCGTTGTCGATGACAAAAGTGGCCGATGGGCTGATCGATCCCAAGCTGGTGTTGGCGTGGCTGCTGAGTGCCCTCGGCGCGCCTGCGGTCTTTGCGGGGGCCTTAGTGCCGATCCGCGAGGCCGGATCGCTTTTGCCGCAGATCGCGCTGGCGGGCGTGGTGCAGCGCATGGCGCGGCGCAAATGGGCTTGGGTGTGGGGCTCGGTCGGGCAGGGCGTGGCGGCGGCGCTGATCGCCCTCGCCGCGCTGAGCCTTGAGGGGGCCACGGCGGGCTATGCCATCTGCGCGGCCCTCGCGCTGCTGGCCGTTTGCCGCGCCGCCTGTTCGGTGTCGTTCAAGGAAATTCTGGGCAAGACCGTGGGCAAAACCCGGCGTGGATCGGTGACCGGTTTGGCGGGGTCCGTGTCCTCGGTCGGGGTGGTGATCTTCGCCGGGCTCTTGATGTCGGGCCTGTTTCAAAGCCGCGGTGTCGTCGTGGTGGCGATTGCGCTGGCGGCGGGGCTTTGGGTCGCGGCGGCGCTGCTTTTTTCAACGATCAAAGAAACGCCGAGCGAGACCGAAAAGGCCGATGGCGTGGATTTCAAACTGCTGCGCGGCAATCGCGACCTGTGGCTGTTCATTCTGGTGCGTGGGCTTTTGGTATCGACCGCCCTTGCGCCGCCCTATCTGGTCGTGCTGGCCGGATCGTCGGAGGGCGGGCAGTTGGGGCAGTTGGGCGCCTTGGTGCTGGCCTCGGCATTGGCATCCTTGGTCAGCTCATATGTCTGGGGGCGGCTGTCAGATATGTCGAGCCGCCGGGTGCTGATGCTGACGGGCATCGTCGGCGCGGTGGCGATCGCCTTGGCGGTGGGGCTGTGGTTCCTTGGTTTGGCGCAGGCGGTTTGGGCGATGCCCGGCGTGCTGTTCATCCTGATGATCGCTTATCATGGCGTCCGGCAGGGGCGCTCGACCTATCTGGTCGACATGGCCCCGAAAGACCACCGCGCCGCCTATGCCGCCGTGAGCAATACGGTGATCGGATTGCTTTTGCTGCTGGCCGGGGTGCTGGGCGGTGGTGCTGCGCTGATCGGGGCGCAGGCGACGCTAATGCTCTTTGCCGTGATGGCGGTTGCCGCCGCGGTTCTGGCCCATTGGCTGCCGGAGGTTGAGCATCTTTCCGAGGACTGACTTGCCCTCATCCGCGGCGATGCCCATGATTGGGCCAAAGACGGAGGCAGCATGTCAGACAGTAAATTCATCGACACGCCGCAGGGACGGCGCATCGCCTATCACAAGACCGACGGGGCGGGGCCCTGCGTTGTTTTCCTCGGCGGGCTGAAGTCCGACATGATGGGGACCAAGGCGGTCTATCTCGAAGACTGGGCGCGGGCCGAGGGGCGGGCCTTTCTGCGGTTCGACTACTCCGGTCATGGGGAATCCTCGGGCAGCTTTGCCGAAGGCTGCATCGGCGATTGGCACGAAGATACGCTGGCTGCAGTTACGGCGCTGACCGAGGGGCCGCTGATCGTTGTGGGGTCGTCCATGGGGGGCTGGCAGGCGCTGCTGTTGGCGCGGCAGCGGCCTGAGCGTATTGCCGGGCTGGTCGGCATCGCGGCTGCACCTGATTTTACCGAAGACGGATACTGGGCGAACTTCACCGAGGCGCAGAAACAGACGTTGGCAGAGGTCGGGCAGGTCGAACTGCCGTCGGACTATATGGAGCCCTATGTCATCACCCGCCGCATGATCGAGGATGGGCGCAAGCGGCTGGTGCTGCGGGAAGCGCTCGACTTGCCGTTCCCCGTGCGGCTGCTGCAGGGCACGGCGGACACCGCCGTCAGCACGGCCACGGCGGTGCGGCTACTGGAGCACGCGCAGAGCCCTGATATGCAACTGACGCTGGTCAAAGACGCCGATCACCGCTTCTCAGATGCGCGCTGTCTGGCGATGATCGTCGCGGCAATAAACGAGGTTACCGGTAGAGAGGGCTGACCCAAGGCGCGGGCATGGAACCGCCGATAAGGTCGCGCCCCCGATGCCACCCCAAACCACCCATGCTAAGAGACCGCCAAACCCAAGGGGGACGGCATGAAACCACGTCATTTCAACCGCATACCGCAGCGGATCCTGCGCAATGGCTGAGCCGCTTGTTCTGCTGCCCGGCATGATGTGCGACGCCCGTGTCTTTACACCACAGGTCCGAGCGCTCTCCCCGCGCAGCACGGTGGTGTTGGCTCCGATCACCCAAGGAGAACGGATCGAAGAGATCGCCTCGGGCCTTTTGGATCAACTGCCACCGCGTTTCGCGTTGGTGGGGCAGGGCATGGGCGGTGTGGTGGCGCTGGAGCTTTTGCGTCGCGCCCCCGACCGGATCAGCCGCATTGCCTTGCTGGCGACGCAGGTGCTGGCCGAACTGCCCGCCATCGCCGCGGACCGGGAGCCGCAGATCATCATGGCGCAATCCGGCAAGCTGGGGGAGGCGATGCAGGCGCGGATGGCCTCGGGCTTTCTCGCCCCCGGCAAGGGACGGGGCGAGGTGCTGACCCGCGCGATGGAAATGGCCGAGACACTGGGCGGCGATACCTTTGTGCGCCAGTCCCGTGCCCTGCAACGGCGGCGGGACCAGCAAGCGGTGCTGCGCAAATGCAAGGTGCCGGCACTGGTGCTTTGTGGGGAGCATGACGCGCTGTGCCCCGTCAAACGCCACGCCTTCATGGCCGAGATGATCCCCTACGCCAAGCTGACGGTGCTGGAGGATGCAGGCCATTGGCCCAGCCTAGAGGCACCAGAGGCCACAACCGCCGCGCTGCGCGACTGGCTGCATCAACCTCTGGTGCTGCAATAGGGCGGCGGCTCAGGCCGCTGCCGGTTTGTCGGCCTTCTTGGGCGCAGATTTCTGAGACACGGGTTTCTGAGACTCGGATTTCTGAGGCTCGGGCGTTTTCGGCTCGGGCTGGCCATTGTTGGCATCGATAAAGTCCAGCACCAAGGGCCGGATATTGTTGCGCCAGCTTTTGCCTGCAAAAATCCCGTAGTGGCCCGCCCCATCTTCAAGATGGCTGGCCTTTTTGGAATCAGGCAGACCGGTCAGCAGATCAAGCGCCGCGATGCATTGGCCGGGAGCAGAGATGTCATCCTTGCTGCCCTCAACCGTTTTGACCGCCACCGTGGTAATCTTGCCGATATCGACCTGACGGCCCGCCACGGTAAAGACGTTCCGCGCGATCTCACGTTCCTTAAACACGCGCTGCACGGTCGACAGATAGAACTCCGCCGGCATGTCCATCACGGCGAGGTATTCGTCGTAGAACTTGTTGTGTTTGTCATGCTCATGCGCCGCTTTTTGCGCCACGCGGGTGATCTGATTGGTGAACGCATCGCGGTGGGTGTCATTGTTCATCGAGATGAAAGACGCCAGTTGCAACAGACCGGGATAGACCTTGCGGCCCACGCCCGCGTATTTAAAGCCGACCCGCTGGATCATCATCTGCTCAAGCTGGCCCATGGTCACGCTATGGCCAAAGTCAGTCACATCCGTCGGCGTGGCATCAGGATCGATCGGCCCGCCGATCAGCGTCAGTGTGCGCGGCTGCGCTTCGGGCGCTTCTTCGGCCAGATAGGCGGTGGCCGCCAAGGTCAGCGGGGCAGGCTGGCAAACCGCGATCACATGGGTGTCGGGGCCAAGGTGGTGCATGAAATCAACGAGGTAGAGCGTATAATCCTCGATGTCGAATTTGCCTGCGCTAACTGGAATATCACGCGCATTGTGCCAGTCTGTCACATAGACGTCGCAATCAGGCAGCAGGGAGATCACGGTGGACCGAAGGAGCGTGGCATAATGACCGGACATTGGCGCAACCAGCAGAACCTTGCGGCCCGTCTCTTTGCGGCCTTGGACCGAGAATTTCAGCAGATCGCCAAAGGGGCGTTCCATCACCGGCTCGATGCTGACCAGACAATCTTGGCCCGTGGGGCCGACCACTGGGGGAATGTCCCAGTCGGGTTTCACGACCATGCGGGCGAAACTACGCTCCGTCACTTCGCCCCATGCCGCCAACCATTCCATCGCAGGGTTTGGAAACAGAGAAAAAGCCGGGTAGGATGCCATAGCAAGCGCCGAAGCGCCGAGCCATTGATTGGTATTCCGGATGGACTCCATCATGTCGTAGGTGGCCATATAGCGCATGTGGGGGCTCCTTTATGCTGCACCTGCAAAGATAGGAGGTAAGGGTTAAGATGACAACAGAATCCGAAAATCCCGAGATTGTTGAGCCTCAAGCCCTGTCTCGAATGGCGCAAAACCTGAAAAAGGTTGAAGAATTAAGTAAGCGCCTGACCCGCGTGATGTCGCAGCGCGAGGGCCATCAGCCCGCGTTGGATGGGCCGAACCAACAACTTTTCGCGAAAGCAGCACAGTCTTACTGGGCCGAGGCGATGACAAATCCGGCCCGCTTGATGGAGCATCAGATGGGCTATTGGACCAAATCGGTCGCCCATTTCGTCGAGGCGCAGCAGGCGCTGGCCAAGGGCGGGCTGGCCCCGGTCGAGGGGGAGGCGCCCACCGACAAACGTTTTGCCAATCCGCTGTGGCAAACCCATCCCTATTTCAACTTCATCAAGCAGCAGTATCTGATCAACGCCGAAGCGCTGCGCCAAGCGGTCGAAGACGCCCAAGACATGGAACCGGCCGAGAAGAAGCGGCTGGTCTATTTCAGCCAGCAGATCATCGCGATGATGTCGCCGACCAATTTCCTTGCCACCAACCCCGATGTTTTGGAGCGCGCGGTAGAGACAGAAGGCGAGAGTCTTGTGAAGGGGCTGGAAAACCTGATCGCTGATTTGGAGGCCAACAACGGCGAGTTGGTCGTCAAACTGGCGGATGACAGCGCCTTTGAGTTGGGCCGTAACATCGCCACCACGCCCGGCAAGGTGGTGTTTCGCAACCGCATGTTCGAGCTGATCCAATACACGCCCAGCACCGAAGAGGTGCACAAGACCCCGTTGCTGATCTTCCCCCCATGGATCAACAAGTTCTACATCCTCGACCTCAAGGCGCAGAACAGCCTCGTCAAATGGCTTGTCGATCAGGGGCACACGCTGTTCGTCGTCTCATGGGTGAACCCCGATGTCAGCTATGCCCAGATCGGCATGGAGGATTACGTCGAAGAAGGCTACCTCGCAGCGATTGAAGAGGTGAAGGCGATCACGGATGAAAAGCGCGTGAATGTCGTCGGCTATTGTATTGCAGGCACCACGCTGGCGCTGACGCTCTCGCTGTTGAAAAAACGCAGCGACACGTCGATCAAATCCGCGACCTTCTTCACCGCGCTCACCGATTTCTCGGATCAGGGCGAATTCCAGCCCTTCCTCACCAATGACTTCATCGACGGGATCGAGGCCGAGACGGCGGACAAGGGCATCCTGCCCTCCGTGGTCATGGCGCGGACATTCTCTTTTCTGCGCTCCAACGATCTGGTCTATGGCCCCGCCGTGCGCAGCTATATGATGGGAGAGACCCCACCGGCCTTTGATCTGCTCTATTGGAACGGGGACGGGGCCAATCTGCCGGGGCAAATGGCGATGCAATATCTGCGCGGCCTGTGCCAGCGGAATGAATTGGCCGAGGGCGGGTATAAACTGCTGGGCGAGCGGCTGACCCTCGACGATATCGAGGTGCCGCTCTGCGCTGTGGCCTGCGAGACCGACCATATCGCGCCGTGGAAAGACTGCTACCGCGGCGTGCAGCAGATGGGTTCAAAGGACAAGACCTTCATCATGGCGCAATCAGGCCATATCGCGGGCATCGTGAACCCGCCCAGCCGCAATAAATACGGCCACTATGTGAACGGTGATCTTAGCCAAGATTACGCAGCCTGGCGCGAGGCCGCAACTTATCACGAAGGGTCATGGTGGCCGCGGTGGGGCAAGTGGCTGGTCAAACGTGCAGGCACTATGATTCCCGCGCGCTTTCCCGGCGATGATGGCCGCGAGGTACTTGGCGACGCGCCGGGCGCCTATGTGGCCCGCAAGGCAAATGACTGATTACCTTACGTAATCTTAGCGCGCTAAGCAGCTTATGCTGCAATGCAGAAAAAACCTTGAAATGCTGCACTGCGGCATCTATATTGTGGTCAGACGCGAAACGGACGGGTCTTCCCGCTCCCTTGCCACAGTAGCAGTAAAAGGATTGAGACATGACCAAGACACCTGACATGACCGCGATGTTCAAAGACATTATGGGCGCTTTCCCCGTGGATAACGCCGCCATGCAAGACGCATTCAAAAACACCGCCTCCCTGAACGAGAAACTCTCGGGCGTTGCTTTTGACGCGGCTGAAAAATCGGCTGATATCTCCACCGCCTGGACCAAAGAAACTCTGTCCCGCCTGACCGAGATGACCAAAGTCAAAGCCGAGCCCACAGACTACGCCAAAGCGATGACCGATTTCGCTTCCGCCTCCGCTGAATCCGCGGCCGAGCATATGGCCGCCTTCGCCGAGATCGCGAAAAAGGTGCAGATGGACACTGTTGAGCTGATGATGTCGGCTGGCAAAGAATTCCAGAGCGACGCCACCGCCGCAGCGACCAAAACAGCCGAGAACGCTCAGGCTGCTGCTAAGAAATCCACCGTGAAGTAAACCGCCCGTCGGTTTTATCTTCTCGGCATGATGCCTAGAAAAAGGGCAGGTCCAATCGGGCCTGCCCTTTTGTCATGCGCTCTTTCTATTTGCTGATCCCTGTCCTAAGCTGCGATGCAGCACCACTGGTCGGGAGTAACATCATGGCGGACAAACCGAAGCCCTTGCTGATAAAACGCTATGCCAGCCGCAGGCTCTACAATACCGAAACAAGCGATTACGTCACCTTGGAGGATATCGCCGGTTTCATCCGCGATGGCCGTGAGGTTCAGATCGTTGACCTGAAGTCTGGCGATGACCTGACACGGCAATATCTGTTGCAAATCATCGCCGAACACGAAAGTCGGGGCGAAGCCGTCTTGCCGGTCGATGTGCTGACCGATCTAGTCCGCAGCTATATGTCGGGCAATGTTTCGGTGGTGCCGCAGTTCTTGCAGGCTTCTTTCGACATGCTCCGCGATGGGCAGAGCAAAGTGGTCGAAAACATGAGCGCGATGAACCCAATGGCCAAAATGCCCGGCATGGAAGCGATGCAGGCGCAGCAAGAAGCCTTCATGAAAGCGATGACAGGGGGCTGGGCCAAATCGACCGCACCGGAACCACCCAAGCAGCAGGCCGAACAGGGCGATGATCTGGATGCGATCAAAAAGCAGTTGGCCGAATTGCAAGACAAACTGTCAAAGCTGAACTGACCCACTCCCGGTGAGGGAGCCCTGCCCTCCCTCCTTTCGGTGCACCCTATGCGGCCTGCGCATCCGCCACATCGGCCAGCGCCGCCAAGATCACATCCGCCACAGCGTCGATCTCATCCAGCGTCAACTGAACCGGCAGGCGCACGTCACAGGCCCGCATCAACATGGCGCGGGTACGCGGCAGGTCAGGCAGGTCTTCGATGAATTGCCAGTTCCAAAAAGCCCGGGCGTTATCGCTGCTCTGGCCAAAGACCTGCACCTTCACACCCGCCGCCTCTGCCGCCGCGGCGAAGGCACGGATCGTGGCATCGGGCAGGCCCACCAGATTGAACTGGATCGAATCCGGCGCGCGGGTCTCTCCGGGCAGCGGGCTTGGCACATCGATCAACGGTGAGGCCGCCAGCCGCGCGGCCATGTGATCATGATTGCGCAGCCCATCCGCCACCCGGCGCGGCAGATGCGACAGTTGCGGGCGGATGATCGCCGCCGACAGGTTCGACATGCGCAGATTGTAAAGCGGCAGCCGGTTCTGCCACGTGGCAAAGCTGTCTTGCAGGGCTGCGTGTTTCTTCCAATTATGCTCATAGGCGCCCGACATGATGATGGCACGGGCCACCAAATCGGCATCATCGGTGATCAAGATGCCCCCTTCGCCCGCGTTGATCATCTTGTAGGACTGAAAAGAGAAACAGCCGATTTTCCCAATCGTGCCAATCTTTCGCCCCTGCCAAAGCGTTCCCAGCGAATGGGCGGCGTCTTCGATCACCGCCACATCGGCGGTCTCACAAAGTGTCATGATCGCATCCATATCCGACGTATGCCCGCGCATATGGCTGATAATCACGGCCTGAACACCGGGCAATTTGGCGGCGAAATCCTCAAGATCGACACGGTAATTCTCGCCTACCTCGCAAAGCACCGGCTTGCAGCCAGCGTGGATCACCGCAGAGGGCACGGCGGCGAAAGTGAACCCGGGGATCAACACCGACGCCTCTTTCGGCAGGTCCAAGGCGAGCAAGGACAGAAACAGCGCGGCAGAGCATGAAGAAACGGCCAGCGCATATTCGCTGCCCATCATCTGCGCAAATTCGACCTCCAGCAAGGAAACAGGCGCGTCCTTTGCCGCGGTGTAGCGAAAAAGATCGCCGCTTTGCAAAAGCGCCGCAATGGCAGCCTCGGCTTCAGCGGGGATAGGTTCGGCGCGGTGCATGTCGGGCAAAGCCATATTTCAAAATCCTGAATAATGATTTCCAGAATTGTAAAACAACGCGCCGCTCAGGCCAAGAGAAGACCAGCGCAGCCTGCACCGCAGTTCTTCCTTCATTCTTTCTTAAATACCCGCGGGGGAATCGCGCCCCCGGCGCGATGGGGGCAGCGCCCCCTCTTTTTACAGGCCCGCCCAAAACGACCCCCCCGCCATTGCCGCTCACGCCGCCGAAGTCAAAGACCCAGCCGATCCCGCGTCGCATACCAGAGCATGGCCAGCACCAGCAGCGGGCTGCGCAGAGAGGCGCCACCCGGAAATGCCTGCGTCGGGATCGCGGCCATCGTGTCGAACCCAGCAGCATCGCCCTCGATCGCCTTGGCCATCAGATAGCCCGCATGGGTCGCGGTGCCGACCCCGTGGCCAGAATAGCCGGAAGCCGATAAGATGTTCGGCGCCAGCCGCGCGACATAGGGCAGGCGCTTCATCGTGATGCCCAAGGTGCCGCCCCAAGCATAGTCGATCTTTACATCCTTCAACTGCGGAAAGACCTGCGACATCGGTTTGCGCACCTTGGCGGCGATGTCCTGCGGGAACCGGTAGCCATAGCTTTCACCCCCCCCGAAAAGCAACCGCCCGTCGTGCGACAGCCGGAAGTAATTCACCACGAACCGGCTGTCAGCCACCGCCACGTCGCGGGGCAGCACATCGTTTACGCGGTCGCCCAAGGGTTCGGTGGCGGCAATGAAGTTGTTGATCGGCATGACCCGCGCGGCCACGTCGCCGTTCAACTTACCCAGATAGCCGTTGCAGGCCAACACCACATGGTCGGCGGTGACGCTGCCGGTGGCGGTCTGCACCAGTGCCTTGCTGCCTTCGACGATGTTCTCGGCGGGACTTGTCTCATGAATGCGCACCCCCGCGGCGGCGGCGGCGCTTGCAAGGCCAAGCGCATAGTTCAGCGGATGCAGATGCGCCGCACCCATATCCAGCACACCGCCTTTGTAGTCGGGCGAGGGGCAAACCGATTGCAGCGCGGCGTGGTCCAGCACCTCGATCTCATCATAGCCGTAGTTCTTTTGCAGATGCTCTGCATAGTCGTGCAGATGCCGCACGTCAGAGGCGGTTGACCCGGTCCATGCCACGCCGGGTTTCAGTTGGCAGTCGATCTCATGCTTTTCGATCAGCGATTTGACCAGCGCCTTGGCCTCTTGCCCCATCTCCCAGAGCTTGGTGGCATGCTCTTGGCCCAGCATTTTCTCCAGACCGTCCTGCTCAACCCGCTGGCCCGACCCCAACTGCCCGCCGTTGCGGCCCGACGCGCCAAAGCCCACGCGCTGCGCGTCCAAAAGCACCACGTCATAGCCCGCCTCGGCCAGATGCAGCGCGGCTGAAAGGCCGGTATAGCCCCCGCCAACGACACAGACATCGGCTTTGGTATCCCCCTGAAGCGGCGGGTAGGCCGTGTGCTTCGTGGCGGTGGCGGCGTACCAGCTGGTGGGGTACTGGCCGGGCGTGTCGTTGGCGTATAGCAGGTTCATCGGGCCTCCGGGCGTTAGACGTTCATCAGCAGATGTTCACGTTCCCAAGGCGAGATGACCTGAAGGAACTCCTCATATTCCGCCCGTTTCACGATGGAATAGACGCGGGCGAACTCCGGACCCAAAGCCTCGTGCAACTCTGTGGCTTCCTCAAACAGATCAAGCGCTTGGCCCAGAACTTGGGGGATGTCCCCTTCGCCGACATAGGCGTCGCCTTTAAATTCGGGCAGCGGGTCTTTCTGCTGGATCAATCCCAGATAGCCGCAGGCGAGGCTGGCGGCGATGCCGAGGTAGGGGTTGCAATCCATCCCCGCCAGACGGTTCTCAACCCGGCGCGATTTTGGCCCCGAGAGCGGCACGCGGATGCCTGTGGTCCGGTTGTCGCGGCCCCACTCAAGGTTGATCGGCGCGGCATGATCTTTGACGTAGCGGCGATAGGAGTTGACGTAGGGCGCGATCACGGCCAACGCCGAAGGCATGTGGTTTTGCAGCCCGGCAATGAAATGCTGAAAGGGCGCAGTCTCTTCCCCATCCGCATCGACAAAGATGTTTTCGCCGGTTTTCACGTCGAGCACCGAGTGGTGGATATGCATCGCGCTGCCCGGCTCATCGGCAATCGGCTTGGCCATGAAGGTGGCGTAGCACTCGTGCCGCATCGCCGCTTCGCGGATCAGGCGTTTGAAGTAAAACACTTCGTCGGCGAGCCGTACCGGATCGCCGTGCTGCAGGTTGATCTCAAGCTGGCCAGCGCCGCCTTCTTGGGTGATGCCGTCGATCTCAAAACCCTGCGCCTCGGCGAAGTCATAGATGTCGTCGATGACGGGGCCGAATTCATCCACGGCGGTCATCGAATAGGCCTGCCGCGCCGCAGCGGGGCGGCCCGAGCGGCCCATCATCGGCTGAATTTCCTTGGCCGGGTCGATGTTGCGCGCCACAAGGAAGAATTCCATCTCAGGGGCCACCACAGGCTCCCATCCCTTGTCGCGGTACAGTTGCACCACCCGTTTAAGCACATTGCGCGGCGAATAGGCCACCGGCTCATTGTTGCGGTCATAGGCGTCGTGGATGACCTGAAGCGTCCAGTCCCCGGTCCATGGGGCGGCGGTGGCCGTGTCCATATCCGGGCGCAGGATCATGTCTTTTTCAATGAACCCATCGTCGCCTGCCGCTTCGCCCCATTCACCGGTGATGGTCTGGTAAAAGATGCTGTCGGGCAGGTGAAAGTAATCCTGCCGCGCGAATTTCGACGCCGGGACAGCCTTGCCGCGGGCGATGCCGGGCAGGTCGGGGATGATACATTCCACTTCGTCCAGACGCCGGCCCTCAAGATAGGCGCGCGCCGCTTCGGGTAGTGCTTCTGTCCAATCCTCGGCCATCAGGCCCTCTCTTTCCTGTTGTCTTTAAAGAATGCGGCCATTTGGTCCGCGATTTTTTGGTTATCAATGGGGCCACCAAGCGCGGCGGTCGCCTGTTCAAGCTGGTGGTCTGGCACCACGCCCTTGCCACGGGTTTTGATCAGCCCGTCGATGAAATCATGGCCGAATTCGGGATGTGGCTGAACCGTCCAGATGCGGTTGTCATAGGCCAGCGCCGCATAGGGGCAGAAATCAGACGAGGCGACGACCTTGGCACCCTCGGGCAGTTCCACGACCTGATCCTGATGCCATGCGTTGAGCGCCAGCTTGTCTCCGTCCATGTCGTATTCCGTGCGGCCAATGGACCAGCCGCCGGTGAACTTTTCAACTTTGCCACCCAGTGCTTGGGCAATGACCTGATGGCCAAAACAGACGCCAATCATCGGGCGGCCATCGGCATAGGTTTCGCGGATGAAGTCTTCCAGCAGCGGGATCCAGTCGTGATCCTCGTAAGCGCCGTGTTTGGACCCGGTGATGAGCCAGCCATCGGCCTCATTCACCCCTTCGGGCAAGACCCCATCGACGACCGACCAGATTTGAAAGTCAAACTCATGACCGTCCAGCAGCGTGGTGAACATTTCGCCATAATCGCCCAGCTGTTCGCGGAAGTCGTCGGGAGAATGGCCGGTTTGAAGAATGCCGATTTTCATGTGTCACCTGTTACACAGTGTCGAGATAGATCTCGACCTGTTCCTCTGGGGTCAATTCCTGCATGTAATGCAATTCTTGGCGTTTCGTCAGCACGAAGTTGCGGATCATTTCAGGCGCAAAAATACGCGCGACATGGGGGCAGCCCTCGAACAGATCGATCGCGGTTTTCCAATCGCTGGGCATGCGCGGCAAATCGGCGGCATAGGCGTTGCCGGTGATCGGGGCGGGCGGCTCTGCTCCATCTTCGATCCCGTTAAGCGCCGCGCCCAGAACGGCGGCCAGCATCAGATAGGGGTTCACGTCGCCGCCAGAGACCCGATGTTCGATCCGCCGCGCCTTGTGGCTGCCTGAAGGGATGCGGATCGCGGCGGTGCGGTTTTCATAGGCCCAGCATACCCCGGTGGGCGCATGGGATTCGGGCACCATCCGGTCAAAGCTGTTGGCGTGCGGACAGAAGACCAGCGCCGAGCCCCGCATCGCGTTCATGCAGCCCGCCACGGCGTGGCGCAACGTGTCGGTCCCCTTGGGCCCGCCATCGTCAAAGATGTTGTCGCCATTTTCATCCAGCACCGAGAAATGCGTGTGCAGGCCAGAGCCGGAGTAATCCTCATAGGGTTTCGCCATAAAGCTTGCGGCAAAGCCGTGCCGCCGCGCCAGCCCTTTGACCAGCATTTTGAACAGCCATGCGTCGTCGGCGGCGCGCAGGGCGTCGTCGCAATGCATCAGGTTGATTTCGAACTGGCCCAGACCCGCCTCGGAAATGGCGGTGTCGGCGGGGATGTCCATCTCTTCGCAGGCGTCATAGAGATCGGTGAAGAACAGATCGAACTGGTCAAGCGCGCGGATCGACATGGTCTCGGCCGCCTTGCGCCGTTTGCCCGAGCGGGGCGAGATCGGCACCTGAAGGTTGCGGCCCGAGTCGTCAATCAGGAAGAATTCCAACTCCACCGCGCAGACGGGTGTCAGCCCGCGCGCCTTGTAACGGTCCAGTACCGCGCGCAGCGCATGGCGCGGATCGCCGGGGTAGGGGCGGCCATCTTCGCGGAACATCCAGATCGGCAGAAGGGCCGAGGGCGCGTCGAGCCATGGCATTGGCATGAAGCCCCGCTCGGTTGGTTTCAGCACGCCATCCGCATCGCCGCTCTCAAACACCAGCGGGCTGTCGTCGATATCCTCGCCCCAGATGTCGAGGTTCAGCACCGACACCGGAAAGCGGGTGCCTTCGGTTGTCACCTTATCGGCAAAACGCGACGGAATGCGCTTGCCCCGCGCTTGGCCATTGAGGTCGGCGGCGGCCACACGGATGGTGCGGACTTGGGGGTTTTTACGAAGCCAGTTGTTCATACGTCACCTGCAAAGGCGGTGGGCATGTCACAAAGCGGTTCGCCCGAGGGCAAAAGCGGTTGGCGCCCACGCGCCGCGTAATTTGATCAAATAATGGATACTACCGGATCAAATTAGGACGCAAGCGAATTTTACGGCGTTGCGCTTGGGGCAGGTGGCGGTTGAGGCGGGAATTGATCAAACCGAAGACGCCGATGATGCAGAGCGTCAGAAGGATGAAATAACCGGCAAGAATGGGATAGGGGATGAAGGGATTGAAGGTTTTGTCGGCGAAATAGCTGGCGTAGTAGAGCGCATCACCGCGCTGTTGCCATGCCGGGAAACCGCTGAAAAACACCAGTGTCGTGGCGTGAAACAGGAAAATCGCCTCATTCGTATAGGCGGGCCAGGCAAGGCGTAGCGAGGTGGGCCAGATCACCCGACGAAAGCGCGACCAACCGGACAGACCATAGGCATCTGCGGCCTCCACGTCGCCCTTGGGGATGGATTGCAGCGCACCGTAAAAAATTTCGCCCGAATATGCGGCAGTGTTGAGAAAGAGCACGATCAGCGCCCCAAGCCATGCCGCGGTGAAGGGGGCGAAGAAAGCGTATTCGGACTTCAGCGACAGAAACAGGAAGTAACCAAAGAAGAACTGGATAAAGAGCGGCGAGCCACGGAAGATGAAGATGAACCATTCCGCCGGTTTGCGAAACCACGGGTTCGGACTGGCCTTGCCGACGCCAAGCGCTGTGGCAAAGAAGAAGCCAGTCAGCAGGGCGATAACGCCAAAGTAGATGTTCCAGAGCATGCCGGAGCCGATCAGCGTGAACTGTTCGCAGAGCGTGAAACCTTCGCGAGGCAGCAGTCGCTCGCCATAGCCAAGGGACCGCAGACCGTAGTCCTGAATCGTTTGCAGACAGCTCATGCGCCGGCCCTCCGCTGGGCTTCGCCGCCGGTGGTGGCTTGGCCGCGTGTCAGTCGTTTCATCAGGCGGTCCAACGAAATCTCGGAAATCCGGGTAAAGAGCAGGTAGAACACCAGCAGTCCGAGGAAGTACCACATGCGCCAGTCGGGGTGCGGATAGTCGGTAAAGCGCGGCGTCTTGGTGCCGCCCAGTTCGCGCGCCCAATAGACGATATCCTCGACGCCCAGGAGAAACAGCAGCGGCGTGGCCTTGATCAGCACCATCCACAGGTTGCTGAGACCGGGCAGGGCATAGACCCACATCTGCGGCACCAGCACCCGCCAGAAGGTCTGGCGGTGGTTCATGCCGTAAGCCTCGGCGGTTTCAAGCTGCGCCCGGGGCACGGCGCGCATGGCACCAAACAGGACGTTGGCCGCAAAAGCGCCGAAGACGATGGCAAAGGTGAAGACCGCAAGCCCAAAACCATAGGTCTCATGCACCCATTGCGCGGCATTGCCCAAAGGCATCTTGGCGGCCTGACAGACCACGAAATCACTGCCTTGGCGGACCGGCATGTCCCAATCGGAACAGAGCGCCTTGTGACGCAGGTATTCGATGCCCTGATCCAAGGCGATGACGAAAAACAGAAAGAAGGCGATATCCGGCACACCGCGCACCAGCGCGATATAACCCTTGCCGACCCAACTCAGCGGCGCGAAACGCGCACGTGCCATCATGGCCCCGCCAAAGCCGAAGGCCAGCGCCACGGGCGCGGTCACGGCAAGCAGCATCAAGACCTTGAGGAAGGACATGTAGAACGACATATGGACGCCGGTTGTCAGGTAACAGGCGGTCCAGAACCAGTCGTCCAGGATCGATGGGTCAGTACAGAAAGAAAACATGGGCCCCCATGGGCTAATCCGCGCGAGGGTGCCGCGCAGGGAAGGTCAGGCGCGCCGCGAGGGGCGCGCCTGAGGTTGGATCACTCGTAGGTGGTGGTGTCTTCGCCGAACCACTTTTTAAGCATCTCGTTCAGCGAGCCGTCTTCTTTCATCTCGGTGATGACAGCGTCGAATGTGTCACGCAGTTCGGTGTCGGACTGGCGCAGACCCATGCCGATGCCGTCGCCAAGCGGGACATCGTCGCCCACGAACATCAGCTCACCGCCGGATTCCTCGACGATCGGAACGAGGTAATCTTTGTCAGCGAATACCGCGTCGGCTTCGCCGTTACGCACGGCCGCGACGGTTTCTTCGGGGGTCGCGAATTCGATCAGCGTGGCACCGCTTTCGGCAACGTGGCCGGCTTGGATGGTCGCTGTCTGACCTGCAACAACGCCGCCTTTGATGTCCGCACCCTCAGAGGCCGCAACATAAGCGGAAGCGGTCGGCGGATAGTAGTTCTGCGTGAAGGAAATGACTTCCTTCCGCTCGTCGGTGATGCTCATCCCGGCCATGATGTTGTCGTAGTTGCCCGACACGAGGTTGGGGATGATGCTGTCCCAGTCGTTTTTCACCCATTCACAGGTCAACTCGGCGCGTTTGCAAAGCTCGTCGCCCAGCTCACGCTCGAAACCGTCAACTTCGCCGGCGTCGTTGATGAAGTTGTAGGGGGGGTAGGCGCCCTCGGTGCCCATGCGGATGGTTTTGCCATGGGCTTCGGCCATCGCGAAACCAGCAGTCATGCTGAGCGCGGCGCTTGCCAGTAGGATCTTTTTCATTTGGTAACTCCCTTTGGTTTTTGTTTACGCAGGCTGGGTTGCCGAAAGGAACCCACGCAGACGTTCCGATTTGGGCGCGCCGAAGACTTCTTCGGGCGTCCCTTGTTCTTCGATCAGACCTTGGTGCAGGAACACGACATGGCCGCTGACATCAGCGGCCAGTTTCATGTCATGGGTCACGATCACCATCGTGCGCCCCTCTGCGGCGAGATCTTTGATAACTTTAACAACTTCCTGCTCAAGCTCGGGGTCGAGCGCGCTGGTCGGTTCGTCAAACAGCAGCGCCTCGGGCTCCATGCAGAGTGCACGGGCGATGGCGGCACGCTGTTGCTGGCCGCCGGACAGTTGGGCGGGGTAGACATCGCATTTGTCGCCGATCCCGACCTTTTCGAGATAGCCGCGCGCGGCGCGCTCCACCTCGGCACGGTCGCGGCCCAGCACGGTAAGCGGCGCTTCCATCACGTTTTGCAGGATCGACATATGCGCCCAGAGGTTGAACTGCTGGAACACCATCGACAGGTTGGTACGAATGCGCAGCACCTGTTTGGCATCCGCCGGGCAGCGCTGGTGGCCGTTGCCTTTCCAGCGCACCGGTTCGCCTTTGAAAATCACTTCGCCCTGTTGGCTGTCCTCCAACAGGTTGCAGCAGCGCAAAAGGGTGGATTTGCCAGAACCCGATGAGCCGATCAGCGAGATCACATGGCCACGCGGGGCGGTCAGATCGACCCCTTTGAGAACCTCCAGTGAGCCATAGGCTTTGTGAAGGTTCTTGATCTGGATAACCGGGGTATCTGTCGTCACGGAAACTGTCGCCAATCTGTCATTTCAGTGCGCTATAAAGCGACGAATCGACAGAAATTGCAACGCAGAGTTTGGCCCGCGTTGCACCGCAGCACCGGTGCTGACGCTAGGTCAGCTTTCCTTGGCAACACGCTGGCGCGCCATGGCGCTGTCGGTATCGGTGACGCCCAATAGGTTCGACACCAACCGCAGCAGCGCGTCTTCTTCGTCAGAGCGGCTGCCGTCGGCCAAAACCACCTGCCAAAGCGCCTCGATCACCTCTAGCCGACGCTCATAGGGCACCGCGTCTTTGATCGCGCGGGTAAAGCGCACAGTGTCGGGGGCTTGCGCCTCAAGCGCCTCGGCTTCTTCGCGCAGGGCGGTGGCGTCAGCCTCATTCAGGCCGTAGCGTTCAGCCGCGATCCGGTCGATCAAGCGCCGTTCGCTCATCGCGTAGTCATTGTCGGACCGGGCGATGCGGACCAAAAGCGCGGTCAGCGCGAGACGGGCATCATTGTCGGCCAATGGGTCGGGTTCGGGCTGGGTCAGCCGTTTGAGAAAGTCACCAAACATATGTGCGTTATCATCCTGCTGCGGAAAGAAGCCGGCAAGCCTCTCCCCGGTGTGAAAGGGATTGTCAGAGCGTATTCAAGGCGTTGGCGCGGGCTGCGGCCATATCCTCATCCGATAGGCCAAGCGCGGTTTCGATGGCGACAAGTTGGATTTCCTCATCATCATTGCGCGCGCCATCCGACAGGGCCACCTGCCACATCGCCTCACCCAGTGCTTTGCGGTCGGCATAGTCGACCTCTTCGCGCAGGATGCGTGTGAACTCAGGCGTGCCGGGGGCGTCACGTTCCAGCGCCTCGCACGTGGCGCGCAGCTTGGCGGCCTCAATCGGTTTCAATCCAAAGGTCCGCGCCAGAATCTGGTCGATCTGGCCGATCTCAGAGGCGCGGTAGTTACGATCCGCAAAGGCCACACGCACCAAAAGCGCGCCCAGTGCCAGTTGGGCATTGGGCTGCGGCAAAGGTTTCGGCTGTGCCTTACGGCGGGGGAACAGTCGGTTCAGCATGGGGCTCACTTATCGCAGGAAACAGGGTCGCCATAGAGGAAACTGCGCGTGGGGCGCGCTGGTTCCTGCAATGGTCCGCATGGATTTAGTTGTCATAGCCTTCGACGATCACCAAAGACCCATTGGCCACGTTCAGGCGGATGTCTTTGGCACGCTGGTAGCCGGGGCTTTCATAGCAGGCGACCGCGTCGGCATAGCTGTCGAATTCCAAGACAACAGTGCGGGCGCGCATCTGGCCTTCGCGGACTTGCTGAGTGCCGCCGCGGACGAGGAAACGCGCGCCATAATCCGCAAAAGGTTTGGCATTGGCGGCGCGGTATTTATCATAAATCGCAGTGTCGTGGATATCCATTGTGGCGATCCAATAGCCCTTTGGCATCTGTTATCTCTCCTGTTGGGTCAAAGTGGCGAAACGGGCGGTGAGGTTCTGCGCCTCAGTTTCCAGCCCGTAGGGGGGATTGATCACGAACATGCCCGAGCCGACCATGCCGTGACCGGGGCGCGCAGGCGGGAAGCGCACTTCGTGGCGCAGCGCATCGGAGTGGTTGGCGGTGAGCGTGTCGAGCATGGGTACATGCGCGCGGTTGGTCAGGATCGGATACCACAGGGCGATGATCCCGACGTTCCACGCGCGGTTAAGCTTGGCGATCTGGCGCGGAATGGTTTCGTAATCGGTCTTGATCTCATAGGAGGGATCAATCAGCAGCATCCCCCGGCGCGGCGTCGGTGGGGTGAGAGCAAAGGCCATCTCGAACCCGTCGCTGAGGTGGCATTTCACCGGGTAGGGCGACATCGCCAGATCAAGCGCGCTGTGCTCTTGCGGGTGCAACTCGGCCAGATGGATGCGGTCATCGGGGCGCAGCAGTTTCGCAGCCAGCAGAGGTGAGCCGGGATAGGCGCGGGGGCCGTGGGTCTCGCGCAGGTCTTGCAAGACTTGGGAATAGGGGTGATCGGGGGCGAACCAACCGGCCACCTTGTCGATGCCCTGCCGCGCTTCGCCGGTCTTTTCGGCCGCCGCATCCGACAGGTCATAGAGCGCCCGGCCTGCGTGGGTTTCCAGATAGGTGAGCGGTTTGTCCTTGCGGGTGAGATACGACAGCATCCACGCCAAAAGCGCGTGTTTCTGCACGTCTGCTAGGTTTCCGGCGTGATAGATGTGTTGATAGCTCAGCATGGTCTAGCTGTAGCGGAGTGGTCGGCGGGTGCAACGCGAAAGAGCGGAGAGTGCCATTGCCTACCCGTCGCACCGCAGGTGCGCGGGATGCATGATGGCACGCCTACGGCGTGGCGGGCGGGCAAACGATGGCCCGGCGCCTGCGGCTTGATTCCGGGCCTTGTGATGGCTGCCAGACAGAAAAAAGGCCCGGCGTTTAACGCTCGGGCCTTCAATCTTATACCAACCGCGACACATCCTTCGCGGCGCGCACGAAATCCTTGAAAAGGGGATGCGGATCAAACGGCTTTGACTTCAGCTCGGGGTGGAACTGCACCCCGATGAACCACGGGTGATCCGACCATTC
Organism: Sulfitobacter sp. OXR-159; assembly: GCF_034377145.1. NCBI lineage: Bacteria > Pseudomonadati > Pseudomonadota > Alphaproteobacteria > Rhodobacterales > Roseobacteraceae > Sulfitobacter > Sulfitobacter sp. OXR-159. The sequence continues at coordinate 1,019,635 of NZ_CP139707.1, forward strand.
CACGATCTCTGGCAGCTTGCCATCCGGCGACATGCCCGAGAATTTCAGCCCTGCCTTCTCAAGCTGTTCCTTATAGGCGATGTCGACCTCATAACGGTGACGGTGACGTTCATCGATCGTGGTGGTGCCATAGGCTTCGGCCACGCGCGAGCCTTCGGCCAGCGTCGCGTCATAGGCGCCCAAACGCATGGTGCCGCCTTTGTCGTCATCGACCTTCCGCGCCACCTTGTGGTTGCCCTGCACCCATTCTTTCAGGTGATAAACCACCGGCTCGAAACGCTTTTTGCCTGCCTCATGGTCAAACTCTTCTGACCCCGCAGATTTCAGTCCGGCCACGTTTCGCGCGGCTTCGATCACCGCCATCTGCATGCCAAGGCAGATACCGAGGTAGGGGACCTTATGCTCACGGGCATATTGCGCGGCCTTGATCTTACCTTCGGTGCCACGCTCGCCAAAGCCGCCGGGGACGAGGATCGCGTGGAAACCTTCAAGATGCGGCGCGGGGTCTTCGCTGTCGAAAATCTCGGCGTCGACCCATTCCACGTTAACCTTGACCCGGTTGGCCATGCCGCCATGGGTCAGCGCCTCGGCGATGGATTTATAGGCGTCTTCAAGCTGGGTGTATTTGCCGACGATGGCGACTTTGACTTCGCCTTCGGGGTTGTAGATGCGGTCGGCCACGTCTTCCCAACGGCGCAGGTTCGGCTTGGGGGCAGGGGTGATCTGGAAGGCATCCAGAACCGCCTGATCCAGCCCCTCGCGGTGGTAGGCCAAGGGCGCTTCGTAGATCGATTTAAGGTCTTGCGCGGCGATCACCGAATCCGGGCGCACGTTGCAGAAGAGCGCCAGTTTCTCGCGTTCTTTCGCGGGGATCGGGCCCTCGGACCGGCAGACCAGAATGTCAGGCGCGATGCCGATGGAGCGCAGCTCTTTGACCGAGTGCTGCGTCGGCTTGGTCTTCAATTCGCCGCTGGCTTTGACGTAGGGCAGCAGCGTGAGGTGCATGAAAATACACTGCCCGCGCGGCTTGTCTTGGCTGAACTGGCGGATCGCTTCAAAGAAGGGCAGACCTTCGATATCGCCCACGGTGCCGCCGATTTCGCAGAGCATGAAATCGACCTCATCATCGCCGATATCGATGAAGTCTTTGATTTCATTGGTGACGTGGGGGATAACCTGAATGGTCTTTCCCAGATAGTCGCCGCGGCGTTCTTTCTCCAGCACGGTGGAATAGACCCGGCCCGAACTAATGCTGTCGGTTTTCCGCGCGGCCACGCCCGTGAAGCGCTCATAGTGCCCAAGATCAAGATCGGTTTCCGCGCCATCATCGGTGACGAAGACTTCGCCATGTTCAAATGGCGACATCGTGCCGGGGTCGACGTTCAGGTAGGGGTCCAGCTTGCGCAGACGAACCGAAAAACCGCGTGCCTGAAGCAAGGCGCCCAAGGCCGCCGAGGCCAGACCCTTGCCCAGCGACGAGACCACACCGCCTGTGATGAAGATATAGCGTGCCATGTGATCGGAGACCCCCGTGAAATCAAAGTTTGTTGCAGGCAAAAACCAGCCAAACGCGCTGCGGAAAACCGCAGCACCACGGGATTTAAGCCTTACAGGATTCGTGCGTGTGAGGCAAGGCCTGCCGCAACATGCAGTTGCGGAACAAGGCCGTGCCTCAAGGTTTTGTGTTCGTTAGCTTAATCGGCCGCAGGGACCAGCGGTGAGTTGCCATCCGCGGAAGGCGGCAGCAGATCGTCGCCCGCAGGCAGAGCAGGGCTGCCATCTTGGTTCTGGGCGGGCGGTGTCGCGCTCAGCCGGTCGATGACCGACGAGCCTGCGGATTTTTCCGCCGCGATGATGGTCAGCGTGATCGAGGTGGCGATGAAACCAGCGGCAAGGATCCATGTCACCTTGCCCAGTGCCGTCGCGGCAGAGCGGCCCGAAACGGCACCGCCGCCGCCACCACCCATGCCAAGGCCACCGCCCTCAGACCGTTGCAGCAGTACCACGGCGATCAGGCCGAGGGCCAGAATCAGGTGAATGATCAGAACGACATTTTCCATGGGTACGACAGCTTTCGGTTTTGGTTGGCGGGTATCTATTCGTCTTTGCCCATGGGGGCAAGGGTGGATTGCCGCCGAGCAGCGATCGGACCGGGGTGAAAAGCGGGGAGGGGGCGCCAGTCGGACGCGCGGCACGAGCAAAGACCGCCGCATGGGGGCGACGGTCTTTTGAAGCAGTACTCAACCACAATATGTAAGAGGGTTATCCTGGAATTAAGGTGGTGCAGACTCGCTTCGTAGGAATACTATAGCATGAAATGCGGTCAAATTCGCCCATTTTCTTTGCAGAGAAATGAAGGGATTGCCCTGATCGGCGATGGACAGCCGATCCCCTCTGGGGCAGTCTGCCGCCATGCCTCATGATCATTCAGACCACGACCACTCCCATGCCCTGCTGCCGCCTGACCCTGCGCTTAGGGTCAAGGCGCTGGAAACGCTGCTGACCGCCAAGGGGCTGATTGACCCCGCCGCATTGGATGAGATCATCGACACCTATGAGAACCGCATCGGCCCGCGCAACGGGGCTGAGGTCGTCGCCCGCGCGTGGAGCGATCGTGATTTCCGCGCGGCGCTGCTCAAGGATGCGACCGCCGTAGTGGCCGAGATGGGGTTCTTCGGGCGGCAGGGCGAGCATATGGTCGCGGTCGAAAATACGGATAAGGTGCATAATATCGTCGTCTGCACTCTGTGCTCCTGCTACCCATGGCCGCTTTTGGGCATCCCACCGGGCTGGTATAAATCCGATGCCTACCGCGCCCGCGTGGTGCGCGAACCGCGCAAGGTGCTGGATGAATTCGGCGTCGAACTGCCCGAGGGGACAGCCGTACGGGTCTGGGATTCAACGGCAGAGGTGCGCTATCTGGTGATCCCGCAGCGCCCGTCGGGGAGCGAGGGCATGGATGTCGCGGCGTTGGCCGACCTTGTCACCCGCGACAGTATGATCGGCACCGGATTGGCCAAAGCGCAATGACCCGCGTGCATGATATGGGCGGGCGTTTCGGCGATGGCCCGGTCACGCCCGAGGCCGAAGACGTGATCTTTCACGCCGAGTGGCACCGCCGCGCGCTGGCGCTGACCTTGGCCACCGGCACCTTAGGCAAATGGAACATCGACGTGTCGCGCCATGCCCGCGAATGTCTCGCCCCCACCGATTACATGCGGTTCAGCTATTATGAGAAGTGGATCGCCGGGGTGGCCGATATGTTGGTCGCCCGCGGGGTGGTCAGCCGTGAGGAACTGGCGGGCAAGGCCGATCCTGCGCCCAGCCCGCTGGCGGAAAAAGCGCTAAAGGCGCCGCAGGTGGCTGGGGTGCTGGCCCGTGGCGGCCCGGCGGATCGCCCCTCTGACATCGCGGCGATCTTTGCGCCCGGCGATGCGGTCGTCACCCGCAAGCAGCCTGAAAACACAATTGTTCCGGGCGGCCACACCCGGCTGCCCGCCTATGCCGCGGGCGCGAAGGGCCGGGTGCTGCGGCTGCATGGCACGCATGTCTTGCCCGACAGCAACGCCCATGATCTGGGCGAAGCCCCTGAGCCGCTTTATGCCGTAGCCTTTCCGGCCTCTGAGCTTTGGGCGCATCCCGAACACCCCCGCGATGAGGTCGTGCTCGACCTGTGGCAAAGCTATCTGGAGGCCCCATGAGCGCCCCGGAACCCGTCTTTGAGGCGCCATGGCACGCGCATCTCTTCGCGCTGACGGTGCATCTGAACGAGAGTGGTCTTTTCGATTGGCCCTTTTGGGCCGACCGCTTTGGCGCGACTTTGGCACGGCATGGGCTAAGGCGAGAGTTGAACGGCGGAGAGGACTACTTCAACGCTTGGCTGGAAACCCTCGAAACCCTGCTGATCGACGCAGGCCATGCCCGCCCCGGTGATCTGCGCAGTCTGCGCGACGGGTGGGAGGCCGCCTATCTCAGCACGCCACACGGCGCGCCGGTGCATCTGAAGGCGGGGCCGAGCGTCTAAATCCCCTCCCGCGTTTTTTCGAGTTTCACACGCCTGCCACTGTCGCTATACGGGCGCGGGACATCGCAAAGGAATATATCATGGCCAATGTCGTCGTTGTCGGCGCCCAATGGGGTGACGAGGGAAAAGGCAAGATCGTTGACTGGCTCAGCGAACGCGCCGATGTGATCGCGCGCTTTCAAGGCGGGCATAACGCGGGCCACACTCTGGTCATCGACGGCAAGGTCTACAAGCTGCATGCGCTGCCTTCGGGCGTGGTGCGCGGTGGCAAGCTGTCTGTCATCGGCAATGGCGTGGTGCTGGACCCGTGGCATCTGCTGAAAGAAATTGAGACGATCGAAGGGCAGGGTGTTGAGATCAACCCCGAGAACCTGATGATCGCGGAAAACACGCCGCTGATCCTGCCGTTCCACGGCGAACTTGACCGCGCCCGCGAAGAAGCGGCCAGCAAGGGCACCAAGATCGGCACCACTGGCCGCGGCATCGGGCCGTGCTACGAGGACAAAGTGGGCCGCCGCGCCATCCGCGTGGCCGATCTGGCTGATCCTGCCACGCTGGAGGCCCGCGTCGACCGGGCGCTGCAGCACCACGATCCGCTGCGCAAGGGCTTGGGCGTTGAAGCCATCGACCGCGACGCGCTGATTGCACAACTGCAAGAAATCGCTCCGAAAATTCTGCCTTTCGCCGCACCCGTTTGGAAAGTGCTGGCCGAAAAGCGCAAAGCGGGCAAGCGCATCCTCTTCGAAGGGGCGCAGGGCGCGCTGCTCGACATCGACTTTGGCACCTATCCCTTTGTCACGTCGTCGAACGTGATCGCAGGGCAGGCGGCGACCGGCGTGGGCCTTGGCCCCACCGCCATCGACTATGTGCTGGGCATCGTCAAAGCCTATACCACCCGCGTCGGCGAAGGCCCGTTCCCGACAGAGTTGGAAGACGCAGACGGCCAACGTTTGGGTGAGCGGGGCCATGAGTTCGGCACCACCACCGGGCGCAAGCGCCGCTGCGGCTGGTTCGACGCGGCCCTGCTGCGCCAGACCTGCGCCACCTCGGGCATCACCGGCATCTGCCTGACCAAGCTTGACGTGCTTGATGGGTTCGAGACGCTGAAGGTCTGCGTCGGCTATGATCTGGACGGTGAGCGGCTCGACTATCTGCCGACCGCCGCCGAACAGCAGGCGCGTTGTGTGCCCGTCTACGAAGAACTGCCGGGCTGGTCCGAATCGACCGAAGGCGCGCGCAGTTGGGCCGATCTGCCCGCCAATGCGATCAAATATGTGCGCCGGGTCGAAGAGTTGATCCAATGCCCCGTCGCACTCGTCTCCACCTCGCCAGAGCGGGAGGACACCATTCTGGTGACCGACCCTTTCGCGGACTGATCTGATGGCGCTGAGCTACAAAGCACGTCGCCGTTGGGCGCTGGTGATCCTGCTGATCGGGCTGCCAAGCTATATCGCGGTGGCGGTCTGGACGGTGGCCCAATTCGACCGCCCGCCGGTGCTGCTTGAGCTTGGCATCTATGTTGCCCTTGGCATCGTCTGGGCGCTGCCGTTCAAATTTGTCTTTAAAGGCATCGGACAGGCGGACCCGGACGCGGACGACGACCAGTAACACGCAATAAAAAAGCGCCCCGCGGGGCGCTTTTTCGTATCTGCACTTTGGTCGGGGGTTTAACCCACGGCGCGGTGATCGGGGCGGTAGCCAATCTCATCCGAAACGGTGAACCGGCCGCCTTTGATTTTCTCGATCTTGCCTGCGCGCAGCAGTTGACCGAAGGAGCGTAGTCCGTCTTCGCGGGTGAAGTCCGGCAGTCCGATCGAGCGGACCTTGCCCATCAACTGCGGGCGCGAGAATTGGTCGCGCCCCTCGACAAAGGACATGTAAGACGCTGCCGCTTCAAGCAGTTCGGGCAGTTTGGTGGCGCCCATGTCAGCGGCGAAATCGGCAAAGCTTTCGGCATCGGGGTTGGTTTTGACCGGCTCGACCACGGCCGCCACACGGCGCGGACGCACGGGGCCCGCGCTGCGCAGCTTGTCGACGTCGATGCGCTGCTCGGCTACCAGTTTCAGCGGAGCAGAACGGGCGTCGGCCTTTGGCCGCTCGGTCCGGGCCGAACGGCTCACGGGGCGGCGCGGACGGACCACATCGGCCAAGTCTTCGCGGTAGGCGTCATCCGAGGTCGCGGTGGTGGCGCGGCCACCCATCGCCTCATCGGCTTTCTTCGCGGCGACGGCGGCGCGAAGATGGGCAAAGGCATCGCGGCGCGTGGTGCTTTCGGCCTCGTCCATCTTGCTGTCGGTTTCCGCCATCAGACGCGACATGTCGGGGCCGGTCTCATCGTCGATGGTGGGCAGGCTGTGACGGGCCGCTTGCGCAGGCTCGGCTTGCTCTTCGATCTGTTCCGCTGCGGCTTCAACCTCTGCTGGTTCTGGCTCTGCGGCTTTAACCTCTTCGGGCTCTTCGCCTGCGGGTTCGTCTTCAACAGGCGCGGCTTCCGGCTCGGTCATCTCGACCGCGGGGGCGGGCCTTTCCTCGGCCTCTGCCGGGGTGGACGCGCCAAGTTCGGCCTCCAACGCGGCCAATTCGCGGGCCAGTTCGTCTTCATCCTCGGGCGACAGCGAAGAGCTGCGCGCTTCCTCGGCTTGCGCGGCGGGTGCCTCTTGCGGTGCCGGGTCAGAGACTTCTTCCAGATCGCCCCGGGCCACGGCTGCTTCGAGATCTGCGCGTTTGACCTTGATCACGCGCCCTTTGCGGGGCAGGTCGGCGGCGTCGATCTCCGGTGCGGCTTCGGCTTTAGGTTCCTCTTCGTCCTCTGCGTCGAACAGGCTCTCATCCGTCTCGGCGACTTCTGCTTCGTATTCTTCTTCGGCCTCAAGACGGTTGAGGATGTCAGCGAGATCGTCGTCGTCCTCTTCCGCTTCGTCTTGCGCCATCTCTGTGGCTTCATCGGCGTCCAGCGCATCTTCGATGTCGCGACGTGCGGCGTCGATGGCGGCTTGGCTCTCTTCGGATTCGACCTGCGTTTCGGCGGTGGCACGGGCCACTTGGGGCGCGGCTGCTTCTTCCTCGTCGTAGCTTGCGGCCTCATCCTCGTCCTGCTGGGCGACCACGGCGCGGATGCGCTGCAATTTGGCGGCGATGCTGTCGGCGGGGGCGGCGCTTGCGGCGGGGATCTCTTCGACGCTGGCGGCCTGCGCTTCATCCTCGTAGTGGGACTGCGGCTGCGGGCTGGCGGCAAAGAACGCCTCGGCGTCGCTGGTGTCTTCTTCCTCTGCTTCGGCTGCCGGTGCAGACTCGGCGGCAGGGGCGGGCTCCGCCTTTTCGACGGCTTCAGCGATCTGAGGTTCGGCTGCTGCTGTGGCTTCCACGGCGGCGGTGTCGGCGATCTCAGCCTTAAGGGGGGCTGGCGTTTCTTCTTGCACAGGCGCAGGCTCTGCCGCGGCGGGTGCTTGCGGCGCTGCGGTTTCGGCCTGAGCCGGAGCGGCTGCGGCTGCGGCGGGGGCTGCTGCTGCCGGGGGCGCTTGGGCCGGAGCCTCGGCGCTTTGGTTCTCCAGCGCACTCAGCACGATCTTGCCTTCCTGCTCACGGGCTTGCACCCGGCGGGAGACTTCGCGCTGCGCGATCCGGGTGAGCATCTCAGCATCCGGTTGTGGTGGCTCGGCACCGAAGTAACGGTCATCCGAGGCCAGATCGCGGAAATACTCGGCAATGGCCTTCATGGTGCCGAAGGAATCGTCGAAGCCTTCCAGCGTGCACGAAAAAGTGCCATAGGAGACCGTCAAGATTTTGTTGCTGTTCATCATCGGATGCTCGTCCTCTGCGGTGTTGCAGGTATCGTTTACCACGATGTCCAAGACCAAAGCGGCTCGAATCTGTGCCATTCAACGTATGATTTCAAGGCAAGATTAAGGCAGATTTCCAAAAGGGGCACTAATTGACCACTTCAGACCATATCGTGCGGGACCACAAACCAGTCACGCTGCTTGGCGGCGGAGAGGTCTTTGGAGGAGACATCGGCGCTGCACTGACGCTGGCACCCACCTGCGTTGCGGCCGACAGCGGCGCCGCGCTGGCTCTGGCGGCGGGGGTGGAATTGGCGGCGGTCATCGGCGATTTCGATTCCGCCCCGGCAGAGGTGTTGGCACGGATCCCATCAGAGCGGTGTCACCGGATCGCCGAGCAAGAGAGCACGGATTTCGACAAGGCGCTGACCCGGATCGACGCGCCGCTGGTGCTGGGGGTTGGTTTTACCGGGGCGCGGCTGGATCATCAGCTTGCGGCTTTCAATACGCTCGCCACCTATCCGGATCGGCCCTGCATCTTGTTGGGCGCGCATGAGATCGTGCTGCTCGCGCCGCCGCGCATCACCCTACCGACGGAGGCGGGGGATGTGGTCTCTCTCATGCCATTGGCGCCGGTGATGGGGCGCAGCCGTGGATTGGAATGGCCGATTGACGGGCTGGATTTTGCGCCCGGTGGCCGGGTTGGCACGTCGAACCGCGCCCTAGGGCCCGTCGCGCTTGAGATGGACGGCCCCGATATGCTGCTGATCCTGCCGCGTCGTCTTATGGCGCCATTGGCGGCGCAACTGCTGCGGCCAGATCACGCGCCGTGGCCCGCTCGCGCATGATCACGTAAAGACCCGCGCTGACGCTGATCAGAATGCCCAAACCTGCGAGCGGATTGGGCAGGTCGGAGAAGATGAGCAAACCAAGCAGCGTGGCGAAGGGGATTTCAAGATATTGCATCGGCGCCAATGTGGCCGATGGGGCAAAGCGCAAGGACCATGTCATCAGCAGATGCGCGATCGTACCGAGAACCCCGATGCCGAGCAGCAGGGTCCAGTCGAAGGCATCGGGTTGTATGATCTGCAAAGGCGCGAACTCCGTGATGGCGCCGAGCGCCAGCAACGGCAGGATCATCACGACAGCCATCACCCCGCTCACCGCTTGCAGGCTGATCGGGTCCGTCTCCTTGGCGATCTGACGGGTGACCAGCATGAAGAAAGAAAAGACGACCGCCACGACGATCGGCAGCAGCGCGGGCCAGCCGACGTTCACGAAACTCGGCTGCACGATGAGAAGCGTACCGAGAAACCCAACGATGCTCGCGCCCAAACGTCTTGGGCCGACCTCTTCCTTTAAGATGAGTTTGCCGAGCAGCAACATGAAAAATGGCATGACGAAAGCAATGGCAACGGCATCGGCGAGGGGCAGGTATTTCAACGCGGTGAACATGGCGGCGATGCCCGCCATATGCAGCAGGGTGCGCAGAAGGGTCAGCCGAAACACCCGCCCGCGCATGTGCCAGACGCGGCCAGAGTACCATACGATCGGAATCAGGATCAGTGCCTGAAGGGCGAAGCGGAGCAGCACCACCTGTCCCAAGGGGACCGAAGCGCCCAGTAGCTTGGCCACCGCATCGCCCACGGGCGCTACGATGCAGAAGCCCATCATCAGGGCTATTCCGATAAGGGGCCGATCCTGTTGCATTGCGTTACGCTAAGGAAGGTTTGTGTTTAATGCAATCTTTGGTTGAGGCTGGCTCATTTGTATCGCGTCCTTTTCGCAGAGGCAGAGGCAGAGGCAGAGGCAGAGGCAGAGGCAGAGGCAGAGGCAGAGGCAGAGGCAGAGGCAGAGGCAGAGGCAGAGGCAGAGGCAGAGGTCGGATGCGGGTGGAAGGTTGGCAAAGGAACGGCATCGAAGGGGACGTTGATTGCGATTGCCTGCTTACGAAGACCCGGCGGTGGTCAGTGCACTATGCAATCCTAGTACTCCCAAAAGGACTTTCGTCTTGTCCTAAACGCAACCGGCGCCGCGAATGCGACTGACACTTGCCCGACAGAAGGGCGTCCGGCGCCTTTGGTCCTGGTTTCGTTCTGGGCCTCAGGTTCAAGCCGCGGGGCGGCTCAGGTTCACCCGGTTTCGACCGTGGGTTTTCGCAGCGTAGAGGGCCTGATCCGCCTGAGCCATCAACGCTTCCGAGGATAGCGGGCGGCCCTCTTCTTCCATCGGGCCGACGGAGAGACCGATGCTGATGGTCACATGGATCGGTAGGGGAGTGCCGGGAACGACGAAGCCGCGATTGCCGATATCGGCACAGATCGCCGCCGCCGTTTTTTCGGCATCCGCAAGGTTGGTCCCCGGCATGACGATAAGGAATTCCTCCCCGCCAATCCGCGCGACAAGGTCCATGCCGCGCAGATTGTTGCGCAGCCGTTCCGCCGTTTGCACCAGCACCGAATCCCCCGCGGCATGGCCATAGCGGTCATTGATGCCTTTGAAATGATCCAGATCGGCGACCATCACCGAAAAAGGGCGGGCGGTTTCAAGGGCATGTTCCGCGATGTGATCCAGATGGGGCAGGGCATAGCGGCGATTGTGCAGCCCCGTCAGAGGGTCGAAAACGGCAGCCTTCAGCCCTGTGCGTACCGTATCGCGAAGTTGGTCCGTCATCCGTTTGCGCCGCAAGATCGCATGAAGACGCAGGGCCATTTCCGCGGGGTTGAAGCCTTCGGTCATCAGATCGTCTGCCCCCAGATCTAGGGCAGTGGCAGCAAGCGCCGCATCCGGGGCCAGTTGCACCACCAGCAGCCCGGTATGGCGGGTTTGCGCATTGGCGCGTAGCGTCGAGATCAGGCGCAGAGCCGCCGTGGCAGGCACGGGATCTTGAGGCAGGACCAATACAAAGGCGTCTGGCGGCCCGTTTGCGGCGGCGGCGCGAATGGCCTCCTCCGGGTTGGCGAGGGTGAGGCGCGCGCGCAGTTGGGGGCGGAGGTGTTTGGCCCAATTCACGCTCATCGCGCTGTCGGAATGGATGATCACACAGTGGCTGCGGGCTGTGAATTCCGCCGTAAATTGAGCCGCGGGTTCCGCCAACCCAAGCGCGCGTGACGTATCATCGCGCATTTCCCATTCGTCAGCCGCATTGCGGGCACGGATGAGGCTGCGCGCCCGGCCCAGCAATAGCGTGCAATCAAGCGGTTTGAGCAACACGTCGTTCGCCCCCGCTTCGAGCGCGGCGAACCTATCCACCGCCTGATCGGCGTTGCCGATGGCCAGCACCGGAAGCTGCGCGCTATCGCCGGAGGCTTTAAGCGCGCGGCATAGGTCCGCCGCCCCGCCACCCGGCAGGGTCAGGGCACAGATCACCAGATCCGGCGGGTTGTCCCGCACGCAGGTCAAAGCCTCTTCCATATTCTCTGCCTGCACGACGTGATAGTATGCCGCACAGAGCTTGACCTTGAGGGCGATCCGATTGGTTGCAATCGCATCTGCAATAAGGATGGTCCCTTGCACGACAGCTCCTTCACCGTACAAATCAGTTTGATGAGACTGTCTTTGCCCCTTAATGGTTAACAAAGGGTTTCCAACCTTCAGCAAAAGACGGTTTTCAATGTCCTATACCCAAGACTCCGCCGAAACCTTGGCGCTTCAGGTGCTGGCCTGGCTCGCGGCGAATGATGATCTATTGCCGGTGTTTCTGGGCAGTACGGGCGCGTCCGAAGCGGACCTAACGAAACAGGCCAGTGACCCTATTTTCCTAGGCGCTGTGCTGGATTTTCTGATGATGGATGATGCCTGGGTCATCGGGTTTTGCGACCATCTGTCGATACCCTATGAACGGATCATGCAAGCCCGCGCGGCGCTGCCCGGTGGGGAGCAGGTGCATTGGACTTAAGAAACGTTAAGGGTCTGCTCTTTGACAAGGACGGCACCCTTTTTGACTTTGCCGCGACTTGGGAACCTTGGGCCGAAGCCTTCTTGCTGCGGGTCTGTGATGGGGAGCGTGAAATGGCCGCGCGAGTCGGCGCAGACATTGGCTTTGACCTTGCCACCCGCCGCTTTGCCCCGGACAGTATCGCCATCGCTGGCACGCCGCAGCAGGTGGTCGATGCCTTGGCCCCGCATTTCCCTGAACGGCCGCCTTCGGACCTTCTAGAATTAATCAATGCTGAAGCGGCCCGCGCGCCGCAGCGCGAGGCGGTGCCGCTCAGACCGTTTTTGCAAGGGCTCCGCGACCGGGGTCTTCGGCTCGGCGTGGCGACGAACGATGCGGAACACCCTGCGCGGGCACATCTGCTGGCGGCGGGGGTGGTTGATATGTTCGACTTCATCGCAGGGTTCGACAGTGGGCACGGGGGCAAGCCCTCGCCGGGGCAATTGCACGCCTTTGCGGCGCATGTGGGCCTGCCGGCCTCCTCCCTCGCGATGGTCGGCGATAGCATTCATGATCTGGAAGCCGCGCGCGTGGCGGGCATGGGGCGGATCGCGGTGTTGACCGGACCGGCCACAGCGGAAGAGCTTGCCCCGCACGCCGATCTGGTCTTGCCGGATATCGGCCATTTGCCGGGGCGCTTGATTTAAGGTCGGCTTAGTCCTTAATCACCCGCGCACCCTCGAGAATTTCCTGTTCGAGGGTATCGCCGTGCAGGACCGAGATATCGCCCGTCGTCTCCAACACAACGGCACGCACGTCTAAAAAGCGCAGCGCATTGGCCTCTCGCAGCTTGGCTATCAGGTCGGCACGCGCGACGCGAGTTTCGCTTAGGGCGGCGTCGAAAATTTCACCTTCCCGCATCAGGATCACAGGCTCGTTCTGCACGACTTTTTCGAATTGGTCAGAGGCTTGCCGTATCCGCGCGATGACGAATTGCGCACCAAGCAGGGCGGAAATGGCTAAGGTCGGCTGCGCAAACTCTGGCCAAGTGGTGGCCTGACAGGCCCCGGCAAGCAGCGAGCCCGTGGCGACCGTGGCGACGAAGTCAAAAGCCGTCATCTTTGAAAAAGTGCGCAGCCCGATCACGCGGACCACAAAGACCACCCAAGTCAGCGCAATGGCAGAAAGCAAAAGCGCACGGGCGAGGATATCGAGCGGAACGTGGTCGAAGAACATCACCCGTGCCCCCCGTTCAATGCCTTGCCCCGCTGGATAAAGAACCGCCCCAAAAGCACCACCATCGCCATGGCAATCAGCCCCAGATAGCGCTCATAGATGCCGTCGATCCCGGTGGGCAGGAAGAAGAACGGCGGGGCAGAGACCAGCCACATAAGCGAGATGACCTTGAGCGCCTTGGCAAGGAACGCAGAGATATCAGCGAAACCTTTCGACAGCAGCCAAGGCACGGCGAGCATAATCAGCCCGAGCGCGTAGACCAGATAAATATGGATCACCACGCCATCGGAATCGCGGTCCCCGTATTCGTTTCTTGCGCCGACCAGAAAAACGATGAGCCCCAGAAGGGCAAGGCCAATGGTGGCGATGCTCCACCACCGATCGCCGAAATGCACATGGGCACAAAGCAGGGCACAGGCAATTAGCGCGGCGGAGAAGGCATAGATGCCGATGTCGACGATAAATTCATACCGCCCCGCACCCAAATCGCTGATCGTGTCGGCAATCCAGTCATGATTCGGCACCACAAAATCCGCGATCAGGATCGAGACGGCGAATATCACACAGCCAAGGATGGCGACCCAGCCCAGACAAATCATAAACCCCGGCGCGCTGTGCTGCCGGGGGGCTGTGACGTCATTGCTCATATTTCGACACCCTTTTTTTACTTGAGGTCTGACACCAAGGTCAGACCCAGACCCTCAGTCCGATAGCCGCGAGCGTTCTTCGGCGTTGGGGCTTCCTGCGGGGGCTTCGTCCAATGTGGCCTCGGGGCGGTGCAGGTCTTTTTGAGGTTTCTTGGGCGGTGTCTTGTCTTCGTCTTTCGGGTGTTTGGGATCATCGCTCATGGATATGCTCCTCACTGGCGGGGGAGAGGCGGGGCGTCGCCTCTTCTCTCCATTACCGAACGCGCGGAATGTGGCGGCGGTTCCGGGTGCGATTCCGGGCTTGGCGTGGCCGGGTGGGCGACGCAATTTCCTGACAACTGTATTCATCAGGCCAATCTTAACCACTGCAACGGCAATCTGCTCTCGGGAAAAATGGGAATGAGGCAGTCATGCACGGGCTTATCAACCGCAGCATTCAGAACTACTTTTGTGCCAACTACGGGCAGAGACTTTGGGTCGAGGTGGCCTCTCGGGCCGGGTTGGACTTTACCGAATTTGAGGCGATGCTGACCTATTCGGATCACGTCACCCCGGCTGTCCTTGAGGCGGTCTGCGACGTGCTGGACCGGCCCCGGGCCGAGGTGATGGAAGACGTCGGCACCTTTCTTGTGGCGCAACCGGGCTATGAGGCTGTGCGGCGTTTGCTGCGCTTTGGCGGGGTGAGCTTCAGTGACTTTTTGCAATCGCTCGACGATTTGCCGGACCGGACGCGCCTTGCCCTATCCGAACTGCATTTGCCTTGGGTCGAACTGCGCGAAGACCCCGATGGCCAGTATTCCCTGATCTGCGAAGCCCCGCTCGTTGGCTATGGCTACCTTATGATGGGGGTCTTGCGGGCCATGGCCGATGACTATGGCGCGCTGGTGCTGTTGGAACACTGTGGGCGATCGGATGGCATCGAGGTGCTGAAGATCATTTTGGTCGAGGCCGAATTCTCGGAAGGGCGCCGGTTTGAGCTTGGGGCGCGGGCATGAGCGTAGGGTGCCATGATCCGGCGGTTCTGGACAAACTATGTCCGATGCATCTGCTGTTGTCCGCGAATGGCGAGATCCGCCACGCCGGGCCGACGATCCAAAAGCTGCGCCCGCAGTCCCCGTTGGCGGGGCGGCATTTTCTGGAAACCGTCACCGTTAAGCGGCCCCGCGGGATTGACGGGATGAAAGACCTGCACCGGGCCACGGGGGTAAAGCTGCACCTCGCTTTTCGCGATTCCCCCCGGACCGAGCTGAAGGGGCTGCTGGTGCCCTTGGGGGATCGGCGGCTGATCGTGAACCTCTCTTTCGGGATTTCGATTTTCGACGGGGTGCAGGACTATGCATTGACCAATGCGGATTTCGCCGCCACCGATCTGGCGATCGAGATGCTCTATCTGATGGAGGCGAAATCAGCCGCGATGGAGGCCTCCCGCCGCCTGAACCTGCGCCTGCAAGAGGCGCGGATAACTGCAGAGGAACAGGCCTTTACCGATACGCTGACGGGGCTGAAAAACCGCCGCGCGCTGAACGCGGTGCTAGAGCGGTTGATCACTGCAGGAGAGGGGTTCGCGGTGATGCATGTCGATCTCGACTACTTCAAGGCGGTGAATGACAGTCTGGGCCATGCCGCGGGCGATCATGTGCTGCAAGTCGTCGCCCGGATCATGCAACAAGAGACCCGAAGCTCTGACATGGTGGTGCGGTTGGGCGGGGATGAGTTCACCGTGGTTCTGCCCGATGTCCGGGGCGAGGGCATACTCCGGCGGATTGGCCAGCGGATCATCGACCGGTTGGAAGAGCCAATCCGCTACAAGGGGGAAGTTTGCAAGGTTTCCGCCAGCATCGGCACGGTCTGGATCCAGCGCGGCGACCGGCAACCGCGTGAGGTGGTTCTGGCCAATGCAGATGCCGCGCTCTATGCCTCGAAACATGCTGGCCGTGGGCGCCACACGTTCTTTGACCCCGCCCTGCGAGTGGTGGCCGGGCCTGCTGCCGCGCCCGGTCAAAACGGTGGCAGCTAATCGCTCGGGGCACAGTCACGCGGATCAGAAAGCCATGGCGGCAGTGGACCGCGCAGATTGCCTGTCGTATCACAACGGCATGAAATCGCCCCTGCATCTGCTCCGCCGCCTGCGCCAACGCCTGCACGACGCCCGCCGCCGGGCGCGCTTTGCCGCTTCCTTGCAGCATCTGCACGGGCCGAGCAAACTGGACGTGGCCCCGGGGGAGGTGGTGCTGATCGCCTTGGTGCGCGACGGCAGCTATTACCTCGACGCCTTCTTTCGCCATTACCGCGCGATGGGCGTGCAGCATTTCGTTTTCATCGACAACGGCTCGCGCGATGACACCATCACCCGGATCAAAGCGCAAAAAGGCACGGTGATCGATCGCTGCATCCTGCCGCTGGCCGAATACGAAGACCTGATCCGCCAGCATCCCGCGCAGACCTATAGCAGAAATCGCTGGTGTCTCTATGTCGATATGGATGAGATTTTCGATTTCGAAGGGCGCAGCCAGATTGGCATCAAGGGGCTGACCGCCTATCTCGAACAGCAGGGCTATACCGCCTTAATGGCGCAGATGCTTGAGATGTTCCCCAAAACCAGCCTCGCTGCCGCGGCGGGGGTGCCCTATAAACAAGCGCTGCAATCCTTCCTTTATTATGACATCAGCGCGGTGCGCAAAACCGACTACCACAGTCCGGAGATTCCGTTCTCCGCGCTGCTTGCCGATAATGATCTCTCCAATGATGCGGTGAAGTTCGCCTTTGGCGGCGTGCGCGGCAAGGTCTTTGGAGAGAACTGTTGCCTGACAAAACATCCGCTGATCTTCAACGGGCCAGAGGTCACACCGGCGCCGCATCCGCATCTGTCCTGCGGGCTGCGCGTGGCGGATATGACGGCGGTGATCAAACACTACAAGTTCGCCAATGACGCCGCCGCGCGGGATGCCGAGACGCTGGGCGCGGGCAATCTGGCGCATGGAGAAGACGCGCGCCGCATGGCGGTGATCGGGCAGAACCCCGATGTTTCGCTCTTTTCGCTGGACGCGCGGCGCTGGAACCGGGTCGAACTTCTGTATCGCGCGGGCTTTCTGGTGCCCTCCGACAGCTACAGCGCCCATGTCGCCGCTTGGCGTGATGAGCATGCCGCATGAGCATCGGCGCCGTTGTCATCGGACGCAACGAAGGCGCCCGGCTGGAGCGGTCCTTGCAGGCTTTAGCGGGGCAGGTGGCACAGATCGTCTATGTCGACAGCGGCTCGACCGATGGGTCCGTCGCTGCGGCGCGGGGGCTGGGCGCGGAAGTGGTCGAGTTGGACATGAAGCACCCCTTCACCGCCGCGCGGGCCCGCAATGCGGGCGTGGCGGCATTGAGCGAGGAGATCACGCTGGTGCAATTCCTTGATGGCGATTGCATCCTGCGGGACGGTTGGCTGGCGGCGGCTGAGGCCCATCTGAACGCGCATCCTCAACTCGCCGTGGTCTGCGGCAGACGGCGCGAGGAACATCCCGAAACCTCGATTTACAACAGTCTGGTCGACGCTGAATGGGACACGCCGCCGGGCGAGGCGCGCGCCTGTGGTGGCGATGCACTGATGCGGCTTGAGGCGCTGCGCGCCGTGGGTGGCTACCGGGCAGAGATGATCGCCGGAGAAGAGCCGGAGCTGTGCCAGCGGCTGCGCCGGGCGGGTTGGCAGATATGGCGGCTCGAGGCCGAGATGACATGGCATGACGCGCAGATCACCCGGTTCAGCCAGTGGTGGCGGCGCAGCCTGCGTGCTGGTCACGCCTTTGCCGAAGGGGCCGCGCTGCATGGCGCTGGTCCCGATCGCCATTGGGTGGCCGAAACGCGCCGCGCCTTGCTTTGGGGTGCGCTTTTGCCTGCGGTGATTTTGCTGCTGGCGCTGTTGCTGCCATGGGCCGCAGTCGGGCTGATGCTGCTCTACCCACTGCAACTCTTGCGGTTGATTCGGCGCGGCGGGGCGGCTTGGGGCTTTTTTACCCTGCTGGGCAAGTTCCCCGAAGCCTTAGGTGTGCTGAAGTACCACATACGCCGCGATGGGCGGATCATCGAATACCGCTGACGCCTAGCGCGCCCGCCAAGCCTCAAGCGTCAAGCGCGGGAGGATCGCGAAACAGCGCGCATAGCGCGGCACCATCCGCGCCGGGCTCTGCAGGGCACGCCAAAACCATTCCAGAGCCAGCATCCGCATCCATTTCGGCGCACGGCGCTGCCGCCCGGCCAAAAAATCCAATCCCGCCCCGACAGAGGCGAACCCCACCCCCGGCGCGATCTCACGCCCGCGCGCGGCGAGGACCTCTTGTTTGGGCGCACCAAGCGCCAGAAAACACAGACGCGCCCCGCTTTTGGCGATGTCGCGCAGGGCGGTATCCGCCTCGGCGCTTTCGGGGTCAAAGCCCATCGGCGGGGCGGCGATGTGGCAAATCTCCAGCCCCGACACACGGGCCCGCAGGGCTGCTGCGGCCCCGTGAAGGGCCTCCTCATCACTGCCGAAGAACGCGATGGGCAACGATTGCTCGGCGGCCAATTCACAAAGCGGGATGATCAGATCAGAGCCGGGCATCAAGGCAACCGGCTGTTTGGCCAGTTGCGACAGCCAGACAACGGGGCGGCCATCGGCCACGATCAGATCCTGCGCATGATAGGCAGCGGCAAAACCCGCATTGCGGGGCAGTTTGGTCAGATGGTCGAGGTTGAGCGTGGCAAGCGCGAATCCTTGGCCCTTGGCAAAGCGCGCGCGCAGGGCCTGAAACAATGCGGCGCTAGTTGCCACATTAACCACCACCGCGGCATCGCCCTTGCCATACTTCATACCGCGCGCCCCGCCTTTGGGCTGCCACAGGCAGGCGCAAGGGGGGAAGGCGCACGCTTCATGTAATTGATTTCACATGCCATCTATCAACCACGCCCGTGCCAGATTGAACCTGCCGCAAAACTAGCGGGATGACAGGGCCGGGGCCAGATGGTATTTTCGCCCCGCCCCATCCTGCCGCGCATTCGTCCGGCTTTCGCGAAGGACATCATGCCAAACCCCGTCGCCTATCTGATGCTGCTGATCTGGCCCTTCGTCTGTCTGGGGCTGTTTCGCAACCTGCCGCTGCAGCGGGCGTTGATCTGGTCGATCTTGGGGGGCTATCTTTTCCTGCCGCCGCTGGCCGAATTCAACCTGCCGCTGGTGCCGGGCCTCGACAAAGTGTCGATCCCGAACCTGAGCGTTTTGCTGATCATCTGGCTGGGCACGCAGGAGAAACTGCAGCTTTGGCCCGCCTCTCGTTTGGCGGGGTTCTTGGTGGTGGGGCTGGTCTTTTCGGCCATGCCCACGGTGCTGACCAATGGCGACCCGATCCTTTTTCAGGCGATCCGAGGGTTCGAGCCGATCCTCTTTCCGGTGGACGCCCTGCCG
Organism: Sulfitobacter sp. OXR-159; assembly: GCF_034377145.1. Classification (NCBI taxonomy): domain Bacteria; kingdom Pseudomonadati; phylum Pseudomonadota; class Alphaproteobacteria; order Rhodobacterales; family Roseobacteraceae; genus Sulfitobacter; species Sulfitobacter sp. OXR-159. Next base: position 1,038,620 of record NZ_CP139707.1, read on the forward strand.
GGGCTGTCGATCCGTGACATCGGGTCGGTCCTGATCGGCCAGATGCTGATGCTGGTGCCTTTCTTGCTGGCGCGACAGTTCCTTGCGGACGAAGAGGGCCTGCGCGAGCTGTTGCTGGCCTTCGTGATTGGTGGGCTGATCTATTCCGTGCCCGCACTCTTCGAAATTCGCTTCTCTCCGCAGCTTAACACATGGATTTACGGGTTCTTTCAGCACTCCTTTGAGCAGATGATGCGCAATGGTGGCTTCCGGCCCATCGTGTTTCTGCCGCACGCGCTGTGGCTGGCGATTTTCATGTGTATCGCGTTGTTGTCGGCGGTGGCGCTGGCGCGGCAAACCCCGGTGATCGACCGATGGAAGGTGCTGCTGCTGGCGGCCTATTTGGGTGTGGTTTTGCTGCTGTGCAAAAGCCTTGCCTCGCAGGCCTACGCGCTGCTGCTGGTGCCGATGGTGCTGCTGACCCCGGCGCGCTGGCAGATCCGTCTGGCGGTGGTCTTTGCCGTCGTGGCGGTGATTTATCCAATGCTCCGCAACGCCGGGCTGGTGCCGCTCGATGCCATTCTTGCGCAGGCCGAGGCGATCAGCGCGGACCGTGCGCAATCGCTTGGCTACCGGTTCATGAACGAAGAACGGCTGCTGGCGCGGGCTGCTGAAAAGCCGTGGTTCGGCTGGGGCGGATGGGGGCGCAACCTGATCCGGGATGCGACCAACGGCAATATCCTATCGGTCCCAGACGGCCGCTGGATCATTGTTTTCGGCACTTTCGGCTGGGTTGGCTATCTTTGTGAGATGGGTCTTTTGGCGCTGCCGATCTTTCTTATGGGGCTACACCTCTACCGACAGGGGGATGCGGGCCTATCCCCTTGGATCGCGCCGCTGCTTTTGATTCTTGGCATTACCATGATGGACATGTTGCTTAACGCCACGCTGACGCCGCTTACTTGGCTTACGGCCGGGGCGATCCTCGGTCATGCTGAGGGGCTGGCGGCAGCGCGCAGGGGGCAGACCGTACTTGATGCCAGCGCAAATCCCGCGTTGCAGGCAAAGCGGACGGTTTTCTGAACTGGCATCTGCTCACCGTTCCGTGAAGCGATTTTGTCCAGAATAGACCCAAGGGCACGCTCTTGGCTCATTTTCGACAGATTTGCCTGTTGTATGCTGCACCCGAAGCTTAAATTGAACCTTGAAGGCTCATCACTGTAGTCGAACGGGCGATGGGACATGTGTCGCAATGAATAGCACAGACAAAACTCTTGCACGCGATGATATCGCGATTGTCGGCATGTCGGTGAACGTGCCGGGGGCCGAAGGAGTCGACGCCTATTGGGCGAACCTCCGCGATGGCGTGAGCGCGCTCAAGCGGCGCGACGCGGCCGAGCTGCGCGCCGCCGGAGAGAGCGCCGAACGTATGGCCCGGCCAAACTACGTGCCCGTCACCGCCGAGATGCCCGGTTACGACATGTTCGACGCCGAGTTCTTCGGCTTTTCCCCAAAAGACGCCGCCATTCTCGACCCGCAGCACCGCAAATTTCTTGAGGTCGCTTGGGAGGCGATGGAGCAGGCGGGGCATATGCCCGAAAGCCTCTCTGGCCCCGTCGGCGTCTATGCGGGCTGTGGCATGGGCAGCTATTTCTATTTCAACATCTGCTCGAACCCCGATCTGGTCGATGATGTCGGCATGTTCCTGCTTCGGCATACCGGCAATGACAAAGATTTCCTCTCGACCCGGGTCAGCCATGTGCTTGACCTCAAAGGCCCGTCGATCAACCTGCAAACCGCCTGTTCGACCTCGCTGGTGGCAATTCACTATGCCGCGCAGGCGCTGCGGGCGGGTGAAATCGACATGGCGCTGGCGGGCGGGGTGACGATCGAACTGCCGCAGGGCAGGGGCTATGAGTTCAAAGAGAACGAAATTCTCTCCCCCGATGGTGAATGCCACGCCTTCGACCACCGCGCGCAGGGCACCGTTTTCGGCTCTGGCGCAGGGGCAGTGGCGCTGCGGCGGTTGGAAGATGCCATTGCGGATGGCGATCCTATTTGGGCGGTCATCAAAGGCTCGGCGGTCAACAACGACGGCGCGGCCAAGGCGGGCTATCTGGCCCCTTCCGTTGATGGGCAGACGGCGGCCATTGCCCGCGCGCTTGACCATGCGGGCGTGGCGGCGCAGAGCATCGGCATGGTCGAATGCCACGGCACCGGCACCTATCTAGGCGATCCGATTGAGGTCGCCGCCCTGACCCAAGCCTACCGGGCCGAGACGCAGGCCGAAGATTTCTGCCGCATCGGGTCGGTCAAGACCAACATCGGCCATCTCGACACTGCGGCGGGCGTGGCGGGGCTGGCCAAGGCGGCGCTGGCGTTGCACCACCAGCAAATCCCCCCCTCGCTGGGCTATGAAGCGCCGAACCCGGCGATCCCCTTCGAAGGCTCGCCCTTCCGCGTGAACGACCGGCTCTATGACTGGCCCGACCAAGCCACGCCCCGGCGTGCCGCGGTCAATGCGCTTGGCGTTGGCGGGACCAATGCGCATATGATCTTGGAAGAGGCGCCCGCCCGCGCGGCGTCGGAAGAAAGCGATTTCCCTTTCCATGTGCTCTGCCTCTCGGGCCGGAACAAGGCGGCGTTGGACGCCAACAGCGCCGCCCTCGCGGCGCATCTGCGCGCGCATCCCGAACAGCCCTTGGCCGATGTGTCCTTCACCCTGAAAGAGGGCCGCCGGGGTTTCGACAAACGCCGCGTCTTGGTCGCCGAAACCCATGAAGAGGCCGCGACCCTGTTGGAAGGCGGCGACAGCCGCCGTGTCTTTACCCATGACCACCTTGGCCCCGAGGCTAAGGTCGTTTTCATGTTCCCCGGCGGCGGCGCGCAATATGCCGATATGGCCCGCGACCTTTATGAAACCGAGCCGGTCTTTGCCGAATGGATGGACCGGGGGCTCGACCATCTGGCACCGCAGTTGGATTACGACATCCGCGCGATCTGGCTGCCGGAACCCGAAGACCGCGCGGCGGCAGAAGCCAAGCTGAAACAGCCTTCGGTGCAATTGCCGTTGATCATGATCGTTGAATACGCGCTGGCGCAGCTTTGGCTCTCTTGGGGGGTGAAACCCGTGGCGATGGTGGGGCACTCCATGGGCGAAAATGTCGCCGCCTGTCTTGCCGGGGTGATGCGCTTTGAGGACTGCATCGACCTTGTCCTGCTGCGCGGGCGGCTCTTTGATGAGGTGCCAGCAGGCGGGATGATCAGCATCTCCGCTCCGCTGGATCAGATCACGCCACTTCTGGGAGAAGGGCTTGATATCGCCAGCGTCAACGGCCCGGAACTGATTGCGGTCTCTGGCCCGGACGACGCGCTAAAGACGCTGCAAGCGCGGTTGGATGCAGCCGGTCTCGACCACCAGCGCATCGCCATCGACATCGCAGCCCACTCGCGGATGCTGGACCCGATCCTTGACCGATACCGCGCTTTCCTTGCCACGCTTGACCTGCGCGCGCCGCAGATGCCCTTTTTGTCCAACCGAACAGGCAAGATGATCACGGCGCAGATGGCGACGGACCCCGATTATTGGGTCGAACAGCTGCGCAACACGGTGAATTTCGCCGATTGTATCTGCACGTTGAGCGCCGACGCGCGGCGGGTCTTCCTTGAGGTCGGACCGGGCAAGGCGCTTTCCGCCTTGGCGCAGATGAACGCGGATGTGGCGCCGGGGCAGGTGATGTCTTCGCTGCGCCACCCCGAGCAAGAAATCGCGGATGATGCCTATTTCCTCAGCGTGATCGGGCGGCTTTGGGCCTCGGGGGTCGAAGCTGACTGGGCGCAGATTTGGGGCGAGGCACGGCGCAACCGCGTGGTGCTGCCGACCTATCAATTCCAACGTGCGCGTTATTTCATCGAACCGGGAGAGGCCGCGACCCGCCCCGCAGAGCAACCGGTGCAACGGCTGGATGACATCAGCGATTGGGGCGCGCTGCCGCATTGGCAACCGCGCTACGCCGAAGGGGATATGGCGCTCTCCGGCCCGGTGAACTGGCTTGTCTTCGCCGATACGGCGGGGCTGGGGGCCGAGGTCGCCGCGCAGTTGCGGGCCAAAGGGCATCGCGTGGTGCAGGTCACGGCGGGGGATGCCTTTGCCCGCGTCACCACGGATCATTTCACGCTGGCCCCCGAACAGGGCCGGTCGGGCTATGACCAGTTGATCGCGGCGCTTCAGGCCGAAGGGCAAATGCCCGACCGGATCGCGCATTTCTGGCTGACCGATGATCAGGTCGCCCCGCGCCCCGGTTCCAGCAGATTTGACCGCAATATCGAACAGGGGTTCTGGAGCCTGACATGGCTTGCGCAGTCCTTGGCCGAGTCCGAGATTGACGCGCCGCTGCACCTCAACGTCTTCACCACCGGTGGGGCGCAGATCGCGGAAGAGGGGTTGGGCTATCCCGAAAAGGCGCTGATCTCTGGCCCCGTGGGCGTCATGGCACGAGAGGTGCCGGGGCTGACGGCGAGCCAGATTGACCTGCCCGTCGCAGCACCCGTGGCACCGGCAAGATGGTTCGCGAAGCCAGTCGACCCTGCGCCTGTGACTGATCCCGGTGACCTGATCGAAGAGCTTTTGGCCAGCCCGGCCAACCTTCAGGTCGCCCATCGTGCTGGCCGCCGCTACGAACTGGGCTACCGCGCAGCCAGCCTGCCGCCAAGCGATTTGCCGGGGTGGAAGCCGGAGGGACATTACCTCATCACCGGCGGTTTCGGGGGCATCGGGCTGACCCTTGCGGCAGACATTCTTGAGACGCCGGGCACCCGTGTCATCCTGCTGAGCCGCGCCGCGCTTCCGATGCGCCACGAATGGGACAGCTACCTTGCCAGTCACGGCCCCGCCGATGCCACGGCCCGCCGCCTGCGTGCCGTTCTGCGACTTGAGGCGCAGGCGGCGCAGTCGGGCGGGGCGGTCGAAGTAGCCCGCGCGGATGTCACCAACCTTGCGCAGATGCGCCGGGTGATCGACGATCTGACCGCCCGCCACGGGGGGCTGACAGGGGTGATCCATGCCGCCGGGGTGCTGGACGATGCGCCGCTCTTGGCCAAATCCGACGCGGGCATCGACGCGGTGCTGGCCCCCAAAGTGCAGGGGCTGCGGGTCTTGGACCAACTGTTGCCCGATGGCGCGCTTGACCTGATGGTGCTCTTTTCCTCGACCTCTACCGCCAGTCGCGCGGCGGGCCAGGTGGACTATGTGGCGGCGAATGCCTGGCTTAATGCCTTTGCGCAATCACGGCGCGGCGCGAAGACCCGCGTGGTGGCGGTGAACTGGGGCGTTTGGGCTGATGTAGGCATGGCCGCTGACACCCTTGCGGGGGGCGGTGCCGTGGCGCTGCCTGCCCGCGCGATCAATGCGGCGCTGCTTGAAACCGCAGGGTCGGGTGACAGTGGCGCACCGGAATTTACTACCGAGATCGCCACCTCGCACTGGCTGCTCGACCAACACCGCACCTTGGATGGTCGCGCGATCATGCCGGGGACAGGCTATATTGAGCTTTTGGCCGAGGCGGCGCAGGCTCAAGGGCTGCAGGGGTTCACGCTGCAAGACCTCTATTTTCTGCGTCCCCTGCCGCTGGCCGATGGGGCGCGGCGCAAGATCAAGATCACCCTGACCCCCGAGGGCGCGGGTTTCGCCGCCGAGTTGCGCAGCGCCTGTGTGGTCAATGGCAGGCCCGCGTGGCAGTTGCATGTTCAAGCGCGTTTGACCCCCACGGGGCGCACGGCCAGCCCTCTGGATCTTGCTGCCCTCGCGGCCCGTTGCGAGGACGTGGCCGAAGCCGCGCCCGGGGGCCATCTGCCCGCCGTTCAAGAGGCGCATCTGAAATTCGGTCCGCGCTGGCATGTGCTGCAACGCACCGCTCTGGGACAGGGAGAGGGGCTCGCCGCGCTACGGCTGCCCGAGGCCGCGCAGGGTGATCTAACCGATGGCTATGTGCTGCACCCTGGTCTGATGGACATCGCCACCGGTTGGGCCATGGCGCTGATCCCCGGCTATGCCGCGCGTCACCTTTGGGTGCCGCTGTCTTATGGTGAGATCACGCTTCACGCGCCGCTGCCTGCCGAGGTCCGCTCGCATGTCCGGCTTGCCGAAGGATCGGCGGCGGAGGGCTTGGCCCGGTTCAATGTGACGATCACCGATGCGCAGGGAGCGGTCCTTGTCGATGTGCACGATTTCGCGATGAAACGGCTCGAAGGGGCCTTTACCGAGGTGCCGCCGCCCGACGCCCGCGAAGTGGTCTTTGAGGATGCTCAAAACGCCGACAGTCTCAGCCCCGCCGAAGAGCGTTTGGCCCGTCTGGTGCGCCAAGGTATCCGCGCGCAGGAAGGGCCAGAGGCCCTGCGCCGTGCGCTGGCGCTGGATGCGCCACAGGTCATGGTGTCCTCACTGCCCTTGCAGACGTTGATCGCCCAAGCCGACGCGCCGCTGACCGATGCCTCCGCCCAAGGGCAAAGCTTTGAGCGGCCCGATCTCGACGGTTCTTTCGTCGCCCCACGCAACGGGATCGAAGAGAAACTGGCCGAGATTTGGTCGAACCTCTTGGGCGTTAGCCCGGTGGGGGTCGAGGATAGTTTCTTTGACCTCGGCGGGCATTCCCTGATCGCTGTCCGTCTGTTTGCGGCGGTCAAGCGCGAGTTCAAGGTGGAATTCCCGATCTCCGTTCTGTTCGAGGCTCCTACGATCGCCAAATGCGCAGCGCTCATCGCGGCGGAGCGCGGAGATTTGGCCCAGACGGAGGTGGCTGATACGGCAGCGGCGGCCCCGCAGCAGCGCTTTGACCACCTCGTACCGCTCAATCAATCGCCGCAGGATGCGACGCCGCTTTTCGTGGTGGCGGGGATGTTCGGCAATGTGCTGAACCTGCGCCACCTTGCCTTGCCCTTTAGCGGCGAACGCGCGGTCTATGGTGTGCAGGCCCGTGGGTTGATCGGTGACGCCGCCCCCCACGAAGAGGTGCAGGCCGCCGCGGCTGACTACATCGCCGAGATCCGTGCGCTGCAGCCCCAAGGGCCCTATCTGTTGGCCGGATACTCCGGCGGCGGGATCACGGCCTATGAGATGGCGCAGCAGTTGCAGGCGGCAGGGCAAGAGGTGGCCGTTCTAGCGATGCTCGACACGCCGCTGCCCGTCCGCCCGACGCTCAGCAAGATCGACAAGGCGCATATCAAATTGGCAGAGCTGCGGCGGAAGGGCCCGGCCTATCTGCTTGAATGGGCGCGCAACCGCTGGGCGTGGGAGCGCGCGCGCCGCCGGGGGCCTCAGGAGGCGGTCGGCGATGGCGAGGGGGGTGCTTCCTTTAACAGTCTGCGCATTCAGGCGGCATTCCTGCGCGCAATGGAGCGCTATGAAACGCCCCAGTGGGACGGCCCGATGACCCTGTTCCGGCCCCCGCTGGATCGGCATTGGGCTGTATCTGCCGGGCAATATGTCACCGCGGAAAAAGAATATGTCTATGAGGACAACCAGTGGCGGCAGTATGCGCCGCGCTTGCAGGTGATCGAAGTGCCGGGCGACCATGTGAGCATGGTTCTGGCGCCCAATGTGACCGTGCTCGCGCAGGAACTGGCCGAGGTGATCGCGGCGGCCCTGCCCGAAGGCGCAGGCCACGACCGCACCCAAGCCACGGCGGCGGAATGATGCAACAGCCGCCCCGTCTTTTGGTCATTATTCTTAACTACCGCACCGCAGAGATGACCCTGCGCGCGGCTGAGGCCGCTTTGGCCGATATGCCCCAGACCCATGCCGAACTGGTGATCGTTGACAACGACAGCGGCGACGGTTCTGCCGCGCTCTTGGCACAGGAGATTGCCGCGCGGGGCTGGGGTGCGGGCAATCGCGTGCGGCTGATCGCATCGCCCCGCAATGGTGGTTTCGGGGCGGGCAACAACCTTGCCATGCGGGCGGGGATGTCCGACGGGGCAGCGCCGGATTTCGTGCATGTGGTGAACTCGGATGCCTTCCTTGATCGGGGCTGTATCGGGACGCTGTTGGACCACCTGCAGAACCACCCCCGCGCCGGGATGGCCGGAAGCCATGTGCGCGGCGAGGATGATCTGCCCCATGCCACGGCCTTCCGGTTCCCCTCTGCCGCGGGTGAGTTGGAAGCTGCCGCGCGGTTGGGGCCCCTAACGCGACTACTGTCCTCTGCCGTGGTGGCCCCATCCTTGCCGGAAGAGGCCACAGAGGTCGATTGGGTGGCAGGTGCCAGTGTCATGATGCGGTGGGATATGCTGGCTGAGATCGGTCTCTTCGACGAAGCGTATTTCCTTTATTATGAGGAAACTGACCTTTGCCTGCGTGCCGCGCGGACTGGGTGGGACTGCTGGTATGTGCCTCAGGCGCGCTGCGTTCACGTTGGCTCGGTCTCGACCGGGATGAAGGAATGGCGCCGGATGCCGCGCTATTGGTTCGACAGTCGCCACCGCTATTTCGCCAAGAACCATGGCCGCGCCTATGCCGCTTTGGCCACCTGTGCTCGGCTTGCCGGGGGCGGATTGCACCGCCTGCGCTGCCTGCTGACCGGACGCCAGCCAGAAGACGCCCCCGGTTTTTACCGTGACCTCGCGGCCCATGCGCTCACCGCGAGGCGCGCGGCCCCCGCCGTCCAAGACCCAAGCCGTAGCCCCGCCACGGAGGACCGTTGATGACCGCCAGCTTCGAGACAGAACCGTTTTCCGCGCTCTTGATGGGCGACGAATCTCTGACCATTGCCTGCGGCGACATGCTGCTGGCGGGCGGTCATCGGATCGCCGCCGTAATCACCCGAGATGACGCAGTGCGCGCTTGGGCCGAAGGGCAGGGGCTGGTCCTCTGCCGCGATGCGGAAGATCTGCTGCCCATGGGTCTGGCCGTCGACTGGCTTTTGAGCATCGCCAACCTGCGGCTGATCCCTCAGACGGTTTTGGCCCTGCCCACACGTGGCGCGGTCAATTTCCACGATGGGCCCCTGCCGCGCTATGCTGGGCTGAACACACCCGCTTGGGCAATCATCAACGGTGAGGCGCAGCATGGGGTCAGTTGGCATTTGATCGAAGCGGGCGTTGATACCGGTGACCTGCTGGCGCAGCGGGAGGTAGAGATCGCGCCCGATGAGACGGCCTTTAGCCTCAACTCTAAATGCTACGCCGCCGGGATGGAAAGCTTTGGCGCAGTGCTGGCCCAGTTGGAAAGCGGCAAGCTGCAAAGCACCGCCCAAGATCTCAGCCAGCGCAGCTATTTCGCGAAGGACAAACGGCCAGAGAACGGCGGGCTGATCGACTTTACCAAGTCCGCAGGAGAGATCAGCGCGCTGGTCCGTGGCTTGGATTTCGGGGCCTATTGGAACCCCTTGACCACGGCAAAACTCGCAGGCGCGGTAGGCGCGGTGCTGGCCGTTTCCCGCGTCGAGGTGCTGGCGGGCCAAGGCGGCACCCCCGGCGAGGTTGTCGATGTCGACAGCACGCGGGTGGTCGTGGCGGCGCGCGATGCCCATATCGCCCTCTATGATCTGCGCGATATGGCGGGTGAGAGTATTGCTCCGGTCCAGTTTTTTGCCCCCGGTGATAAAGTGCCCCACACGGCGGGCAGCGCTCCGGCTTCGGCTGAGGAGGCACATTGGCGGCGCGCTTTGACCGGGTTTGACGCGCTGCCGGTCCCCTTGGCCACCGCATCTGAAAGGGCAACGACATGGGCAGAGCGAGAGATCGCGCTGCCGCAGGGGAGTGACCTTTCGCAGCAGGCCGCAGCCGCAGCCCTCGTCGCGCTGCGCAGCGCCGGAGCAACAGAAGGCGGCATCGCCCTCAGCCGCGAAGGGGAACCCGCGCCGCTGATCGGCGATTGGCTGCCGATTACCATCGCGGCAGAGGCGGGCTTGCCCGTGGCGGAACTGCTGGCACAGGTGGAACCACAACTTGCCCGCGCTAAAGGCACGGCAGGTTTTGCGCGTGATCTGCCGCTGCGCGACCCGGCGATTGAAACGCTTGGCCCCCCGGATTTTGCGATCTCCTTTAACAGTGAACCGCTCGCGGGCGCGGCGTTGACCCTCTGCCTCGGGGCGGGGGGCGCGCGGCTCTTTGCCGACAGCACGAGGCTGGCCGATGCCGCGATCGACCTCCTCGCCGCGCGGTTAGAGGCGGCTTTCGCCAACATCTCCGAGGCTGCAGATTGCGGCACCCTCTGGGCCCTTCCAGAGACCGAGGCGCAGCTCCTGACCCGCGTCAACGCGACGACGCGCGACTATGATCCCCTCACCATCCATGCCGCTTTTGAGGCGCAGGTGGCGCGCACACCCGAGGCCCCCGCGCTGGTGTTCGAGGGAGATACGCTTAGCTATGCCGCGCTGAATGCCCGCGCCAACCAATTGGCGCATGTGCTGGGGGACATGGGGGCCGGGCCGGGGATGCCGGTGGCGCTTTGCGTTGCACGGGGGGTGGACCTGCTGGTGGGCACGCTTGGCATCCTGAAAGCTGGCGCCGCCTATGTGCCGCTTGATCCGGCCTATCCAGCGGACCGTCTGGCACATTACCTTTCAGACAGTGGCGCTGCGGTCGTGGTCACGCAATCGGCCCTTTCTCCCAGCCTGCCCTCGCAAGACGCGCAGGTGCTGGAGATGGACCGCGACCCGCGCCTTGCCACGGCTTCGGACGTGAACCCTGCCGCCAACGCCGGGCCGGATGACCTTGCCTATCTGATCTATACCTCCGGCTCGACCGGGACGCCCAAGGGCGTGATGGTCAGCCACGGCAATGTGGCGAATTTCTTTGCCGGGATGGACGACCGGATCGATCATGAGGCGGGCGCTGTCTGGCTCGCTGTCACCAGCCTCAGTTTCGATATCTCGGTGCTGGAACTGTTCTGGACCCTCGCACGGGGGTTCAAACTGGTGCTGGCAGGCGACGATAGCCGGGGGCTGATGTCGAACGGGCCGATTGCCACCAGCGACCGCAAGATCGACTTTAACCTGTTTTACTGGGGCAATGACGACGGGGTCGGCCCCAAGAAATACGAGCTGCTGCTGGAAGGCGCGCGATTCGCCGATGCCAATGGCTTCAACGCGGTCTGGACGCCCGAGCGGCATTTCCATGCCTTCGGCGGCCCCTATCCGAACCCATCTGTCACAGGCGCTGCCGTGGCCGCGGTGACGCAGAACCTTGACGTGCGGGCCGGATCTTGCGTGGCCCCGCTGCATCACCCCGCGCGGATCGCCGAGGAATGGGCGGTGATCGACAACCTGACAAACGGGCGCGTGGGACTGGCCATCGCCAGCGGGTGGCAGCCCGATGACTTCGTGCTGCGCCCGGAGAACACGCCGCCGCAGAACAAGCCCGCGATGTATGACGCCATCGACCAGTTGCGCAAACTCTGGGCCGGGGAGCCGGTGGAATTCCCCCGTGCCGATGGCACGCCCCACGCGGTGGTAACGCAGCCGCGCCCCGTCTCGAACAGGCTGCCGATCTGGGTCACCACGGCGGGCAATCCACAAACGTGGAAAGAAGCGGGAGAGATCGGGGCCAATGTGCTGACCCACCTGCTCGGCCAATCGGTGGAAGAGGTGGCGGACAAGATCAAGATCTACCACGACGCCCTGCGCGGTGCAGGCCATGACCCGGCGGATCACAGGGTCACCGTCATGCTGCACAGCTATCTTGCCGAGACCCGCGCCGAGGCCGAGGAAATCGCCCGCGCGCCAATGAAGGACTACCTGCGCTCGGCGGCGGGGCTGATCAAACAATACGCTTGGGCCTTTCCGGCCTTCAAGAAACCGGCCGGCACGACGAACCCGTTTGAGATCGACCTCGAAGGGCTCTCGGCCGAAGAAATGGATGCGATCCTAGAGTTCGCCTTTCAACGCTATTTCAACGACAGCGGCATGTTTGGCACCGTGGCAGATGGGCTAGCGCGGGCCGAGCAGCTCAAGCGGATCGGTGTGGATGAGATCGCCTGCCTGATCGACTATGGCATTCCCACCGACAAGGTGATGGCGGGGCTGAAGCCGCTGGCCGATGTGCTGCGCCGCGCCAATGCGGGTGGGCAACCGGCAGAGGACGATCACTCAATCGCCGCGCAGATCGTTCGCCATGGCGTGACCCATCTGCAATGCACGCCCTCGATGGCGCAGATGATGGTGATGAACGATGAGGCACGTGGCGCTTTGGCGCGGGTAAAGGCGCTGATGGTCGGGGGGGAGGCGTTGCCCGGCACGTTGTCCCGCGCTTTGCGTGCGGCGACGCTGGCGCAGATCCAGAACATGTACGGCCCGACAGAGACCACGATCTGGTCGACCACCCATGTGCTGCAAGACACCCACAGCACCACGGCCCCCATCGGCACACCGATTGCCAACACGCAGATCCATGTCCTTGACGCCGCGCGGCAGGTGCTGCCGATCGGTGCGGCGGGTGAACTTTGGATCGGGGGCGCTGGCGTGACACAGGGCTATTGGCAACGGGCCGAGATGACCGCCGCGCGTTTCATCGACGATCCCTTCGCGGGCCACGGTCGTCTCTATGGCACGGGCGATCTGGTGCACATGACCGCCAAAGGCGTGCTGCATTTCGAAGGCCGCGCCGATGCGCAGGTCAAGATACGCGGCCATAGGATTGAGCTTGGGGAGGTCGAAGCGCGGCTGGCCGATCTGCCGGGGGTGCGTCAGGCCGTGGCCCTGCTGCGCGATGATGCGGGGCCGGGTGGCGCGCAACTGGTCGGCTATGTGGTCGCCGATGCGACGGTCGACAGCGACGCAGCGCGGCGGCAACTGGCCGCCCATCTGCCCGATATCATGGTGCCGCAGGCCATCGTAACGTTGCCCGCCATGCCCTTGACGCCCAACAAGAAAATTGACCGCAAGGCCTTGCCCGCCCCGGTCAAACGCAGTGCTGCACCTGCCGCCGCGCCACAGCCGGCCACGCAAGACGGCAACAGCCAAGCCGCCATCGCGCAGGTCTGGGGCGCGCTTTTGGGCATCGGGGACATTCGCGGCGGCGATAACTTCTTTGCTCTTGGGGGCCATTCGCTGCTGGCGGTGCAGGCGCATCGCGATATCAAGGCGGCCTTGGGCGCCAGCGCGCTGTCGATCACCGATATCTTCCGTTTCCCAACCCTTGCGGGATTGGCAGCGCATATTGATGGATTGGACGGCCAGAAAGCCGAACCGCCCAAGGCGCCCCCAGCCGCCGAAACGCCTGCCCGGACCGAAACCATGTCGAAACGTCGCCTCATGCGGGCCGAGCGCGCCCGCGGGCGGGGTTGAGGTGACGGCAGAGGCCGAGATCAAGACCGCAGTCCGCAGTCTGTTCGATCTGCCAGTCGCCGTTGCTGTAACCCAGATCGACAGGCCACATCCGCCATTGCTGGGGGACGAAGCCGCCGTCATCGCACGTGCACGGCCCAAGCGGGTCGCCGAATTCACCGCCGGACGCCACGCCGCACGCGAAGCGATGCAGGCCCTTGGCCACCCGCCTGCACCGGTGCTGGCCAGCCCGGACCGCGCGCCGATTTGGCCGCAGGGCCTGACCGGTTCGATCAGCCATTCCGACGTATGGTGCATCGCCGTGCTGGCGCGGTGCTCTGATGTGATGGCACTGGGCGTCGACATCGAAAAAGACAGCCCGCTGCCCAAAGACCTGCTTGCTGAAATCTGTCTTCCGTCCGAAATCACCCGGCTCGGGGGCGCTGATCTCGCCGCCGCCAAACGCATCTTCTGCGCCAAGGAGGCGGCCTATAAGGCGCAATATCCGCTCACCAAAACGCTCTTTGGCTTTGATCGGCTGGACGTCACCCTATCTGCAGAAAACCCCGCTTTTGATGCGCAATTTACCCAAGATACGGAATGCTTTAAGCGCGGCGAGAAGCTGCCGGGGCGGGTCGTTTCGGTGGCGGGCCACCTTGTCAGCGGGGTGGCGATTGGGCAGATTGATCGCAAAGGAGCTTGATCTCATGGTCGCACTCTCTCGCCGTGCCTTTCTGGGGGGCGCCGCTCTTGCCAGCCTCGGCGGCGGGTCTTGGGTCTTTCGCCGGGCGCAGGTGCAGGACCGTGCGGAACAACTCCATGCCACGCCGCTGACCCCGCCGACGGGGCCGATGCAGGTCTACCATCTGGGGCATTCGCTGGTGGGCCAAGACATGCCCGCAATGCTGGCGCAGATGGCGGGGGCCGGGCACAGCTATCACAGTCAAACCGGCTGGGGCAGTTCGCTGCGCGACCACTGGGAGCCGGATGTGCCGGTGAACGGGTTTGAGCGCTCTAATGACCATGCGCAGCACCGGCCCGCCCGGGCGGCGATCGGCTCGGGCGATTATGACGCCGTGGTTTTGACCGAGATGGTCGAGATTGCCGACGCCATCCGCTACCACGACAGCCCCGACTACCTTGCCCGCTGGGCCGATCTGGCGCAGGCGGCCCGGCCCGACACGCGCGTCTATCTTTATGAGACATGGCATCACACCGACGATAGCAAGGGGTGGCTGAACCGGATCGACCGTGACCTCGATCAATATTGGCGGCAGCAGGTGATCTACCCCGCTTTGCAGCAATCGGACCGGCCCATTCATCTGATCCCCGCCGGGCAGGTCATGGCAGCCTTTACCCGCGCGATCGATGCGGCCGGAGGGGTGGGCGGCATCATCAGCCTGCAGAACCTCTTTTCGCGCGATGAGCAGGGCCGCCGCGATACGATTCACTTCAACGATCAGGGGGCCTATCTTGTGGCGCTGACCCATTACGCAACGCTCTATCACCGCGACCCGGCGGGGCTGTCGCATCAGTTGACCCGTGCGGATGGCACTCCGGCTGACACACCAAGTGCAGAGGCCGCAGCGCTGATGCAGCGGGTGGTCTGGGACGTGGTCCGTGCCCATCCCGACAGCGGTGTCGCGGCATGAGCGGTCTGGGCGGGCTGTTCTCGGTCTTGATGGTGGGCCACAGCCTTTTTGGGGCGGACGGGCCGGATATGTTGCAAGAGGCGCTGCGGGCCGGGGTGGGGCAGGGCGAGGTGCGCGCGCAGATCATCAACGGCGCGCCCCTGCGTTATAATTGGGACGAATCTGACCGGGCCGAGGGCGTGGATGCCCGCACGGTCTTGCCCGAAGGGCAGACCACCCATCTGATCCTGACCGAGGCGATCCCGCTGGCCAATCACACCCGCTGGTCGGATACCGAAGTTTATGCGCAGGCGTTCTTTGGCCTTGCTGCGGCGGCCAATCCGACGGTGAAGGTCTATCTGCAAGAGACATGGCATTCGCTGAAAAGCGGCAGCGGAGAGGCAGTGGCCTATGACGACCACGTCCATATCCCTTGGCGCGAACGGTTGCAGAATGATCTGCCCGCATGGGAGGGGATCGCGGCGGCGGTGAGCGATGGGCGCAGCTCTGACACTGCGACGATTGAGGTGATCCCCGCCGGGCAAGCGATGGCGCGGCTTTACGATGAAATCGCCGCCGAACGTGTGCCGGGGCTGAATGAGATCGACGCGCTTTTTGCCGATGACATCCACCTGAACGAGCTGGGTCACTACTTTGTCGCCATGGTGCAATATGCCACGCTGACGGGCAAAGATCCCTTGGGCCTGCCGACGGATTTCAATGACCGTTGGGGCAAGGCGTTCGACACGCCCACCCCCGACCTCGCGCGGGAGCTTCAGCGTGTGGCGTGGGATGCGGTGCGAGAGTATCAGGGTAGCGCTGTGGTGCCGGTGCCGCCTGCCACGCGCCCTGCCGCCGCAAACAATGCACAGACCGCCCCGATTTCGCCCACCGGCCCGCCCACGGTGCCTGAGCCTACGCTTGCCCGTGATGAACCTGCGTCCGCTCCTGATGAGCCAGCGCCGGCCCCAGATGAGCCCGAAGTGCCGGTCACGCCGATTGCGAACGCCCCGTTCAAGATCACACCGCCGCAGGACGCCGTCGCAGGCACCCGCGACATGGGCATCGGCCTTGCCGCCATCGCCGATTGGAGCGTGCAGGCTCCCTTCCTCGACCTGATGAAAACCGCCCGCCCGTGGCTTGGGCATCTGGCCGGGCGCTTTGGCGGGATGGAATATGCGCAACTGGTTGAGGGTGGCAACCTCGATTCCGAAGGCTGGCCGGTGAAGATGCCCCGCGCCTTGGGCAGCATCGGCACATTGATCCTGACCGACATGCCGCCGCAGGCGACCACGCTCAAGGGCCGCTATCTGCTTCGCTTTGAGGGGCAGGGCGTGATCGAGGTCACGGGCCGGGCCGAGAATGTGCGCTATGGCAAGAACGAGGTGCGGTTCGACTATGCGCCGGGGCCGGGCAGTGTCGACATTCGCATTCAGCGCATGCACCGCAGCGATCCGCCGCGCAATATCACCGTCGTGCGCGAAGACCGCGCCGCCGATTTCGACGCTGGCGCGCGGTTCAACCCCGATTGGACGCAGCATCTGACCGGGATGAAGGTGCTGCGCTTCATGGATTGGATGGGCACCAACGACAGCCTCATCGCCGCATGGGAGGACCGCCCGCGCCCCGAGGATGTGACCTATGCCCTGCGCGGTGTCCCGGTAGAAGTCATGGTCGCCTTGGCCAATGAGTTGGGGATCGACCCGTGGTTCAACATGCCGCATCTGGCGGATGATGGCTATGTGACCGCGTTCGCGTCCTATGTCGAAGAGGCGCTGAACGAGGACCGAAAAGCCTATGTGGAATTCTCCAACGAGGTGTGGAATTGGCAATTCGCCCAGACCCAATGGGCGGATGAGATGGCGCAGGCCCGCTGGAATGAGGCCGAGAAGGGGATGCAGTTCTATGGCCTACGCGCCGCCGAAGTGGCGCGCATCTGGACGGATGTCTTTGGCGGTGAGGCTGAAACGCGGTTGCGCAATGTGATCGCGAGCCAGACCGGTTGGCTGGGGCTTGAGCGTGAGGCTTTGGAAGCCCCGCTTTACCAAGCTGAAAACGCAAGAAACCGCGCGCCCGCCACCGCCTTTGATGCCTATGCGATCACCGGCTATTTTGGTGGGGTGCTGGGGCTGGAAGACAACGCCGAATTGGTCAAGGATTGGCTGTCGGAAAGCCTGGAATTGGCCCGCGCCGAGGGGGAAGCGGAAGGGTTGAGCGGCAGTGCTCTGGACGATTATATTCAGACCCACCGCTTTGACGCGGCCACCGCCCGTGCGGCGAAAGACCTGCGCAACGGTGGCATCAGCGGGCTTGAAAACGACACGCTTGCCGACCTTATTGGCCGTGTCTGGCCTTATCATGCCGCCGTGGCGCGGGCGCATGACCTAGATCTGGTGATGTACGAAGGCGGCAGCCATGTGGTTGGCCTTGGGGCACAGGTGAATGACGAAAGTCTGACCGCCTTCTTTTACCATCTCAATTACGCGCCTCAAATGGGTGCGCTCTATACCGATCTGATGGCAGGGTGGCTGGCTGTCGGCGGGCAATTGTTCACTCATTATTCGGATGTCTATGCCCCGACGAAATGGGGGTCTTGGGGCGCGCTGCGCTATCTGGCGGATGAAAATCCACGTTGGGACGCTTTGAACGCATGGAAGTAGCA
Source organism: Sulfitobacter sp. OXR-159 (assembly GCF_034377145.1). Classification (NCBI taxonomy): domain Bacteria; kingdom Pseudomonadati; phylum Pseudomonadota; class Alphaproteobacteria; order Rhodobacterales; family Roseobacteraceae; genus Sulfitobacter; species Sulfitobacter sp. OXR-159. The sequence goes on from NZ_CP139707.1 coordinate 1,056,151, forward strand.
ACAGGCGCGTTCCAAGGGGCGAGCGTATTGATCCCCGCCCATAATGAGGCCGACTGGCTGCCCGCCTGCCTCGACGCGCTCTGCGCCACTGACCCGGTGGCGGGGCCCGTGGAGGTGATCGTCGTGGCCAATGGCTGCACGGACGACACCGCAGAACTGGCCCGCAGAAAGGCCCCCGCGTTCGAGGCGCGAGGCTGGGCGCTGCGGGTGCTGGAACTGGCTCAAGGCAGCAAACTCGGTGCGTTGAATGCGGGCGAGGCTGCGGCGCGGGGTGCGGTCTTGGTCTATCTCGACGCCGATGTGCTGGTCTCACCGCCCCTGCTGGCGCAACTGGCCGAGGCACTGGCCGAGGACGCGCCGCGCTATGCCAGCGGGATGCCGCAGGTGACGACATCAGGCGATTGGGTGACGCGCCATTACACGCGGTTTTGGCAGACCACCGGCTTCATGACCCATGGTGTGCCGGGGTTTGGTGTCTTTGCCATGAACCGCACCGGGCGGGGGCGTTGGGGGGATTGGCCGGACATCATCTCGGACGACACTTTCGCGCGGCTGAATTTCCGCCCCGAGGAACGCATCGCGGTGCCTGCCCCCTATGCTTGGCCCATGATCGAAGGCTTTGCGCCGCTGGTGCGGGTGCGGCGGCGGCAAGACATTGGCGTGGCCGAGGTCGAGCAGCTTTTCCCCGACCTGATGCGCAATGATGACGCGCATGACCAGATGCGGCCCTTTTGGCGACGCGCGCTGGCGGACCCTTTGGGGGCGCTGGTCTTTGTCGCCGTGCGGCTGACGATTTGCGCACCGGTCTTTCGCAGTGCAAACCGCTGGGTGCGGGGGCGCTAGCGGGCGGCGTCTTGCATGTGGTCCGCGAGCTTTGCCGCCTCGCGGGACACATCATGGCGCGCGAAGACCCGCGCGCGGGCGTTCCTTCCCATCTCTTCCAGCGTCGAGAGCGGCGCGTCATGCAGGGCGGTCATCGCCTCGGCCAAGGCCGCCACATCGCCTGCGGGCACCAGCCAGCCGGTCTGGCCGGGCTGCACCAGTTCCGGCGTGCCTGCGATATAGGTGGCGATCACCGGGCGGGCGGCGGCCATGGCCTCCATCACCACCATGGGCAAACCTTCGGCGAAACTGGGCATGACGAGCGCATGGGCAGCGCTGAGTTCGGAGGTAACTCGCGCCTCGTCGACCCAGCCGGTCAGGGTGATGCGATTTTGCAGGGTATGGCGGGCGATTTCCGTTTCAATCGCGCGGCGCAAAGGGCCGTCGCCAATTAGCGTCAGATGCAGATCGAGGTGGCTGTCGCGCAGCCGGGCCATGGCGTCGATCAGGGCAAGCTGGCCTTTCTGCTCCACAAAACGCCCAATGGAGACGAGGCGCCGCGGGCCATCCGGCAGGGCGGCGGGGGCAGGGAATTTAGCGGGCTCAATGCCGCAATGCACAACTTTGATGCGCGGCCAATCGGCTGGGTCAGCCCATCGGCACAGTTGACTGCGCCCGAACTGGCTGATCGCCACGGCAAACGCCGAATGATGGATTTTCGCGCTGAGTGACAGCGCGCGGGGGCTGTCGAATTCCTCAGGCCCATGGGTGGTGAAACTATAGCGCGGCCCGCCAAGCAGGTGGCAAAGCATCGCGACCATCGTGGCGTTGGTGCCGAAATGAGCGTGCAGGTGCTCTGTGCCGCTGCCGTCAAGCTGCGCCTGCAGATAGCAAGCCTCGGCCAGATAGATCAGATGGCGGGCCATCCCCGTCTCGGCCCGGCGTGCGGCGTGCCAGACTTCGCGCAGCGCTTTGCCGAACCGGCGGGGCGAACGCAGGACACTGCGCAGGCTGGCATGGGCGAGGGCGGCCCCGCCAGCGGCCAGAACATAGTGGCTGCGCGCCTCTTCGGCCTTGTCCTGCCCATCGACCAGCGGCACATCGGGGCCGCGCATGGCAAAGCGCAGCACCTCATGGCCTGCCGCCTCCAACGCTGCGATCTCGCGGCGAATGAAGGAATGCGAGGGCTGTGGGTAGGTGTTGAGGATATAGGCGATTTTCACGGGGGGCGCGGCCTTGGCTTGGGGCTGATAAACCTTGTTACCCGCCCGCTTGCCACTGGCACAAGGGCGGGCAAGCCTTTAGTCTCTCGCAAAGAATTGGCAAAGGCGCAGCAACGGGTGTTTTCACAGGTTTCCCAAGCGGTGACGGGCAATCGCCTGATGGCACGGGCGCTGCGCTCAACATCATGGATCGTCTTGGGCTATGGCGGGTCGCAGGCGATCCGGCTGGCATCGAACCTAATCCTGACGCGGCTGCTTTTCCCCGAAGCCTTTGGCCTGATGGCGCTGATACAGGTGGTGATCGTCGGGCTGACGCTGTTTTCGGACGTAGGCATCGCGCCCTCCATCGCACAGAGCAAACGCGGCGATGATCGCGACTTTCTGGACACCGCCTGGACGATTCAAGCGATCCGGGGGCTGTGCCTCTGGCTGGCGGCCTGTGCGCTGACGTGGCCAGTGACGGCGTTTTACGATGAGCCTTCGCTGCTGACCTATCTGCCCATCGCGGCGCTGAGCCTTGTGGTCGCCGGGTTCAATCCCACGCGGATCGAGACGGCGCACCGGCATCTGCAAATGGGGCGGCTGACACTGCTGGATCTGGCGTCACAGGTGATTGGCATCGTGGTGATGATCGTGGGCGCGGTGCTTTATCAATCCGTGGCGGCGCTGGTGGTCGGTGGCGTGGTGGGGGCGCTGGCAAAACTGGCGCTTACCCATGCGTTCCTGCCGGGGCCGGGGAACCGCTTTCGCTGGGAACGGCCTGCGGTGCAGGAGTTGGTGCATTTCGGGAAATGGATTTTCCTGTCGACCATGTTTTGGTTCTTTGCCAGCCAAGGGGACAAGGCGATCTTGGGCAAGTTCCTCTCACTCGAAGGCTTGGGGATCTACAATATCGGTTATTTCCTCGCCAGTTTTCCGCTGCTTTTGGGGCAGAACGTCACCGGGCGGGTGATGATCCCGATCTACCGCGAGGCCGGGGGCGGCGATCATCCCAAGCTGCGGCGGATGCGCTATGGGCTGAGCGGGGGGCTGCTGATGCTTTTGGCCGCAATGGCGCTGGCAGGGCCGTGGCTGGTCTCGGTGCTCTATGATCCGCGTTATCTGCAAAGCGGTGCAATTCTGGTGATGCTGGCGCTGGCGCTGATGCCGCAGGTGATCGGGATGACCTATGACCAAGCGGCGCTTGCGGCGGGGGATTCACGGCGGTTTTTTATCTCCTCGGCCTCGCGGGCCAGCTTGCAGATTGGGTTTCTGTTGGCGGGGGTGATCGCCGCCGGGCTGCCCGGTGCGTTGATTGGCCTAGGCGCGGCGATGGCCCTGTCGCATCTGGTGCTGATCTGGCTCGCCCGGGCGCATGGCGTCTGGGACGCGCGCCACGATCTGATCTTTGCACTGCTGGGGATCGTGCTCGGCGCACTGGCGCTTTGGCTGCATTGGGACCGGGTACTGGGGCTCAGCGCCACGGTCTGAGCGGATCAGCTCTTTTGCTTGCGTGCCATACGTGCGGCGCGGCCCTCTTTACCTGCCTTTAAGCGTTCTTGCCATACTTTGCCCAAGGTGCGGCGCTTTTCGCGGGGGCTGAGGTCGGGGATCGACACGACGGGGATGAGCCCCGTCTCGCGCGTCATTTGCCGGGAAGAGCGGATCACCGGACGGCGCAGTTCCAGCAAGAAGGCCACGATCAGGGCAAGCGCGAAGCTGCCCATGCCACCTATCGCCGCCCGCTTTTTGCGGCTGAGAGAGACGGGGTAATCCGGCAGTTCGGCCTGCTCCAGCGTGATCAGTTTCTCACCCCGTTGATCGGATTCGAGTGAGAACCCCACCTCCGCTTCGTTGCGGCGGGCGGTGATCACCTCCAACTGGTCCTGCAACTGGGTCAGGCGACGATCAAACCGGGCCAGTTCACGCTCAACCTCAGGCGAGGTTTGCAGGCTGGCGGTCAGCGTTTCGCGCTGCTCTTGCAGCAAATCGCGCTGCGTGGTGAGGCTTTCCAACGTGGCGTCCAGTTCGGCCTGTTCGCGGGCGATGGTGGCGGCGCGGGCGTCGGGGTTGACCCGGTCGCGGGCCAGCCGCGTGGCGATGATCTCGCGGTCAAGCTCAAGGAGGGCGTCGTTCAGGCTGCTGATTTCGCCGCGGCGAAACTGAAGACTGCCTTCGAGAGACAGGTCATTCTCGGCCCGGTAATCGGCCAGTTCCGCCTCAAGTTCAGAGATGTCGCGGATCAGGTTCTGTTCTTGGCGCTGAAAGAACTCCAAGGTCTCTTGGGTCTGGCTTTGGCGTTGGGCCGCCGACATCTGGCGGGTGCGGTCGGCGAATTCGCGCGCCACGGCCTGCGCATCTGCGGGGTTGTCCATCTCGGCGGTGAAGGTCATGACAGAGATGGTGCCGTCATCGCCAAAGCCCTCGCGCGGGGCAGCGACCCCGGTGATGGTAACCGAACGGCGCAGCAGATCGACCTTTTCCGACATCCGCAGCGCGGTAAGATCGTCATAGAGATCAAAGCGTTGGATGATGTCCACTAGGGTGCCGCGGGCCATCAGTTGCTGTTCGATCAACTGCAGACGACGCGCCGATGACCCCTCTACGGTGGAAGGGGCCAGATCATTGGCGATCTTGGGCTGCTCGATCTGGATGACTTCGGAGGATTGGTAGACATGCGGCGTCGACAACGCCCAGTAGACCGAGGCGATGCAGCCCAGAAGCGTGATCAGAATGATAACGCCCGCCCGACGGCGGAGCATGTCGATGATGTCATCGAATGTATAGATCGGTCCCATGTGCCTCTTTCCAACCTGCCTAAAGCCCCCGACCGTTGCCCGGCGGAGTTTCCCTGCCTAGACCAGAAGACTTGGGCGATAATAGGGCGCTAGAGGGGGCAGCGACAGGGGGTGTCAGGCATATTTCGGCAGGCTGGACGCGCGCGCACGGTTCAGCACGATGCCCAAGAGCGGCACCTGACCTTCGAGCATGCGTTCGCATTCGCGCAGATGACGCGCCATGGTTTGCGTCCCGTCCGAGATCAGCAACACACCGTCAAGTTGCGGCAGGAACGCCGACAGATCGTCATGCTCCAACATCGGCGGCATATCGTAGAGAACGATTTCTGGCTGCAGTGAGGCGCGCAGGCGCAGCAGTGTTTCGGCGGTGGCGCTGTCTTGGAGGATTTCGGCGGCGTTCACCTCGGGCTGGTCATTTAGGCCGAGGGCCAGCGTGTCACTGACCCGCAGCATCCCTTTGCCAAGATCGGCCTGCCCGCTGAGCAGGTCGCTCATCGCACCGGGGGCTTGCATGTCAAAAGCGCGGGCCAGACCGGGGCTGCGCATGTTCATGTCCATCAACACGGTGCGCGATCCCGGCACACGCGACAGGCTCAGCGCCAGATTGGTCGCCGAAAAGCTGTTGCCGCAGCCCGAGGTGGGGGCGGTGACGGCGATATTGACCCAGCGGTGCTCTAGAGTGGTTTGACGCAGGCGCGTGCGCAGCAGGTCAAAGGCCCGCGCGGCGGCGCTGTTGCGGTGATCGTCGACCAGCGGCATGTCCCCCCCGGGGCCGGGGGTGGCGATGGGCAGGTCTTGCCAACGCGGCGCGCGGTCGTCGCCGATATAGCGCGACACGGCCGGAGCGGCGGTGGGCAGCGTCTCTTCAGACGCAAGATCGCCGTCAAACTCATCCTCGTGATCGATCACGGTGCGGCGTGGGCGGATGCTGTGCCGCATCCCCGGGCCGCCGAACTGCGCCGACACATCGCTGTTGTCCGCGCCAAGGGCGTCGGATGCGTAGAGATCTTTCATCGTCTTCCCTTTCGATTTTCTGAACATGAGGCGCTAATTTTCTCGTTGTTGCCGGGCGCGGCAAGCATCGCTCAGCACCCGGTCCGGCGCAAGACGACGCCGACGGTTTTGAACAGAATGGTCAGGTCCATCGGCAGCGACAGATTGCGGCGATAGGCGGCGTCGACCTCATTGCGGTAGGTAAAGCGGCTGTTGTTGCGCGCCGAGACCTGCCACAACCCGGTGATGCCGGGACGCAGGGCGAAATAGGCTTTTGCATCGCCGTACATCTCAAGCTGGTCGGGCATCATCGGACGTGGGCCGATCAGGCTCATGTCGCCTTTCAAGACGTTCCAAAGCTGCGGCAGCTCATCCAGCGAAGTTGCCCGCAGGAAGGCGCCAACCCGAGTGATGCGCGGATCGTCCTTCAGCTTTTGCATCTCGTCCCATTCGGCCCGCATCGCCGGGTTCGCGGCAAGGTAGCTTTCCAGCACGGCATCGGCATCGCGGACCATGGTGCGCAGTTTCAGGATAGAGAAGCGTTTGCCCCCCCGCCCAAGACGCTGCTGGGTATAGAAGGGCTGCCCGCTTTCAATCCAAAGCGCCAGCGCGCAAAGGGCGATGATCGGCAGCGCGATGGGCAGGGAGGCAAGGATCAGCAGCCGGTCGATAATCGGTTTCGCATAGCGCCCATAAAGGCCGGTAGGACGCAGACGAAAGGCCGCCACAGCGCGCGGCGCGGGCAGCGCGGCGGCACCCGCAGCAGCAGGCTGCGTGCGGCTCAACATCGGGCCGGCGAGGGCTTCCATTGAGCCATAGGTATGGCTGTGGGCGTCAAAGTACTTCATTCCAAACCCCCCAGGGTTCATTCGCATTCAAACGGACCTGTCCGGCCCACGGCGCCTTCGCCCCGCTTTGTCTCAACGGCCTAGGCGGCCTATACGTTCAGGTAGGATATGTATCATTTGTTACCACCTTTTCGCCTTATTCGATCCATTTTCTCAGAAACAGACTGTTTCGCAGGAGAGGGGCTTGGCAGAAATTAGCGAGGGAACTGTAGGGGTTAGGCAGGGGGTGCTCGGGCGTGGACCCTGCTGGCATGCCGCGAAAAGAGGGGTGCGGATGGGCGGGAAAGCGTGTATCAAGGGCTTGATATTGTTGTGGAATATCATCTATTTCATGGCTGTGCCGCGATGCGCTCCGTGTATCGGCTGCTTGCATCTCCTACACTAAGGCACTTGTGGAGGGATGAGATATCGGCACGCCTGCGGTCACCTCTCGCGGAGCTCTCACAAAAATGTCAGGGCGATAAATGGGCGACAGTTGGGCGCAGGTAGTGGATGTGTGAAAGCAAATTCGTCCTGCATGGCAGCAAGATTTCAGAGGATTCTTCGGTTGGTTGGAGGCTTGGCTTGGTGCGGACCAAGGCAAATACTGAAGACCCAAAAATTGCTGTGTTCAAACGAGAGGAAAGGACACCCTGGGTCAAGATGAGCGTGCCCCGCCACCCACCAGTACAGCAGCCCCTCATTACCACCGACGATTTGTCGCCGGTTGCGTCACACAACCCAGCCGAGGTCTATTCTCCGTTTCAGCTATTGCCGTTCACGACATGTTTTTTGCCGGAACGCTGCACGTCCTCGGCCAAGGGCGTCGGCAGGTCGAAATCGTCGAAGGTGCCTGCATAGCCTTTCCAGCCCATCCGGCCGAGCGCATCGAGTGTTTCTGCCGCGCCGGTATGTCGGGCTTCGCCATAGGCTGGCGGATCTGACGGATACTGTGCTGGTCGATGGCCTAGTAGCCTCCGCGATCTTTGCCGCTGCGTTGACCTGTTGCTGAATGCACGTGAACTGTAGACCTGCACTGTCGGCGTCAATTTTTGGCTTAGGGTTGCGCGTGGGCGCTAACGGCGTCGCCTATGGGCAAAGCAGTGTCACCGTTCTAGCTCGGCGCGGGTCAGAGAGGTTTTCGGCCCAAAACCTTGAGTGTTACCGCCCGACCAAAACGCATCACCGGGTAGACCGCCTTCGCCACTCGGTCCGAGCTTAAAACCCCTCGCCGCCGCGACAGACGCGAGAGCAGGGCGACAGCTTTCGCGCCATGGAAAACCTCACCGTCAAGATCGACGATCATCCCATCGTTGAGATCCAGACCATAACAATTGGCCCTGGTTCGATCGGTGCGCGCATTGATCAGCTCAACGGCATGGCCTTCCCGAAGTTGAAGGAGCGCGACATAGTTTGCGCAAAACGGACATTCACCATCGTAGACGATCCGCAGAGGCGTCATGGCTCTTGCATCCTTTTTGTGAACTTTTGGACGGATTGCGGGTCCAACAACGCAACGTATAGCAGCATCATCGTCGCAGAATAGGTGCTGACGGGGAGCAACAGGTAGAACGTCGAATGCATGCTTAACCCGATGAAAATGGCCGTTGCGCGATGGCGCCGGGTAAGGATCGCATAGGCGAGGAAATATTCTACGACTAAGACGGCGCAGGACATCAACGCAAGGAGCATGGGAGAGGCGAGAAGTATCTCAAGCGTGCGACCTGAATAGCTCCAAACGAAAATCTGTTCGAGCCTTTGTCCTGAAATGAAGGCTTGGTCTGATTTGTCCACCGCGGTCCAGAAATAGAGTGCCGACATTTGCAGGGCGATCAGGCGCTGCCCCCACAAGATGCCATGTTCAGGTAGAACCCGATTTCCGCTTTGGATGGCCGTCCATCGGTCAAAGGAATAAGACCGGCCGCAATCCGTAAACATGAGGAAAATACACGATATACCAAGAAGATAGACATGGTGATGATTCCAACCCGCGGTACCAAGGCCTGCTTGTCTCATCCCGTATAGAAGAAATATTGTCAGCCCAAGCAGGCCGATTGACAGTCTGGCGCGGACGCCCAGCAGGGCTGCGATTGCAAAGATAAAGAAGACCAATCCCAGCAGAAGTTCGCTGAATGTTTCCGCCGCGAAGGGTGCGACTTCGGCACCGAAGCGGACAATTGCCATGGTTGCCAGCCCAATTCGCAAAAGCGCAACTGCCCGCGTTGGACCAGTGGCGTCAGGGCCCCAAGCGACGAAGTCGCGCAACATCACCCCAGCGTTCATGGTTGCTCTCCTTCGCTGGAGGCGCAGATATTTTCGATCTTCAAGGCTTGCCAGCCCTGACGGGTTCCAACCGCCCCTTCGAAACGAACCGAACTTGTTTCAGGTGCCGTTGCGCATAGGGGCGCGGCAAAATGGGCGAAATGCTCTGTCGCGAAAATGCGATTCTCGAAAAGGTAGTGCAAAATCAACGGATATTGCTCGATATCTGCCGCTTCCAATGGGGTGTGCATTGTCTCGGCACCATCCTCATGTCGCACGACAAAGCGGCCATTGGGAATGCCCACACCCACCCCAGAGAACATGACCCACTCGCGCAGCCATGGCGAATGGGAGCCGAAGATCTGTCCAGGAGCCGGGCCTAGATAGATCAATACCGCAAACAAACCGAAAGCAATGTGGCGCGCTAACATCGAAAAATTTCCGCTCTGCGGGCGTGACACGGCTTCTGGTGTGGGTACATCGGTCATTGCTGCTGCCTCTTTCACTGCTTGCGCCAGTATCTAGTTTTCACACAACCATGTTAAGAAATCGGGACGAAAATTGGGCGAAATGCGAGCCATGGTTGGGAAACATAGAAATTGCATCGGGTTTGGGCGGTTGGGTGCTTGATAAGTGACTGAAACCCCGCAGTTCACATTGCTCAACGGCAGGGGTGATTTTACTTCCTTCGCTCCTATCTGCCCCGATCTTCGGCACCTGCAGGGAACAACTGCAATCTGCCCATTTTGAATAAAAACACCCATCAGCGAACGCAGAAAATAACGAACCGATGAGGGTGCAAGCACCTTTCTGATTGGGCCTGCATGTTCAATCCGTTAATTTCGGGGCGCACTCGATTTTCTCGGTGCTACTGCTGTGGCGGCCACTCCTCCTTTGCGTTCGTCCAAAGTGTACCGCTCTGCGCCCGCTCTACGCCGTGTTGATAAAGAGCGTTCATATAGGTCGATGAAAACCGATCCGACGGATCATAGACGATCCCAGATTTCGGATCGATTGAAGTTACCGAAAAGCGTAGCCCCCGTTCGCGTGCGTAAAGCTGGGTCGCGTTGACCTGCAGCAATGCGTTGGCTTGGCCTGTGGTCGTGAGTGCCTGTTGCGAAATGCTTAACGCAGACCTTCCTACTGTTTCAGAAGCCGGATTAAGCGTGTTGTTGATCAGGACGTAAATATGCCCGCCTTTCAGCCTGTGGTCAGGGGGCGTGAACGCGAAGTTGGGGACCGCCAGAAACTGCATGTGTACGCCTTCGTCGACATGCGTTTCCGCATAGGTTTTACCCCCGGCAGTGTATCGCAGATTTACCGGCGGAAAGAGCCCCGGCAGGGCGGCAGAGGCACGTAGGATGCTGCGAAACCGCTCGTATTACCCTGCGGCGGCGATGGCGCCCATGTCCCAGACCGAGGCCCGCGCACTATCAAGTTCCGAGGTGACAATGAGCAGGCTCTTTCCCGCTCTGTGCTTTTTGCGCGATGGCACGAAGGAACGAGGGTGGGGTGTGCTTGGTGATCAACGCAGCCAGCGGCGCGGTGTCATATAGTGCGTGGCTGAAGACCGCCTGAAATGGCCGCATCCGCATGATGTCACCTGCGTCACTTTCGGCGAAAACGCGCGTCAGAACATTATCGTAATCCGGTCCCATAAACGCAAACGGAGCGATGAGGGCACTGGTTGAAATGCCGGTCACCAAGTCGAAATTGGGCCTGTCGCCGCGCTTGGACCAGCCCACAAGCGCGCCCGCACCAAAAGCACCGTTTTCACCACCGCCGGATAGGGCCAGCACGTTCGGCCCGGCAGAGGGGTCCGGTAAGGATGACGGGGGATGCAGGTGTTTGCGCCATTCATCCGGCCCATCATCCGCAAAGAGACGAAACCGCGACAGCGGGTCATTGTCCGTTTCGACGCGCGTCGCCAAAGGCGTCTGAACGGGGCCTGTGCAGGCTGAAAGGGCGGTGGCCCCAAGGCCCATGAGAAACGAACGGCGGCCCACAATGCCCTTGTTTGGTTTCGTGCAAATCATCTTAATTCCCTCAGGGGCACCGAGCGATTGGCCGTGCTCGGTAAGCTGTGATTGAGCCCGATGGTTTTCGTGGTCGGGCGCCGTGATGCCCCAGCCCAGACCCCCCATGCGCGCGAGACCGCGATGCCTCCACGCGGTAGAAACAGTCAAACAGCTTGTCCACATCGTCTTCGGGCGCGGCTGGCGGCGTGTCCTCTACAGTCAGCTGCGCGAAACCCTCGCCGTCTTGCAGATTAACGCGTATCTGGCCGGGCCCATCGGTATATCGAAAAGCGTTCTCAAGCAGGTTATCCATGACTTGGCCAATCTGCCCTCGGTCGCAGGGAACCCACATCTGCATCGGCAGATTAAGCTCCAACTCTATCCCTTTAGCGCTGAGCTTTGAACGCATCGTTTCAGCCGCCTGCTTCACAAGGGACGGGAGGTCTTCTTGTTCAATTGACGATGTCAGCTCGGCTTCGCGGCCATAGGACAGTGTTTTGAGGTCCTGTACGAGACGCGACAGTCGCATGAGCGCTGCATGCATTTCGGTCAGCGTTTTGTCGTCGGGCTGGCGGATCCCGTCCTGTAGCGCCTCAATCTGGGCGCGTAGCACCGCAAGCGGCGTCTGCAGTTCGTGGCTGGTGTTGGAAATCCATTCACGCTCGGCCTTGGCGGTTTGTTCAAGTGTAGCCGCCAAGGTGTTGTAGGGGCCGATCAACTGCCCCAATTCGTCACTTCGGTCCTGTTTGATCCGGGCCGTGTAATTGCCCGCAGCCATCGTTTTCGCTCCGGCCTCCAACCGCCGAATGGGCTCAAGCAACTGGCGCGCGATGATAAACGCAGCCGCAGCCGAGAGGGCGATGGCGATCAGCGCTGCAAGAGCAAGAGACGCATACTGCCCGCGCAGAAAGAATGTGTCGCTCGCATCTCGCTGCTCCATCGGCGCGTTTAATCCGATATAGCCAAGAAGGTTTGCGCCCGCGCAGGTGTTGTTCGCGCATACGGGGCGCCGCTCAAATAGCGCCGACCGTTCAATATGGCCCGCGATCTGAATGCCATCGCGGTCAAGCAGCACGATACGTTTCTCCAGCCTCATATTGTCATCGCCTAATGTAAACGGCGGTGGGTTGTCTGGCCTTGGTGGGGGTGGGGCTTCAGGTGGAAATTTTGGGGACCGGCTTGGGCGAGGCATGTGCATGTACAAAAGCAGCCCACAGTTGCGGGTCTTCATCAAACTCGGCCCAGCCGTTCTGCCCACGCTCAGTCAAGGACGTTGCGAGCTCGTCGAACCGTGCCAGTTCGCCCCTGACCAGGTAGCGTGCGAAACCCTCGCGCATCCACAGGGCGACCATTGGCAAGGCGCTAATCCCCAGCCACGCCCAGCGGCGGCCAGAAGCTTCGCATCGCCGAGCCCAAGCCCTTCTTGCCCTCTCAGTCTGAAAAACAAACTGCCGAGCGCCCAGAAGGTCACATAGCCGACAATCGCCCCCCAGATCTCGCCCACCGGTAATGTGCCGCCAGCATAGGCATTTAGCGAAAGCCCCAGAACGATAAGCGGCAAGGTATACCGGTCCGGCAGGCGCTTCTCGCGCAGGTCGATCCGTACCAGCAGACCCAGCAACACGGCCAGAATGGCCGTGCTCGCAATGAATAGGGCAGGCGACATATCCGCGTTCGAAGGCGTTCCGTTGTGGGTTACGTTGTGATTCAGCCGTGCAGAGGGTCTCTAGCCGGTTGCTCTTTATGGAGAAGTTGGATAAGTGGCAGCCCGTAGGGGAATCGAACCCCTCTTTCCAGGTTGAAAACCTGGCGTCCTAACCGATAGACGAACGGGCCACTCTTTGTCAGGTCAGTGCAGCGTTTCGTGTGTTGCTGCTCTGTCTGTGAGCGGACGTTTAAGTAATCCGGCGGGGGGCTGCAAGCAGAAAAATGAACTTTTTCTAGAAAAAGTTTTCAGGCCCGTGCGGCGTCCTCCAAACGCAGTTGAACTGTGCGCCGACCGCGGAAATTATTGATGTCGAGACGCCCGGCAAGGTGGAAGCGCGCGCCGCCGTGGTTTTCAAGCGCGGGGCCAAGGGGGCCGTCGTAGGCGCCGAACGCAATCGCTTCGAGGTTCGCGCCCAGACCGTCGCCAAAGCTAACCTTGAGGTGGTTCTCGCCTACGCGTTTGGCAAAGCGGATTTGCATATCGGCGAAGGCATAGCGCGGGGCAGGGGCGCCTGCGCCGAAGGGGCCGGCCTGGTCGACCATTTCGGCGAGTTCCACCGTGGCCGCGCCGGGCATCATCATGCCGCAGAGGTTCAGATCAGCTGGTCCGGCCAGATGTGCGCCTTGTTTGGTGAGCAATTCGCCAAGCCGTTCCATCGCCGCGTCGATCTTGTCTTCTGCCACCGTCAGGCCCGCTGCCATCTTGTGACCGCCGCCCTTGATCAGCAGCCCTTCGGCAGCAAGGCGCTGGATCGGCGCGCCAAGGTCGATGCCACTGATCGAGCGGCCAGAGCCTTTGCCAATGCCGTCTTCGACGCCGATGACGATGGAGGGGCGGTTGGCGGCTTCTTTCAGGCGCGAGGCGACGATGCCCACCACGCCGGGGTGCCAGCCGGGGCCAGCGGCCCATGCCAGCGGCCCGTCAAAGCCGCGCTCTTCGGCCTGTGCCATGGCGCTGGCGCGCACGGCGGCTTCGACCTCGCGGCGGTCGGTGTTGAGCTGGTCCAGTCGCTCGGCCAATGCGGCGGCCTCATGCGGGTCGGCGGTGGCCAAAAGCCGTGCGCCAAGGTCGGCTTGGCCAATGCGCCCGCCTGCGTTAATGCGGGGGCCAAGCAGAAAGCCGAGGTGATAGGCCGTGGGGGCCGTGTCCATCCGCGCCACATCGGCAAGGGCGGCCAGACCGGGGCGGGCGCGGCGGGCCATGACTTTGAGACCCTGACGCACAAAGGCGCGGTTGACGCCGATCAGCGGGGCCACATCGGCCACGGTGGCCAGCCCCACGAGGTCTAGCATCCCCATGAGGTCCGGCCCCTTCTGGCCCGCTTCACGCAGCTGGCGGCCTGCTTCGACGAGCATCAGAAACACCACCGCAGCGGCGCAGAGATGCGCCAGCGTGCCGTCCTCGTCCTGTCTGTTGGGGTTCACCACAGCGAGCGCATCCGGCAGCGTCTCTCCGCCCAAGTGGTGATCGAGCACGATGACATCCGCGCCCTTGGCAGCGGCGATGGGGCCATGAGACAGCGTACCGCAGTCGACGCAGATGATCAGGTCATGGTCGGCGGCCAGTGCCGACATGGCCTCGTCATTGGGGCCATAGCCTTCGTCGATACGGTCAGGGATATAGAGCGTCGCGCGGTGGCCCATGTCGCGCAGCCAGACGAGCAACAACGCAGCGGAAGACCCGCCATCCACGTCGTAGTCAGCGAAAATCGCGATGCGTTCACGTTTTTCGAGGGCCGAAAGGAACCGCGTCGCCGCTGCCTCCATATCGCGCAAGGAGCGCGGGTCGGGCAGCAGGTCGCGCAGGGCGGGGGCCAGAAAGCCCGCCGCCTCGGTGTCGAGCACGCCGCGGCGGGCCAGCACTTGGCACACCGGGTCGGGCAGGCCCGCGCGCTGAACCAGCAGTTCCGCCGCGCGGGTCAGTTCCAGGTCAGGGCCGATCCAGCGCCGCCCGGTCAAAGATGTTTCGACACCGAGAAAGCTCATGCGGACCTCATTTGGCCGTTATGGAAGGGGGTGGGGTAAGGGCCGATCTGGCCCTCACTCTGCCGGGGTGCGGTAGTTGATGCGACGGACCGAACCGGTGCGCGAGCGCATGATCAGCGTCTCGGTGGTCAGCCAGCCCGGCTCACGTTTCACGCCCGGAAGGATGTTGCCGCCGGTGACGCCCGTGGCGGCAAAGATCACGTCTTGGGTGACCATCTCGTCGCGCGAATAGATGCGGTCAAATTCAGTGATCCCGGCCTTGGCAGCGCGGCCTTTTTCGTCGTCGTTGCGGAACAGCAGGCGGCCATACATCTGCCCGCCCATGCATTTCAGTGCGGCAGCGGCCAGCACGCCTTCGGGTGCGCCACCTTGGCCCATATACATGTCGATGCCGGTCTCGGGGTCGGCGCAGTGCATCACACCTGCCACATCGCCGTCGGTGATGAGGCGGATGGCAGCACCGGTGGCGCGAACCTCGGCGATCATATCCGCATGGCGGGGACGTTCGAGGATGCAAACGGTGATGTCGGAAGCTGCACAGCCTTTGGCGCGGGCCAGCGCTTCGACGCGCTCACCGGGGGTCATGTCGAGGGTGACGACATCGGTCTCGAAACCCGGACCGATGGCGAGTTTGTCCATATAGGTGTCGGGCGCGTGCAGCATGGAGCCGCGCGGCCCCATTGCGATCACGGTCAGCGCGTTGGGCATGTCTTTGGCGGTCAGCGTGGTGCCTTCAAGCGGGTCAAGCGCGATGTCCACGCCGGGGCCATTGCCGGTGCCGACCTCTTCGCCGATATAAAGCATGGGGGCTTCGTCACGCTCGCCTTCGCCGATGACCACGACGCCCGCGATATCGAGCATGTTGAGCTGTTCGCGCATGGCGTTGACGGCGGCTTGGTCGGCGGCCTTCTCGTCACCCTTGCCGATTAGCTTGGCCGAGGCCAGCGCGGCGGCTTCGGAAACACGGGCGAGGCCCAGTGAGAGCATGCGGTCTTGGAATTCGGCAGAAGCGGTCATGAGGTGTCCTTGGGTGCAATGTGTTTTCTGTCCTGTACCCTCGCGCGGGCCTCGGGGCAAGTTTTGGGTTGGGCGCAGGTAGCACTTGGCCGGGAAGCAAGCCGCAGGCGCCGGGCCGTCACGCGAAAGGCGTGCCGTATTATAAGGGCGCACCTTTGGCGCGACCGGGTGGGCGATTTGATGAGGTTGGGTGCACCCTCGCGGAGCGCACATCACGGCTGCGCCATAAAGTGGCATGTCGCTGCCTTCAGTTTGCCGATCCGCTGGCAAACGCCGGAGCTTGGCTCCAAATGCCACCTAAGCCCGGAATCAAGCCGCAGGCGCCGGGCCATCGCCTGCCCGCCCAGACGGGTAGGCGATTTGGTGGGGCTGGGTGCTACTTTGCGAAGGTACATCTTGGCTGCACCATAAAGTGGCAATATTCGCGGTCAGATCGCCGACCCGCGGGCAGGCGATGGCCCTCAACGCAAACCTTCAGACCTCTTCGATCCGCAACGCGACCGGCTCACCCGCCAGCACGCCGGTCTTGTCCATATTCGCCAGCGCCTCAACCAGCGCATTGCGGCTGGTCTTATGCGTCACAATCAGAACCGGGGCAGAAGTGTCGGAATGTTCATACTGGCGCATCCGGTAGATGCTCACGCCCGCTTCGCCCAGCACGGTGGCGATTTTCGCCAGTGCACCGGGTTTGTCGACGAGCGCCATGCGCAGATAATAGGGGGCAGGGCGCTGGCTGCTGGCGGGGGTGGTTTGCTCTAACGTCTCGGCGGGCTGGCCAAAGACCGGCCCGCGCAACCCGCGCGCAATATCGCAGATATCGGCCATCACGGCGCTGGCCGTCGGCCCTTCACCTGCCCCGGCACCGCGCAGCACGATCTGGCCCACGGCATCGCCTTCGATCACCACCATGTTGGTGCCGCCATCAAGCTGCCCCAAAGGCGAGGTCTGCGGCACGAGGCAGGGCATCATCCGCTGCTCCAGCCCGCGGCCGGTTTTCTGGGTGACGCCCAGCAGTTTGATCTTGTAGCCCATGTCGGCGGCGGCGCGGATGTCTTCGATGGCGACCCGCTCGATCCCCTCAAGCTGGATGCCATCAAAGTCGATTTTGGTGCCGAATGCGATGGAAGACAGGATCGCCAGCTTATGCGCCGCGTCGATGCCGCCGACATCCAATTGCGGATCGGCTTCGAGATAGCCCAGCCCATCGGCTTCGGCGAAAATCTCTTGATAGGTTTTGCCCGAATCCTCCATCCGGGTGAGGATGTAATTGCACGAGCCGTTCATCACCCCCATGATGCGGGTGATCTCATTGCCAGCAAGCCCTTCCATCAGCGTCTTGATGACCGGGATGCCGCCCGCCACGGCGGCCTCATAGCGCAGCGCCACGCCTGCGCCTTCGGCCTGTTCGGCCAGCGCTTGGCCGTGTATCGCCAGCATGGCTTTGTTCGCCGTGACCACATGCTTGCCCGCTGCCAGGGCGGCTTCGGTCGCGGCCTTGGCAGGGCCGTCCGCGCCGCCCATCAGTTCGACGAAAACATCGACATCATCGCGGGTCGCCAGTTTGACGGGATCGTCTTCCCAGTCATAAGACGCAAGCGACAGCCCGCGATCCTTGTTGCGGGTGCGGGCAGAGACCGCAGAAACCGTCATCGCGCAGCCGGTGCGGGCCTCTAACAGGGCGGCTTGCTGGCGCAGAATGCGCAGCACGCCCACACCCACAGTTCCCAATCCAGCAATCCCGAGGCGAAGCGGTTTAGACATGGTGGTGGTCCTTTTGGTCTGATCTGAGAGGCCCGGCAGGCTTGGCCGGGCATTGCCGCGATGTAGCTGGTTCAGCGCCTGCGTGCAACGCGCCAAACGCGCTTCAGAGTGCTGGTGTCTGCGCCAGACGTTCACGTTCGTCAGAGGTGATCCGCTGTTGGCGCAAACGTTCGGCCCGTGCGCGCAGCCGTGCCACCCGTGCGGCGGTGGTGGTATCAGTGCTATTGCTGGATACCCGTCCGGCGCGTGCCTCTAGTTGTGCTGCACGTCCGCTAAGCTCTGCTTCGGTCTGCACTGGGTCAATCCGCCCGGCCGTGGCTTGGGCCAAAAGGGGGGCGATCGGCACAATGTCGGGGTAGGGCGCGGCTTCGAGTTCGGGGGTGATCGTGCGATCAAGTTCGGGGAATTGCGCGCAACCCGCGAATAGCGTCACGCCTAGAAGCAAGGCGGCAATCGAAAAAGGACGGGGCGTGCGCATGAGGGTCATGCCTCGTTCTGCCCCAGCCGTGATCCTCGCGCAAGCGGGGTTTGCTTTTGAACGCTTGTTCATTAAATTGCCGCCATGGCAAGAACCACAGGCTCACACTCCGATATCACTGGCCCGCGCGTGCGCGCAGCTGCACTGCGGCTTTTTGCACGGGGCGGCTATGCCGCCGTGTCGATGCGCGCGATTGCTGCTGAGGTCGGCGTTCAGGCCGGGGCGCTTTATAACTACACGCCCGATAAACAAAGCCTTCTGTTCGACCTGATGCGGGCACATATGACCGACCTGCTGGCCGAAACGCCCAACAATGCAGACCGCTCTGCACTGCAGCAGTTGCAGGACTTCGTGGCCTTCCACATCCGCTTTCACGCGGATCGGCCTGATGAGGTTTTCATCGCTTATATGGAACTGCGCAATCTGACGGAGGAGAATTTCGCCGTGATCGAGCGTCTGCGCCGCGACTATGAGGACCGGTTGGAAGCGATCCTCCGCGCCGGAGTTGCCAGCGGCGATTTCTCCGTCGCCGACACCAAGATCGTGACGCTGGCGATCATCGCGATGCTGACGGGCGTGAACACATGGTACCGCGCGGGCGGGCGGCTGTCGCTGGACGAGGTTGTCGCGCAATATTGGGATATGGTGCGCAAGGCCGTGACCGCCTGAGCGGCCACGGCCCTTCGGTTCAATGCGCCGGGCGGATGAAAGTCCCGTTGTTCAGATCGCGCATCGCCTGCTGCAATTCGGCGCGGGTGTTCATCACGATTGGCCCATGCCACGCGACGGGCTCTTCAATCGGCGCGCCAGAGATGAGAAGAAAGCGCACACCTTCCTCGCCAGCCTGAACCGTCACCTCATCCCCGGTGCCGAAACGGATCAGCGTCCGGTCGCCCGACATATCGCGGATGTTGACCTCTTCGCCGCCGACTTCTTTTTCCAGCAGCACACCCGAGGGGGCGGAGGCATCCGCGAACGCACCCGTGCCTTGGAAAACATAGGCGAAGGCCCGGCGGTAAGTGTCGATCTTAAAGGTCTTTCTGACCCCCGCTGGCACGAACACATCCAAATACTGCGGATCGGCGGCGATGCCATCGACGGGGCCCCGTTTGCCCCAGAACTCGCCGGTGATGATCTTGACCCGCGTGCCGTCGTCATCTGTCACCACAGGAATGTCGGCGGATTTCATATCCTGATAACGCGGCGCGGTCATCTTCTGGGTTGACGGCAGGTTCCCCCAAAGCTGGAAGCCATGCATCTGCCCGGCGGCATTCCCGCGCGGCATTTCTTGGTGCAAGATGCCCGAGCCTGCGGTCATCCATTGCACGTCGCCCGCGTTCAGATCGCCGGTGTTACCCAGCGAATCCGCGTGTTCCACGGTGCCTTCGAGCACATAGGTGATCGTCTCGATCCCGCGGTGGGGGTGCCAAGGGAAGCCCTTTTCAAAGTCTTCGGGCCGGTCGTTGCGGAAGTCGTCAAACAGCAGGAAGGGGTCCAGCTCCGACGGATCGTGGAAGCCGAAGGCGCGGTGCAATTTGACGCCTGCGCCTTCCATTGTGGGCGTGGCGCAGCGGGTTTCCAATGTGGGTCTGAGGGACATGATGCTCTCCTTTGCGGTTGCTTAGAAGATAGGCGGTGGCGGTGTCCTCAACAATTGGCCCCGGCGAACGGAGGCTGTGCAAATTTGCGCAGCTTCAACAATTTGGCACGTTCACTGCCAGCCCGCCGAGCGAGGTTTCCTTGTACTTCTCGCTCATGTCCGCGCCGGTTTGGCGCATGGTCTCAATACAGGCGTCCAGCGGCACCAGATGCGTGCCGTCGCCGCGCAGCGCCAATGAGGCCGCCGAAACCGCCTTGATCGCGCCCAGCCCGTTACGCTCAATACAAGGTACCTGAACCAGCCCATTGACGGGGTCGCAGGTCATGCCGAGGTGATGCTCCAGCGCGATTTCGGCGGCGTTTTCAATCTGCTGCGGCGTGCCGCCCATCACGGCGCAGAGCCCGGCGGCGGACATGGCGGCGGCGCTGCCGACTTCGGCCTGACAGCCCGCTTCGGCCCCCGAAATCGAGGCGTTGTATTTCACCAGCCCGCCGATGGCGGCGGCGGTGAGCAGGAAGTCTTCGATATGCGCCTCTGACGCGCCGGGCACGTGGTCGAGGTAATAGCGTAAGGTCGCGGGCATCACGCCCGCAGCCCCGTTGGTGGGGGCGGTGACGACCTGACCGCCCGCCGCGTTTTCCTCGTTCACCGCCATGGCATAGACGCTCATCCAATCGTTGATCGTATGCGGCGCGGATTGGTTCTGTCCGCGCTCGGCCATCAACGCGTCGTAGATGCCCTTAGCGCGGCGTTTCACCTTGAGCCCGCCGGGCAGGATACCGTCTGTCGTTAGCCCCCGGTCAATGCAATCGCGCATCACCTGCCACAGCCGTTTGCTGCCTTCGCGCAGGTTCTCGGCCCCGCCGCGCGCCTCCTCATTGGCGCGTTTCATACCTGCGATGGTCTTGCCGGATTTGGCCGACATCTCAAGCATTTCCGCGGCGGACTTGAATGGGAAGGGCACCGGCGCGCCTTCATCCGTGTCCTTGCCTGCGGCCAGTTCCTTTTCGGTCATCACGAAGCCGCCGCCGATGGAATAATAGGTTTCGCGCAAGGCAACGTCGCCTTGGGCGTCGGTGGCCATCAGCATCATGCCGTTGGCATGGCCTGCAAGCTTGGTGTCGTAGTCGAAGATCATGTCGTGCTCGGGGTCGAAGCGCAGTTCGGGCAGCCCCTCGACGCTGATGCGCCGGGTCTGCTTGATCTCTTCCAACACCTTCTCGGCGGCTTCGGCATCATAGTCCTCGGGCGTGAATCCGGCGAGGCCGAGGATCGTCGCGCGGTCGGTGGCATGGCCCACCCCGGTAAAGGCGAGACTGCCATGCAACGAGGCGCGCAGCCCGGCAAATTGGAAAGGCGATGCGCGCATCTGGTCCAGGAAACGCCCCGCCGCCACCATCGGCCCCATGGTATGCGAAGACGAAGGGCCGATACCCACTTTGAACATGTCGAAGACGGAAAGAAACATCAGGTGGCGGACCCTTTTATGGTTGCGGGTGTCGGGGCGCGGTGGAACGGGTATCGCCCAGACCTTTGGCGCATTGCAAGTGGTGTGGGCCGATCCAACCATTTCCTGCCGCCGCTTGGCGCGCTGAAAGCGACTGAAGGCGCGCTCTGGCCGTCTTGTCGCATCGCCGTGCGTCCAAAAACCGCTGACTTGCCCCTCGCACCCTATGCCAATTCGCCCTATAACGCGGCAAACGCCTGAGAGGGAGCACCCGATGTCCGGAGACCTATCACCGATCGACAAGGCCAAATTCGTGGCCGCGAAACGGGCCTGTGAGTTCGTGGAAGATGGGATGCGCGTGGGCCTTGGCACCGGATCGACGGCGGCGTGGCTTGTGCGCTGTCTGGGCGAGTTGGTGCGCGAAGATGGGCTGCGGATCAAAGGCGTGCCGACCTCCTCGCGCACGGCGCAACTGGCGCGGGAGGTGGGGATCGAGGTGATCTCGCTTGATGAGGCGAAATGGCTCGACCTGACGATTGACGGCGCGGATGAGTTCGACGCAGAGCTGAACCTCGTCAAAGGCGGCGGCGGCGCGTTGCTGCAAGAAAAGATCGTAGCGACGGCCAGTGACCAGATGGTGGTGATCGCCGATATCGGCAAAGAGGTGCATCATCTGGGGGCATTCCCCCTGCCGATCGAGGTGATTCCCTTTGGCTGGCAGACCACGCAGGCGCTGGTCGAAGAGACGCTGATCTCTATGGATGTGCTGGGCCAAAGCTCGACCCTGCGGATGAACGGCGAGGTGCCTTTCATCACCGACGAGGGGAACTATATTCTAGACCTGCGGCTGGGGCGCATCGGCAACGCGCGGCAACTAGCGCTGGTGCTGAACCAGATGCCCGGCGTGGTGGAAAACGGCCTGTTCATAGATATCTGTGACGCGGTTGTGATCGGCTACGGGGATGGCAGGGTTGAGGTGCGCGACATAAATGAAGGCACCGTGGCGACCGACCGGCTGGAATTCGTCGAGACCGACAACCTGTTTTCCGACCTCAGCGATTAACGCCCAAGAGCGAGACACGCGCGATCCCGCGCAACACCAGAATATGCGCGATCCCGCGCAACACCAGAATATGCGCGATCCCGCGCAACACCAAAAACGACTAAGAGAGGCGCCAAATGGCCAAGAATGAATTCGACTACGACCTGTTTGTCATCGGTGGCGGCTCGGGCGGTGTGCGGGCGGCGCGTGTCGCGGCGGGCGAGCATGACGCCAAGGTCGGACTGGCCGAAGAAGACCGCTATGGCGGCACCTGTGTGATCCGGGGCTGTGTGCCCAAAAAGCTGATGGTCTTTGCCTCGGGCTATGCCGATGTGGTGGATGAGGCGAAATGCTTTGGCTGGGATCTCAAGGCCGGGGCCTTCGATTGGCATGACTTCAAAAGCCGCCTGAACACAGAGTTGGACCGCCTTGAAGACGTTTATCGCAAGCTCTTGAAGAACTCTGGCGTCGATACTTTCGACGCCCGCGCGCGGATCAAAGACGCCCATACCGTCGCCCTTTCCGACGGGACCGAGAAGACCGCCAAACATATCCTCATCGCCAGCGGCGGTCGCCCCGTGCGCCCCGAGATCGAGAATGCGGAACTGGGTCTGGTCTCCGACGATCTGTTCCACCTTGAGAAGCTGCCCAAGTCGATCCTGATTATCGGCGGCGGCTATATCGCCTGTGAATTCGCCTGTATCCTCAACGGCTTGGGTGTCGAGGTGACGCAATACTACCGCGGTGCGCAGATCCTGCGCGGCTTTGACGACGAAGCCCGCGGCATGGTGGCCGAGATGATGCAGGAAAAGGGGATCGACCTGCATCTTGGCACCAACATTCTGGAAATGACGCCCAGCCACGAAGACGGCAGCGGCCCAATGAAGGTCAAGCCGACCAACGGCACCGAAAAGATGTTCGACCAAGTGCTCTTTGCCACTGGCCGCCGCCCCAACAGCGACGACATGGGGCTGGAAGAACTGGGCGTGAAACTGGGCCGCAGCGGTGCGATCGAAGTGGATGAGTACAGCCAGACCGCCGTGCCCTCGGTCTATGCCATCGGCGACGTGACCAACCGGATCAACCTTACGCCGGTGGCGATCCGCGAAGGCATGGCCTTTGTCGAAACCGTCTTTGGCGGTAATCCGACGCCGGTCGATCATGATCTGGTGCCCTCGGCGATCTTCACGCAGCCCGAAATGGGCACCGTGGGGCTGAGCGAGGAAGACGCCCGCGACAAAGGGCCGATCGAGGTCTATGCGACTTCCTTCAAACCGATGCAGGGGGCCTTTGCGGGCAAGGCCGACCGGGTGCTGATGAAGCTCATCGTCTGCGCCGATACGCGGGTCGTGCTGGGCTGTCATATCGTCGCACCAAATGCGGGCGAGTTGATCCAGATGGTAGGCATCGCGGTCAAGATGGGGGCCACGAAAGAGCAGTTTGACGCCACCTGCGCGGTACACCCAACCATGTCCGAAGAGCTGGTGACGATGCGTAATCCGACCCGCACGGCTTGAATATCGCGCGAAAGCGTACAATTTTTGGAACGATAGGCCGCATGGGCGGCCGAGAGGGGAACATATCAATGGCAGGAAATTCGCAAGGCCCCTGGGGGGGCGGCGGAGGCGGCAACCGGGGCAACGGCGGAGACCGGGGCACCAATGGTGGCCGCGGCAACGAGGGACGCAACGACGGGCCGCAGGGTCCACGCGGGCAGGGCGGTGACCGCCCCCAGATGCCCGAGATCGACGATCTGGTGCGCAAGGGCCAAGAGCAGCTGCGTGTCCTGATGGGCGGCCGTGGTGGCGACCGGGGCAATGGCACCGGCGGCGGTGGCCGCGGCTCTGGCGGGCCGGGCGTGACCCGCTCGACAATTGGTATTGCCCTTTTGGCCGGCGTGGCGCTTTGGGGTTTTGCCAGCTTTTATACCGTGCGGCCCGAACAGCAGTCGATCGAACTGTTCTTGGGCGAATTTTCCGGCATTGGCACCGAGGGTTTGAACTTTGCCCCATGGCCGCTGGTCACGGCAGAGGTTTTTGACGTCACCACCAACCGCACCGAAGAACTTGGTGTGCGGCGCGGCACGGGCGGCAACGAAGGCCTGATGCTGACCACCGATGAAAACATCGTCGACATCGACTTTCAGGTGGTCTGGAACATCAAGAACGCGCGCGATTTCAAATTCTCGCTGCGCGATCCCGAAGCCTCCGTGCGTGCGATTTCCGAATCCGCGATGCGCGAAGTTATCGCCCAGTCCGAACTCGCGCCGATCCTCAACCGGGACCGTGGTGCCGTTGCAGATCGGGTGAAAGAGTTGATCCAAACCACGCTTGATAACCGCAAAACCGGCATCAACGTGCTGCGTGTCAACGTGAACAAGGTCGACCCGCCCAGCCAGACCGTGCAGGTCACCGATGCCAATGGCAACACGACCACACAGTCGGTCGTCGACGCTTTCCGCGACGTGCAAGCGGCCGAACAGGAGCGTGACCGGGTAGAGCGTCAGGCCGATGCCTATGCCAACCGCCGCACCGCCGAAGCCCGCGGTGAATCCGCGCAGCTTTTGGAAGCCTCCGAAGGCTATCGCGCCCGTGTGGTGAACGACGCTGTAGGTGAAGCCAGCCGGTTTGAGGCCGTCTTGGAAGAATACCGCAACGCGCCCGACGTGACGCGCAAGCGTCTGTATCTTGAGACCATGGAAAAGGTGCTGGGCGACGTGGATAAAATCATCCTCGAAAACGGCAGCGGCCAAGGCGGGCAGGGCGTCGTTCCCTATCTGCCACTCAATGAATTGCGGCGCGGCGGAGGGTCGAACTGATGCGGAAAACAAGTCTTATCATTCCCATCTTGGTGATCGCCATCGTGGGTGTTCTCTCGGCTGTCTTCGTCGTGGACGAGCGCGAAAAAGCGCTGGTGCTGCGCTTCGGCCAGATCAAACAGGTCCGCAATGAGCCGGGCATCGGCTTCAAGGTGCCCTTCTTGGATGAGGTCGTGCGCTACGAAGACCGGATCTTGTCGCTGGAAACCCCGGTGATCGAAGTCACCCCCGCCGATGACCGTCGTCTGGAAATCGATGCCTTCGTGCTCTACCGGATCGACGACATGGTCCAGTACCGCCAAGCTTTGGGTGCGGGCGGTGAACGTCAGGCCGAAAGCGAAATGGGCGGCATCATGGAAAGCCAGATCCGTGCCGTTTTGGGTTCGCAAGGCGTGACCTCCAACACGATCCTGTCGCCCGAGCGGTCGGACCTGATGGAGCAAATTCGTGTCCGCGCAGATGCCCGTGCACAGGCGCTTGGCCTCAAGGTCGTTGATGTGCGTCTGCGTCAGACCAACCTGCCAGAGCAGAACTTTGATGCGACCCTGCAGCGGATGATCGCCGAGCGTGAGCGTGAAGCCACCGATGAACGCGCCCGTGGCCGCGAGGCCGCGCAGCGTGTGATCGCCCTTGCTGACCGGACCTATGAAGAGATCTTGTCGGAGGCGCGTCGGGACGCACGGATTATCGAAGGTGAGGCGGACGCTCAGCGAAACAAAATCTTCGCGCAGTCTTATGGTCAGGATCAGGAGTTCTTTGAATTCTACCGGTCGTTGACCGCCTATGAGCAGGCCCTGCGGGGCGAGAACTCGACCATGGTGATGTCGCCGGACAGCGAGTTCTTCAACTACCTGCGCTCGGACCGCAATCCTTCGACCACTGTCGATGCGAACGCACCGCCGCAGACAGCGGCCGAGGCACAGGTCCAGACGCCAGCCGAGGCACCGCAAACCGATGCGCCGGCGGCGGAACCTGCGCCAGCGGACGATAGCGCTGCTGCCGACGACACGCAGGAGGAGGCCGCCCCTGCGGCCCCCACCACGCCTGAGCCAGTAGCGCCTGCACCTGTCGCGCCGGACGCGGAGGCCGACCAGCCAGGCGCGCTCGACGAATGAGCCTTGCTCTACTGGCTCTAGGGTCGGTGCTGATATTCGAGGGGCTGGTGTACGCACTGGCCCCTTCGTTTTTGGAGCAGATGCTGGAAATGCTCCGCCGCATCCCTGAGGCGGCGCTGCGCCAACTCGGCGCACTGGTGGTGGTCGCCGGATTGATATTTGTCTGGCTGGCGTTTCAATTGGGCGTCTAAAGGCCGGATCAGGGGCCGAAGGACGTTCGGTTTCGCCGCGCATTCTGCCAAGGCACAGAGGCCCGAGCGATAAATCATCAGCCGCGTGCCCGTTGAAATGCCCGTGATCGGCCCCATCTTTGCTATTGCAGCGCGTCCTTTCGGAATGCACTCTGCCCACGTTGGCAACAACAGGAACAATCAGGAGACGATGAATGCAGGCCAAGGCGGTTTCCCTGTCCAAAACAGCACAACACACCCAATGGATGCGAGCGATGGCAATGGGGGTGATGGCGCTGACCCTCTTGATCCTGCAAGCCAGCATGGCGCTGGCCAAACCTGAAAGCCTTGCCCCGCTTGCGGAAAAGATCAGCCCCTCGGTGGTGAATATCACCACATCGACCACGGTTGAGGGCCGCACCGGGCCGCAGGGCATCGTTCCCGAAGGCTCGCCTTTCGAAGACTTTTTCCGCGAGTTTCAGGACCGCAACAACGACGGCGAGGGCAACCGCCCGCGCCGTTCCTCGGCGCTTGGCTCAGGCTTTGTGATTTCCGAAGATGGCTATGTGGTGACCAACAATCACGTGATCGAAAGCGCCGATGAGATTACGATCGAATTTTTTTCGGGCGAGGAACTGGTCGCCAAGGTGATCGGCACCGACCCCAAGACCGACATTGCGCTGCTGAAGGTCGAAGCCAGCCAGCCGTTGCCCTTCGTCTCTTTCGGCGACAGCAACGCCGCGCGTGTGGGGGACTGGGTGATTGCCATGGGCAACCCGCTGGGGCAGGGCTTTTCAGTCTCTGCGGGCATCGTATCAGCCCGCAACCGGGCGCTGTCGGGCACCTATGACGACTACATTCAGACTGATGCTGCGATCAACCGGGGCAACTCGGGCGGGCCGCTGTTCAACATGGATGGCGAGGTGATCGGCGTGAACACCGCGATCCTGTCGCCCAATGGCGGCTCCATCGGGATCGGCTTTTCGATGGCCTCGAACGTGGTCACCCGCGTGATCGACCAGTTGCAGGAATTCGGTGAGACCCGCCGTGGCTGGCTGGGTGTGCGCATTCAGGACGTGACTGATGATGTGGCCGACGCCATGGGCCTTAAGAAAGCCGTTGGGGCCTTGATCACCGACGTGCCGGAAGGCCCGGCGCGGGAAGCAGGGCTCAAGACCGGTGACGTGATCAAATCCTTCGATGGCGTCGAAGTCGTCGATACCCGCGGTCTGGTGCGTCAGGTGGGCAATAGCCCCGTGGGCGCGACGGTCCGCGTGACCGTGCTGCGCGATGGCAAGACCCAGACCATCAAAGTTGTGCTGGGCCGCCGCGAAGATGCGGATGGCGCGGTTCCTGCGGCAATGGACGAAAACGCCGATGACGGCACCGAGGCAGAGCCGCAGTCGACCATGCTGATGGGCCTGACCCTGATGCCGCTTACGGATGATCTGCGCGCCGAACTGGGGGCCGATGGCGATATGAGCGGTCTTGCCGTGACGGATGTGGATCAAACGTCGGAGGCCTTTGAGAAGGGCCTGCGCATGGGGGACATCATCACCGAAGCGGGTCAGGAGCAGGTGACAAGCATCGCTGATCTGGAAGCGCGGATCGCCGCAGCGAAAGAGGCTGGCCGCAAGTCTCTGCTGCTGCTGGTGCGCCGTGGCGGCGACCCGCGATTTGTCGCGCTGTCGCTGGCAGAGTGATCCGCTACCGTGGTTTGGAAAGGGCGCCTCCGGGCGCCCTTTTTCGTTGGGGGATCAGCCGCCTTGCCGGGGCACCGCGACAAGCCCAAGCGCGCGGGCCGTGGTGAGCGACAGCACCTCGCTGTTCGGCCCCTGTTTGGCCTGATAGCGCCGTACGGCGAGCCGTGTCGCTCTGTCCATCTCACCGGTGATCGGCCCGGCGTAAAAACCGCGTGCCTGCAGCGCCCGTTGCAGGGTGCTGTTGAACTCTGACGTTAGCACATCCGGGCAGGGGGTCTCGAACCAGTTGTCGACCCGTGCGCGCACGATCTCTTGGCGGGTCTCTGTCTTGTAAACCGGTGGTTTGGCGATGCTGCCATCGGCGTTCATTTTGGCGGGGGTGACTTCGACCTGTTCGGTCACCGTCTCTATTACCGCGGGGCTGACCGTGCGGCCCCAACAACTGCCCTCAGCCGCGCCTGCGGGGCCGTTGCGGGTGGCTTCCAGCACCCCCGGCTCCGGGCGCGGCGTGGCCGGGGTCGTGCTATCACACCCCGCAATCCCGGCCACTGCCAAGAGCAGCGCCCCGCGTAGGGTGGCGGATCGGAGTGTGATGGGCTGTTTCATGCCGGTTCTCTCGGGGCTTGCCTGTCGTTTGCGGTGCAGACTAGCGGGATGCGCGGACCTTGCCCACCGCAATGTCACGCACTGCGTGACCTCATGAAAAGGGGGCTGGAACCGGCTGCCATAGCCCGCTAAACAAGGCCGAGCTTTTAGGACGAAAGGGCATCATCATGGCCAAAATCACCTATGTCGAACATTCCGGCACCGAACATGTGGTCGAGGTGGCCAATGGTCTCACGGTCATGGAAGGCGCGCGGGACAATAACATTCCCGGCATCGAAGCCGACTGTGGCGGGGCCTGCGCTTGCTCCACCTGCCACGTCTATGTCGATCCCGCGTGGACAGAGAAGCTGACGCCGATGGACGACATGGAAGAAGACATGCTCGACTTCGCGTTCGAGCCTGACCCTGCGCGGTCGCGCCTGACCTGCCAGATCAAGGTCACCGATGCGCTGGACGGTCTGCGCGTGCAGATGCCGGAAAAGCAGATTTGATGCGGGCGGTCGGCACAGTTCTGCTTGCGCTGATTGCGACCAGCGCCGCGGCGGAGACGATCACCGCCGCGCGCTATATCTCGCCCACCGGGCGCTACGCCCACGGCATTCTGGGCGATGCGCTGGAATGGGGTGGGCTACAGGTCTCTTTGGCAGACGGAAACGCGCGACGCTTCACTCTACCCCGTGACCATGTTTTCGAAGATATCGCCCCCCGGCTGGTCGATGTAACCGGCGATGGCGCGCCCGAAGTGCTTGTGATTGAGACCGACGTGAACCGCGGTGCGGCGTTGGCGATCTACGGCCCCGAGGGCAAGATTGCTGAGACCCCGCATATCGGCCAAAGCAACCGCTGGCTTGCCCCCATAGGCGCCGCTGATCTCGACGGTGACGGCGCGGTTGAGATCGCCTATGTCGACCGCCCTCATCTGGCGCGGGTGCTGCGGGTCTGGCGTTTTGCGGATGGGGACCTGAGCGAGGTGGCTCAGATGCCGGGGCTGACCAACCATCGAATCGGAGAGTCCTTCATCTCGGGCGGTCTGCGCGATTGCGGTGCCGGGCCAGAGATGGTGCTGGCGGATGCCGATTGGCAGCGCGTGGTCGGGGTGACCCTGAAGGACGGGCAGCTTGCGCGTCGCGACATCGGCCCCTTCGCGGGGGCCGACAGCTTTGCTGCGGCACTTGCCTGTGAGTGAGAGTGCTGGGGCGGCCTAAGCCGCCGCTTGTTAGCTCAGCGCGCGCCAGCCGATGTCGCGGCGGCAGAAGCCTTCTGGCCAATTGATCCCGTCGACCATCGCATAGGCACGCTCCTGCGCCTCGGCCAATGTATCCCCGCGCGCGGTGACGTTCAGCACGCGGCCGCCGTTTGCCAAGATCGCCCCGTCTTGCGCCACGGTGCCCCCGTGGAACACCATATTGGCGCTGTCTTCGGGCAGGTCTTTCAGCCCCTTGATCTCACTGCCCTTTTTATAGGCGCCGGGATAGCCATTCGCCGCCATCACCACGGTCAGCGCGTGGTCTTCGGCCCAGTTGACCTGCATCTCGGCCAAAGACCCCTTGGCCGTGGCCTGCATCAGATCAAAGGCCTGCGCACCAAGGCGCATCATCAGCACTTGGCATTCAGGATCGCCAAAGCGCACGTTGTATTCCACCAGACGCGGCTGGCCGTCTTTGATCATCAACCCGGCATAAAGTACGCCGTGATAGGGCATCCCACGTTTCGCCATCTCGGCCATGCAGGGGCGGATGATCTCATCCAACGCGCGTTCGGCGATCTCGTCGCTCAGCACCGGGGCGGGGGAATAGGCGCCCATGCCGCCAGTATTGGGGCCGCTGTCGCCGTCGCCGACGCGCTTGTGGTCTTGGGCCGTGCCGATGGGCAGCACGGTTTCCCCGTCACAAAGCACGAAGAAAGACGCCTCTTCGCCTTCCATGAACTCTTCGATCACGACCTCGGCGCCCGCGTCGCCAAAGGCACCGTCGAACATCTCATCTACGGCGGCGAGGGCTTCGGCGTCGGTCATGGCGATGATGACACCTTTGCCCGCCGCCAGACCGTCGGCCTTGATGACGATCGGCGCGCCTTGCTTTTCCACATAGGCGCGGGCGCTGGCCGCATCGGTGAAATGGCCATAGGCCGCCGTGGGCGCATCGCAGGCGTCGCAGACTTCCTTGGTAAAGGCTTTGGAAGCCTCCAGCGCCGCCGCCGCTTTGGAGGGGCCGAAAACGTCAAATCCTGCCGTGCGCAGGTCATCGCCCACGCCTGCCGCCAAGGGCGCTTCGGGGCCGATGATGACGAAGTCGATGTTGTTGCCTTCGCAGAAAGCCACCACCGCCGCGCCATCCATGATGTCGAGCTTAGCGCATTGCGCAATGGCCGCGATGCCCGCATTGCCCGGTGCTACGATCAGCTTGTCGCATTTGGGGTTCTGCATCACCGCCCAAGCAAGTGAATGTTCGCGGCCACCGCTGCCGAGGATCAGGATATTCATGCCGCGCACTCCCTTGGACTTCGTTGCTCCGCGTTCTAAGCTGGGGTGCCCACAGACACAAGGTGCCCAGATGGATCTGTTCGACGACCCCGCCCCCGGTGCAAACAGCCCGGAATTTACCGTCACCGAGCTTTCTGGTGCGATCAAGCGGGTGATTGAGGGTGAGTTTGCCCATGTCCGGATTCGCGGTGAAGTGGGCCGCGTCAGCCGCCCGCGTTCGGGGCATGTTTATCTTGATCTCAAGGACGACCGCTCGGTGATCTCGGGCGTGATCTGGAAAGGCGTGACCGCCCGGCTTGAAACCCAGCCCGAAGAGGGGATGGAGGTGATCGCCACCGGGCGCATCACCACCTTTGGCGGCCAATCGAAATACCAGATCGTCATCGAGGATATCAAACCGGCGGGCATGGGCGCGCTGATGGCGCTATTGGAGAAACGCAAGGCGGCACTGGCGGCGGAGGGGCTCTTTGCCCCCGAACGCAAACGCCCGCTGCCCTACCTGCCTGAGATCATCGGCGTCGTGACCTCGCCCTCGGGGGCTGTGATCCGTGATATCCTACACCGGCTGCGCGACCGTTTCCCGCGCAAAGTGCTGGTCTGGCCCGTCGCCGTACAGGGCGCGAAATGCGCGCCCGAAGTCGTGCGCGCCATTGAAGGGTTCAACCGGCTGACCCCCGGTGGCGCATTGCCCCGGCCCGAGTTGATCATCGTGGCCCGTGGCGGCGGCTCGGTCGAAGACCTCTGGGGCTTTAACGAGGAAAGCGTCGCGCGTGCGGCGGCAGCCTCGGAGATCCCGCTGATCTCTGCCGTGGGGCATGAGACAGACACGACGCTGATCGACTTCGTTTCTGACAAACGCGCGCCGACGCCGACCGCAGCGGCGGAATTGGCGGTGCCCGTGCGGCATGAACTGGCAGCATGGCTCGAAGGGCAGGGCGCGAGGATGCGTCAGGCGCTGAGCCAAGGGCTGACCCGGCGCGGCCAGCGGATGCGGGATCTGGCGCGGGCCCTGCCAAGGGCCGAGACTTTGACTGAAGGTGCGTGGCAGCGGTTCGACCGCGCAAGCGAAAAACTAGGACCCGCGCTGATCGCAGGCGTCCAAGGCCGCCGCGTGAAACTGGCCGATATGTCCGGTGCCCTGCGTCCCGGCACCCTGCGCCGCCAGTTGGAGGCTGATCGTCAGCGGCTGGCCCAGCTATCGGCAAGGCTCGACCCCGCATGGCAACGCAACTTGGCAGGGCAGCGTGAACGGCTCGGGACAAGGATCGACCGGTTTCACCCCGAGGTGTTGCAGCGGCAGATCCTGCGTCGTCGTGAACGGCTGCTCGACCGTACGCAGACTTTCCGCCCAGAGGTGCTGCTCCGCGACCTTTCCCGCCAAGACCAGCGATTGAATGAGGTGCTCGCCCGGTTGGCGCGCGCAGGCCGCGCGGATCAAGACCGCCGTCGCCGCCAGATCGACGCTTTGGGCCGCACCCTTGGCACGCTTGGCTACCGCGAAACGCTCGCCCGCGGTTTCGCCGTGGTGCGTGGCGATGGCGATGTGGTGACCAGCGCCGAGGCCGCAAAGAACGCCGCCCGGTTGGAGATCGAATTTGCGGATGGTCGGCTGGCTGTCAAAGGCGAAAGCTAAGGCCGGTCAGACCCCGACTTCGGGCCCGAGACAGAGTAGAGGGTCATTCTGCTCCTGCGCCTCGTAAAGCTCGGTTTGGGTTGGGTCATTCTCGAACCGGGCGACCAGCCCGGATGGGCTTTCGGTGAAGCTCCAGCATTGCGGGGTGGGGTCGTCTTCGTAGACGAAACAGATCAGCCCCTCGGCCTCATACCAACGCCCCTCCTTGCAGCGGCCATCAAGAAAGGACCACTGCACGCGGCGATCCTCGTGATAGACCTCGGCCCCATAGGGCTCGCCGGACTGGCCGTAGTAGAGCGTTTTGCCCTGCGTATAGGCCTCGAACTCCGCCGCTGACATCTCGGCCAAGGCGGGCAGGGGCAGGAGGGCGCAGATCAGGGCGAGGGTATGTCTCATCCCAACAGCCTGCCAGAAGCCCGCGCCCCGCGCCAGTGGGATCAGCCGCGGCGCCACCGCGCCACGCGGCGGTCCATCACCCGACGCCAGAGCGGTGGCACAAGGGCGATCACCGCCATGATGGGCAGGGAATAGGGCAGTTTCGGCATCTCTTCGGTCACTTCCAACGCCGGAAAGGCGCGGGCGGGGCGCATGTGGTGGTCGGAATGGCGCGGCGCGTTCAGCATCATGGCCGCGGAATACCATTTCGGGGCGTTCCAACTGTGCTGCGGGCCGATCGGCTCGAACCGGCCATCGGGGCGTTGCTGCCGCCGCAAGCCATAATGCTGCACATAGTCCGACAGCAGCAGTTGCATCTGCGCATAGGCGGCAAGGCCAAGATAGGCGAACAGCCCGGAAATGTCGCTCAAAAGCAGCGCGGTGAACAGGGCCACTGCGGCACCGCCGAGGTAGATCGCATAGGGGTGAAGCCCCTTCGCCCCCGTTTTGCGCGCCCGCTGCGCGTTGTCGGCCTGCCACCCGGCGCGAAACTCCCCCCAGCTTGCGTTTAGCAGAAACCGCCAGAACCCCATGCCCTTGGGCGCAGAGTTGGGATCAGCCGGGGTGGCTGCGG
This sequence comes from Sulfitobacter sp. OXR-159, assembly GCF_034377145.1. NCBI lineage: Bacteria > Pseudomonadati > Pseudomonadota > Alphaproteobacteria > Rhodobacterales > Roseobacteraceae > Sulfitobacter > Sulfitobacter sp. OXR-159. The sequence goes on from NZ_CP139707.1 coordinate 1,089,647, forward strand.
CGGGATGATGCACCCGCAGATGGGCCGAGACGTGATGCCCGTGCAGCAACGAGATATAGACCGCCGTGCCGATCCGCCGGGGCAGGCGGCGGGATGCGTGGATCAATTCATGCGCGTTGGAATTGCTGATCTGGCCTAGAAACAGACCGAGGGCGGCGAAGATCAGAACGCGGTCCAGCCCCTGAAGATGCGGCGCGCCGCCAATCGCCCAAACCCCGAGCGGCAGCAGCATGAAATGCACGGCAGCCAACGTCAGCGTCAGCCCCCGACCGGAACTGTCGGAAAGGCTCAGCGCGCGGCCCAACCGGTCCATGAAGGCCACATGGACCGTGATCGACAAAAGCGCCAGCACAGGCCAGACCCCGCCCAAGAGGGCGGCGGCGGCGATCAGCACCGCTGGCGTCAAACTGGCGATCACATACCACAGCACGTGTTTTCCCTTACTCATGACCTGCCTCGCGGCGCATCCGCCCATTCTGCCCGCCGCAGGGTCTGCGCACAACGCAAACACCCGCGCGATTGTCGCTTTTTGATCGCCGGGCTGCGCCTTGATTTGCTACGACTGTTGAAAGCGATGCCGAGGGGGAAAGACATGGCGCTGGATGATCACGGCAAAGCGACGGGACAGGAACCGCAAAAGGGCGTCTGGAAATCCGGCAAGGGCAAGGGGCGGCATCACCCTAAGGGGCGGCAGGTGCAGGACGCGGCTTGGGAGGACGTTCGCGTGCTGTTGGGCGACCGCCCGCGCCGCCGCGATCTGCTGATCGAGTTCTTGCATCTGATCCAAGACCGCTATGGACACCTCTCAGCCGCGCATCTGCGTGCCTTGGCAGAAGAAATGCGCCTGTCGATGGCCGAGGTTTATGAGGTCGCAAGTTTCTACGCGCATTTCGACGTGGTGAAAGAGGGCGAGACCCCGCCGCCCGCGCTGACCATCCGCGTCTGCGATTCGCTGTCTTGTGAACTGGCCGGGGCGCAGGCGTTGAAATCGGCGTTGGAGGAGGGGCTGGACCCCACTCAGGTCCGCGTGCTGCGCGCGCCCTGCATGGGGCGCTGCGACACCGCGCCGGTGCTGGAACTGGGACACAATCACATCGACCATGCGACGCCGGAAAAGGTTCAGGCGGCGATTGCAGTACAGGACACGCATGTCCAACTGCCGGACTATGAGGATTACCAAACCTACGCGAATTCAGGTGGTTACGAGGCGCTGTTGAACCTACGTGCGGATGGCGACTGGGAGGCGGTGCAAGAACAACTGCTGGAGGCTGGTCTGCGCGGGCTGGGCGGGGCGGGCTTCCCTTCGGGCAAGAAATGGGGCTTCGTGCGTGGCAACGCCGGCCCGCGCTATCTGGCGGTCAATGGTGACGAAGGCGAGCCGGGTACATTTAAGGACCGCTGGTATCTTGAGCGCAGACCACATTTTTTCCTCGAAGGCATGTTGATTGCCGCTTGGGCGGTGGAGGCCGAAAAAGTCTTCCTCTACATGCGCGACGAATACCCGGCGGTGCTGGAAATTCTGCGGCGTGAGATTGCGGCGTTGGAGGATGCCGGCGTCATCACCCCCGGCTATGTCGATCTGCGCCGCGGGGCGGGCGCCTATATCTGCGGCGAAGAAAGCGCGATGATCGAAAGCATCGAAGGCAAGCGCGGGTTGCCGCGTCACCGCCCGCCTTACGTGGCGCAGGTGGGGGTCTTTGGCCGTCCGACATTGGTGCATAACGTGGAAACCCTGCATTGGATCGCCCGCATCTGCCGCGAAGGGCCACAGGTGCTAAACGCCACCGAAAAGAATGGCCGCAAGGGGCTGCGCAGCTACTCGGTCTCGGGGCGGGTGACGCAGCCGGGGATGTATCTGCTGCCCGCGGGGTCGACCATCACCGACATCATCGCGGCAGCGGGGGGCATGGCAGAGGGGCATGTGCTGAAGGCGTACCAGCCGGGCGGGCCGTCCTCTGGCCTGTTGCCTGCTTCGATGGATGACGTGCTGCTCGATTTCGACACGCTGCAACCGCATGGGTCGTTTATTGGCTCGGCGGCGGTGGTTGTTCTCTCTGAACATGACAGCGCCCGCGCGGCCGCGCTCAATATGCTGCGGTTTTTCGAGGATGAAAGCTGTGGCCAATGCACGCCTTGTCGGGTGGGCTGCGAAAAGGCGGTCAAGCTGATGCAAGAGGACCGCTGGGATCAAGGGTTGTTGGAGGAGTTGTCGACCGCGATGGTCGATGCCTCGATCTGTGGGTTGGGGCAGGCGGCGCCGAACCCGATCCGGCTGGTGATGAAGCATTTTCCCGACGAAATCTAACCGCGGCCCCTCTCGGTTGCCTTGATCTGCCTTAGGCGCCCTTCCATCTGCGCGGGCAAGCCTATAGATCAAGACGAAACTGCATGGGAGACGCCGATGGCCTTCTTCACGAAGCTCAAGGACCGCTTGTTCAAATCCTCGTCCAAGATCGACGAGGGGCTAGAGGCGATAGTCAGCGATGGCGGCGAAACGGAGGCCGAAGCGGCCCCCGTGGATGCGGTGATGGACCAGCCCGGCGCGGCGTCGGATGTGATGCCCGATGGGCAGGACGACAGCGGCCCGATGTTGGCAGCTGAGCAGGAGGAGGAAACCCCCGAACCCGCTCCAATGCCAGAATCAACGCCCGAGCCGACGCCCGAGCCCGTCACCATTCCCGAGCCCACCCCTCAGCCCGCGCCAGCGGTGCCATCTGAGCCCGCAGACCCGGAGCCCACGCCCGAACCCGAGCAGGTGCCGCCAGCGGTCGATCCAGTCCCCGCTCCGGCCCCCGACCCCGCTCCGGCCCCCGACCCCGCTCCGGCCCCCGACGAAGTGCCGCCCGCCGTGGACCTGCGCCAAGCCATGACCCCGGTCGCGCCTGCGCTTGACGAAGCAGAGGCCGCCCCTGCGAAGCCGGGCCTTCTAGGCCGTCTGATGGGCCGCAGCGCAGCGCAGCCCGTTCTGCGCCGCGCGCTGGATGACGAGATGCTCGAACAGCTCGAAGAGTTGTTGATCAGCGCCGACATGGGCGTTGACACCGCGCTACGGGTCACCGCCAACATGGCCGAAGGGCGCTTTGGCAAGAAACTGTCGGTGGCAGAGATCAAACAACTGCTCGCCAGCGAAGTCAGCCGCATCATGGAGCCTGTGGCGCGGCCCCTGCCGATCTATTCCAAGACGCCTCAGGTGGTGCTAGTGGTCGGCGTGAACGGCTCTGGCAAGACGACAACCATCGGCAAGCTGGCCTCGCAATTCCGTGCGGCGGGTAAGAAGGTCGTGATCGCCGCAGGCGACACCTTCCGCGCCGCCGCGGTGGAGCAATTGCAGGTCTGGGGTGAACGCGCAGGCGTGCCTGTGCTGACTGCAGCGCAGGGCAGCGACCCCGCCAGCCTTGCCTTCGACGCCATGGGCCGCGCGCAGGAGGAAGGCGCCGACCTGCTGCTGATCGACACCGCAGGCCGTTTGCAAAACCGGGGCGACCTGATGGAGGAATTGGCCAAGATCGTCCGCGTCATCCGCAAGAAGGATGAGACCGCGCCGCATAACACCCTATTGGTGCTGGACGCGACGACCGGGCAGAACGCACTGAACCAAGTGAAGGTTTTTCAAGAGATTTCCGACGTCAGCGGTCTGGTTATGACCAAACTCGACGGCACCGCAAAGGGGGGCGTTCTGGTGGCGCTGGCGGATCGTTTCGGTCTGCCGATCCATGCGGTGGGTGTGGGCGAGCAGATTGACGATCTGTCCCCGTTTGATCCCGATGAATTTGCCGCCGCATTGGTTGGTACGGATGCCTAGCGACGCCTTGGTCGCCTTGCGCGGCGGCTCTGATTACTCGTGGGTGCCGAGCTTTCGCTCAATCCAGCGCAATACCGTCAGAACGCTGACCACAATCCCTGCCGTAAGACAGGCGAGCAAAATCTGCCCCGCGCCGCAAGCAAGACCAATGGCACCGGCCAACCACATCGACGCGCCGGTGGTGATGTTGCGCACTTCGCCGTTGGAGGTGAAAATGATCCCCGCGGCAAGGAAGGCGACGCCCGCTGTGACCGCTTCAATCAAACGCAGCGGATCAAAGCGCATCTGGTCGCCCTCTCCGAACTCCAGACTGCCCAGCTCTTGCCCGATGATGATGAACAGGCAGGCCGCGATGGCCACCATGATATGGGTGCGCAGCCCCGCAGGCTTGTCCCGCCGCTCGCGCTCAAACCCCACAACGCCCGCCAGAAACGCGGCCATCAGCAGCCGCGCGGCAGCGACAGTGACGGGCACTTTGGAAAAACTGTTGGTCAGATCGGCGAGCAGGCTTTCAAACATGAAATTTCCGTTGGTGATAAAGGTTTTGAGGAATAAACCTCTCGCCGCTGTGGTGGTTCCGCGATGACCGAATGGATCCTGTCGATCGAAGGCACGCCCGCGGGCCATACCGCGGCGCTTTGGTTGGCGCTGTCGGCGGCCTTTTTACATGCCGTCTTTGGCGCGTTGCAAAAGGGGCGGCATGATCCGTGGCTGACACGCGGGGCGATTGATGTCTCCTATGGTGTGATGGCCGCGCCCTTTGCGCTGTTCGTCGTGCCATGGCCCGAGCCGCATATGTGGGTGATCTTCCTCGGCGCCTTCGTGATCCATGTGATCTACAAGCTGTTGCAAGCCTGGGCCTATACCAAGGGCGCTTATACGGTGGTCTACCCGGTGGTGCGCGGCACGGGGCCGCTGTTTGCCGTGGTCGGCGCCTATCTGATCTTTGGCGAGCGCTTCAACGCGGTGCAGTGGCTCGGCGTGGCCGTGCTGCTGAGCGGTATTTTCGGGCTGGCGGTTTATAATCTGCGCAATCTCGTCGCCGCGCGCGATACGTTGCACGCGGCCTTGGGGCTTGCGGTGCTGACGGGCTTGTTCGTGGCGCTTTACACCACATATGACGCATACGGTATTCGCGCCACGGCGGACCCGTTCACCTTTCTCGCGTGGTTTTTCATGATCGACGGGTTGGTGATGCCGGTGATTGCATGGCGGCGCTGGCACCGGATGGAGAACCCACCCGAGGTGGCGCCGCTGATGCTGCGCGGCGTGATCGGCGGGTTCATCGCTTTTGCGAGCTTTGGGTCGGTCATGCTGGCCACGCGGCTTGATAAGGTGGGCGAGGCGGCAGTGCTGCGCGAGACCTCGACCGTCTTTGCCGCGCTGATCGGCGTGCTGGTGCTGAAAGAAACCGTCGGCCCGCGCCGCATCGCGCTGATGGCGCTGATCGCGGCCGGGGCGGTGATTGTTGAAATGGGCGGCTGAAGGAACAGGCATGTCAGAACCAAGAGAGATCAACCCAATGCTGCGCGCGGCGCTGGAATATGGCCCTGTGCTGGCCTTCCTCGTCGCTTATCTGTGGCTGAAGGATAACACCTATACCATTGGCGGGACCGAATACGATGGCTTCATCGTCGTCACCGCGATGTTCGTGCCTTTGCTGGTGCTGTCGACCGGCGCGCTCTGGGCGCTGACGGGCAAGCTGAGCCGGATGCAGGTCGCCACCGTGGTGCTGGTGGTGATCTTTGGCGGGCTGTCGGTCTGGCTGAACGACGACCGCTTTTTCAAGATGAAACCGACGCTGATCTATGTGCTCTTTGGCGGCCTTTTGGCGGTTGGCCTGCTGCGCGGGCAATCCTACCTGAAATACGTCATGGAAGAGATGATGCCGCTGCGCGATGAGGGCTGGATGCTGCTGACCAAGCGGCTGATGTTTTTCTTCTTTGGCCTCGCGCTGGCGAATGAGCTAATCTGGCGGTTCCTTTCGACCGACACATGGGTCTATTTCAAAACCTTCGGCCTGACGGCGGCGATTTTCGTTTTCTTCATGGCGCAGGGCAAGCTGTTCGAAGCCTACGGCGAGAAGAAAGATCAAAGCTGACCCGAATTTAAACCATGCCCGCGCGAAACTGTTGACCTGCAGCGTCGCGCGGCGTAATCCACCCCGCGTGGCGATTTGTTACCGGATTGTGGGCCACGTTAAACATGCCGCTAAAAGGTCAGGATGAAAGACCCCTTTCGCTTGGCCGCGTCTGGGGTTTTTTTATGCCCGCAAGGTCGGGCCAGAAGGATGAGATAGATGAGCAACGACCGTCACGCGCGCACCCAAGCGATCCACGCAGGTACCCGCCGCAGCCAATATGGCGAGGTGAGCGAGGCGATCTACCTCACCCAAGGGTTCGTCTATGACAGTGCCGAACAGGCCGAGGCCCGGTTCGAGGAAACTGGCCCGGATGAGTTCATCTATGCCCGCTACGGCAACCCGACGGTCGCGATGTTCGAAGACCGTATCGCCACGCTGGAAGGGGCCGAAGACGCATTCGCCACGGCCAGCGGCATGGCGGCGGTGTCGGGCGCGCTGATCTCAATGCTGAAGGCGGGCGATCATGTGGTGTCGGCCCGGGCGCTATTCGGGTCTTGTATCTATGTGCTCGAAGAAATCCTTGGCCGCTATGGGGTTGAGGTCACTTTCGTCGACGGCAGCGATCTGGGCGCATGGGAGGCCGCGATCCGCGAGGACACCCGCGCCGTGTTCTTTGAATCCGTCGCCAACCCCACGCTTGAAGTGATCGACATCGAAGCCGTCGCCAAACTGGCCCATGCCAAGGGCGCGCTGGTGGTGGTCGATAACGTGTTTGCGACTCCAGTCTTTTCGCGCGCGATTTCGCAGGGGGCGGATGTGGTGGTCTATTCGGCGACCAAACATATCGACGGGCAGGGCCGCGCGCTTGGCGGTGTGGTGCTGGGCAGCCGCGATTTCATTCGCGGCACGCTTGAGCCCTATATGAAACACACCGGCGGCTCGATGAGCCCTTTTACAGCGTGGATCATGCTCAAAGGGTTGGAAACCATCGACCTGCGGGTGCGGGCACAGGCGGCCAGCGCACAGGAATTGGCAGAAGCGCTGGAGGGCCACGCCGAACTGGCGCGGGTGCTTTACCCCGGCCTCTCCGCGCATCCGCAAAACGCGCTGGCGATGCAGCAGATGGGGGCAGGGGGCACGGTACTCTCCATTGACCTCAAGGGCGGCAAAGCGGCGGCCTTCGCCTTCCTGAATGCATTGCAGGTCGGGGTGATCTCCAACAACCTCGGCGATGCAAAGACCATCGTGACCCATCCGGCCACCACGACGCACCAGCGTTTGCCGCAGGAAACCAAAGACCTTTTAGGCATTACGCCGGGCCTCGTTCGGATCAGCGTGGGGCTGGAATATACCGGCGATCTCAAGGCCGATCTGTTGCAAGCTTTGGACGCGGCGGCGCAAGCCTGACCTGATGTGTCGCAGGCGCGGTGGCATTTTTGCCCCGCGCATCATACATTGAGGACGACAGACCGGAGGGCCGCGCAATGAACATCGTGACTGAGATGTCCGAAACATCGGATCGAAGCGCGGCGGAGGCTGCGCTCGCCACCCTGCGCGCTTGGGCCGAAACGGCCACCCCTGCAGAGATCGCAGCCCTTGACCCGGCCATGGCGCGGATGCTCGCGCCCGCCGACTACCCGGCACTGAGCCGTGCCTACCCCGAGGACTTCACCGCGGGCGACAACTACCGCGCCAGCCTGCCGGATCTGCAAAACGGCCCCTCCAGCCTGATCCGCGGGGCGCAGCAGTTGATCCAGCATGTCGGCATCTCGAACTTTCGCCTACCGATCCGTTACCGCAGCCGTGAGGGCGGGGATATGCGGCTGGAAACATCTGTGACCGGTTCGGTGTCGCTTGATGCGGAAAAGAAGGGCATCAACATGTCCCGCATCATGCGCAGCTTTTACCGCCACGCCGAGGCGACCTTTAGCTTTGAGGTGATCGAAGCGGCGCTGGATGATTATAAGACCGATCTCGAAAGCTTGGACGCGCGGATTCAGATGCGATTCTCTTTTCCAATGAAGATCGGCAGTTTGCGCTCGGGGCTGACGGGCTATCAATATTATGACATCGCGCTGGAACTGGTTGAGCAGGACGGAGAGCGCAAAAAGATCGTGCATCTTGATTACGTCTATTCCAGCACCTGCCCCTGTTCGCTGGAACTCAGCGAACACGCGCGGGAAACGCGCGGGCAATTGGCCACGCCGCATTCGCAGCGTTCCGTGGCGCGCATTTCGGTTGAGACGCAGGACGAGGGCGATTGCCTGTGGTTCGAAGACCTGATCGAGATTTGCCGCCGCGCCGTGCCGACCGAGACGCAGGTCATGGTCAAGCGCGAGGACGAACAGGCGTTCGCCGAACTCAACGCCGCGAATCCGATCTTTGTTGAGGATGCCGCGCGGCTGTTTTGCGAGCAACTCTTGGCCGATGGCCGGGTGGGGGATTTCCGCATTGTCGCCAGCCATCAAGAAAGCCTGCACAGCCACGATGCGATCAGCGTGCTGACCCAAGGTGAGACCTTCGCGGCGCAAAGCATCGACCCCAAGCTTTTCAACACGCTCTTTCACGTCGGCTGACCCGGCGCGGCGCAGTGGTCGCGCGATGGTTGTCCGCACCACGCGCAGCGCCCCTTTGCGGGGCATTCCGGGTGACTTAGCGCAGATATGGCGATTGTCGCCCCGTCAGCCCTGCAAGTCCCGACCAGCGGCTATGCGAAAACGTCGGTTCTGCTGCGGCGCAGCATTGCCTATCTAACGGTCATCGAAATACTGGAAATTGCAAAGGCAATCAGATGACCTACCAGAGCACTGCTCATCCCGCCCACTCCGTCTCTCCCTTTGAAGGGCTGCGGCGCGCCGGCGCCGGTCTGCGTCGCTTTTTTGCGGGGATCGGCCATGGCATCATGATGGGCTCCACCGCCCACCGCCGTTTTGAGCAGGTCCAAGGCCTGCAAGCGAAAAGCGACGAAGAACTGGCCGCCATGGGCATCAAGCGTGACGACATCGTTCACCACGTTTTCAAAGACCTCTACTACATCTAAGACGACACGGACCGGGGCCAAATCGCACCCCGGTCCCGTCTCGGCTTGACAGCGACGAGCGGCCAAGCCAACGCTGCGCCCATGTTGGATATACGACCTGTCGGATATGTCGTGGGCCTTTTGGTGGCCGTGCTTGGCCTTGCCATGATCATCCCGATCTTGGTCGATCTGGCCGAGGGCCGGGGCCAATGGTGGGTCTTCGTCGAAAGCGCGCTGATCACCACGTTGGGCGGCGGTATGATCGCCCTTGCCAGCGCCAATGGGGTCCGCGAAGGGCTCACCATCCAACAGACATTTATGCTCACCACCGGCGTCTGGCTGATGCTGCCGCTGTTCGGGGCCTTGCCCTTCGTGCTGGGCGCGACCGATGCCAGCGTCACCGACGCGATGTTCGAGGCGATGTCGGGGCTGACGACCACCGGGGCCACGGTGCTGACCGGATTGGAAGACCTGCCCAAGGGCCTGCTGATCTGGCGCGGTATTCTGCAATGGCTGGGCGGCATCGGTATCGTCGTGGTCGCCATGGTGTTCCTGCCCGAGTTGCGGGTCGGTGGTATGCAGATTTTCAAATCTGAATCCTTTGACACCTTTGGAAAAATCCTGCCCCGCGCGGGGCAAATCGCGACTCAGATTTCGGTGATCTACCTTTGGCTGACGCTGGCTTGTATGCTGAGCTATCTTGCCCTCGGGATGAGCACATTTGACGCGACGGTTCATGCACTGACCACTGTATCGACTGGGGGATTTTCCAACTACGATGCCTCGTTCAGCACCTTCTCTGGCCCCGCCGAATATGTCGCGGCGATCTTTATGATCCTCGCGGCCCTGCCTTTCGTGCGCTACGTGCAGCTTATCAACGGCAACCCCGTAGCCCTGCACCGCGACCCGCAGGTGCGCGGCTTTTTCATGACCTTGATCTTTCTGGTGGTGATTGTCTTTTTCGTCCTGCGCAGCGGCACGACCTACGAGTCCGAGCGGATCTTGCGGGAAGCGATCTTTAACATCACCTCCATCATCTCGGGCACCGGCTATGCGTCGGCGGATTATATGAAATGGGGCAGCTTCGCCGTGGCGCTGTTCTTTTTCATTGGCTTGATCGGCGGCTGCGCGGGCTCGACCACCTGTTCGATCAAGATCTTCCGTTATCAATTGCTCTTTGCCTCGATCCGCGCGCAGTTGCGGCGGATCCGCTCGCCCCATGGCGTCTTTACCCCGCGCTATGATGGCCGCCCGGTGGGGGCGGACGTGCTGAGCTCGGTGATGTCGTTCTTCATGTTCTTCGTCGTATCGCTCGGCCTGATCTCGGTCGCGCTGAGCCTGACGGGGTTGGATTTCGTCACCTCCGTCTCGGGCGCAGCGGCGGCACTGGCAAACATCGGCCCGGGACTGGGAGAGATCATCGGCCCTGCGGGGAATTTCAGCAGTCTCAACGACACGGCGAAATGGATTCTGATCATCGCCATGTGGATCGGGCGACTGGAATTGCTTGCGGTCTACGTCATGTTCACCGCCAAGTTCTGGCGCGCTTGAAACGCGAAAGGGCGGCGCCGATGGCACCGCCCTTTGTCTTTGTCGCTTGGGGCTGAGCCCCCCGCGTTACTCCCAGCAGCTTACCAAGACGGTCATCCCCTGCGCGCGCAGCGTCAGATCGCGCGGCGCGATCGGGCCCGTGGCCCCTTGCGCCTGTTTGCTGCCCAAGCCTGCGTCTTGCGCCGCCTTAAGGATCACACTTCCATCAAGGGCAAAGCTCACGTCTTCGGGCAGTTTGCGGTCCGCCTCGGTCTGGGGAAGCAACATGCCCACCACATGGCCATTCTCGTCAAAGACCGGCCCCCCGGCATCACCGGGCTGGGCGTTGACCGATAGGCGTTTGAGGTTTTCATCCCCGTTCAGCCCCTTGAGGTCCGACAGCGCGCCAAAGGTCAGGGTCGCGGCGCTCAGCACCCCTTCGTAGGAGTAGCCCGCGACAGAGATTTCCGATTGCAGGCGCGGGGCCGCGTTGCTGAATTCGGCCACGGCCAGCGGGGCGAGACGGCTTTCGGGTTTGAGCAGCGCAAGCCCGCGTGCGTCATCGGTGGCGATCACAGTGGCATCGGTATCCGCGTCCAGCGTTACCCGGGAGCAGGAGGCGACAACCTCGCTTGTGGTGACAACCGCGCCATTGCCGTCGATGAAAAAGCCGCTGCGGGCGATCTTGGGCTGGCGGATTTGCAGACCCGCGACCAGATCAATCGCCTGCGCGTCGCTGTTGCCTGCGGCGGCGTCCAACACGCCGGGCAGGCGGGTCAGGCTTTTGGACATCTCAGCCACCACGCGGCGGCGGCGGTCTTCGTCCCCGGCGGGCCAGATCAGGGTGAACCCTTTGATTTGACCGTTTTCCAGCGAGACCTGCGTCTGGCTGATGATGCTGCCGTTCTCGCCGATCAACTCAAAGGAGTTGCGCTTGCGTTCGCGCGGGCCATCCAAGGGGACGATCTCAAGCGTTTGCATGATGTCATAGAGACCGTAGAGCGTATCTTGGTTGCCCGGCTGGCTGATCAACAGCACCCTTGCGCCGATGTTGCCGCTGGTGTCGTAATGGGCGAAGGGCGGCTCGTAGCGGGCGAATTCGACCTCAGCCGTGGGCATCATAACCTCGATCCCGGCTTTCTCATCGCGCACCATTTGCAGGCCCAGCCCATCGAGCACGGCATTATACTGCGCAATCAGCGCGGCACGCTGTCGGGTGGTCAGCACGCCAGTCTGGTCATATCCGTTCGCCGCCTGCCACGCCCCCATAGAGGCGCGGGTGCCCCGGCCAAAGGCACCATCAATCGCGGCGTCGTAAAAACCGGCCCATTGCAGGGCGATTTGCAGGTCTTTGCGCTCTTGCGCCGAGAGGGCGCGTTCCGAACGGCGCGCCTCTGCCGGGGTTTCATCCGGCTCTGGCGGGGTGGGGGCCGGAGCGGTTTCGGCCTCTGTTTCTGCATCAGCGACTTCAATCTCGCCCTCAGTCTCGCCTTCAATCTCGCCTTCGGTCGTTGTCGCGTCGAGCGGGGTTGTGGTGACGTCAGGGGTGGTGCTGCCCGCTGCGGCTTCCTCTGGCTCAACGCCATCTACGCCTGCGGGGGCGTCGATCACGCCGGTTTCGAGAACGTTGTCGCCCACAGGCCAGAACTGCTGCTGGAAACGGCTGGACTGCTGGATGAAGCTGTCACGCGGCACCAGACCATCGCGCACATAGCTGCGCAGCACCAGTTCCGCATCTTCGCGCCGGTAGGGGCCCACAGCGATGCCGTACCAACCGCCGCCAAGGGAAAAGCCATTCACGTCATCCAACAGGGTCTCATAGGCGCGCGCACGGTCGGTGGCTTCGGCTAACGAGGGCTGCGCCTCAATCTGAACCCAAACGATATCCTCCGCCGATTGCGCCCGCGCAAGGCTGGCCCAAGACAGGCTCAGGGCCAAGAAGATCGCCACCGGGGCACGTAGAATTCGCTTCATCGTTACTCAACTCTCGCAAAACCAAATCCGAGCCAGATTACGCCGGAAAGCGGCGCAAATGCCATGGCAAAGGGGGCGAATTTCTCACAAAGCTGCGATTGACCCCCATGGATTGCAGACGTAGGAAAGGCGCGCATCATTAAGGGGCAATCACAATGTCTGACGCGGCGCAGAAACCACGCTCTTTTCAAGAGATCATCCTTGCATTGCAGAGCTATTGGGCGCGGCAGGGCTGCGCAATCTTGCAACCCTATGACATGGAAGTGGGCGCGGGCACCTTTCACCCGGCCACCACGCTGCGTAGTCTCGGCACGCAGCCATGGGCCGCGGCCTATGTTCAGCCCTCGCGCCGCCCCACTGACGGGCGCTATGGTGAGAACCCCAACCGCTTGCAGCATTATTACCAATACCAAGTGCTGATCAAACCCAGCCCGCCCAATCTGCAAGAACTGTACCTTGGTTCGCTCGAAGCCATTGGCATCGACATGGCGCTGCATGACATTCGCTTTGTCGAAGACGACTGGGAAAGCCCGACGCTGGGCGCGTGGGGTCTGGGCTGGGAAGTCTGGTGCGACGGAATGGAAGTGTCCCAGTTCACCTACTTCCAACAGGTTGGCGGCCATGACTGCCACCCCGTCTCGGGTGAGCTGACCTATGGGTTGGAGCGTTTGGCGATGTATGTACTGGGCGTTGATCACGTGATGGACATGCCCTTCAACAGCCCCGATGCGCCGATCCCGCTGACCTATGGCGATGTGTTCAAACAGACCGAAGAAGAATTCGCGCGCTGGAACTTTGACACCGCCAATACAGAGGTGCTGCTGGATCAGTTCAACGAGGCTGAGGCGCATTGTCAGTTCATCCTCGAACAGCCCGCCGAAGATCCCAAAACCGGGAAACGCATCGTCATGGCGCATCCGGCCTATGACCAATGCATCAAGGCGAGCCACATCTTCAACCTGCTCGACGCGCGCGGCGTGATCTCGGTGACCGAGCGTCAGGCCTATATCGGGCGCGTGCGGGCCTTGGCCAAACAATGTGCCGATGCCTTCGTGCAGACCCGCGCGGGCGGCTGGACGCCTGAGGCGGATAGCGTGGCATGAGCGGCAAGGTCGTCGGTATTGTGATCCTTGTATCCGCACTGATCGCCGGGGCTGCACTCTATTATCTGCAGATCTATGGATTTTACGACGATGTGCCTGAGGCTAAGGTCGAACTGGTGTCGCTTACTTCGCAAGAGCCGGAAGAGATTGCCACGACCAACCTGCGGGCCATCGATGCCGACAGTTCTCCGATCCGGTTCCGTGCCTGCTTTGAGCATGACATGAGCCTCGCCATGGCGACCGAGACCTATGAGATGACCGACCCCACCGATCCGCGCAACGCGCCGGGCTGGTTCGATTGTTTCGACGCCCCCGCCATCGGGGCCGAGATTGAGGCCGGCACCGCGCTGACCTTCCTTGGCGGCAAGAACGTGCACTACGGCGTCGACCGGATCGTGGCGCTGACCGATGACGGGCGTGGCTACATCTGGCATGAGCTGAACGACTGCGGCGAGAAGTCCTATGACGGCACCGTGGTAGGAGAGGCTTGCCCCGAGCGTCCCGCCGACTGATCTTAAACGCAAGCGCGGCCTGTTTGCGCGGAACCTTTTGGCGCTGCCGAACGCTTGTCCCCACATAGAACGGGGGCGAAAATGTCGGAAAAAACACATGAGGGGCTGAAATGGGTGATGCGCGCGGGCTACGGCGCGCGCGGGGTGATCTACACGATCATCGGGGGGCTGGCCCTATTGGCCGCCGTCAAAAGCACCCAAGCCTCGGGCACGAAAGACGCCCTCGCGGCGCTGCGGGATGAGCCATACGGTATTCCGGCACTCATCGCGATCGGCATCGGGCTACTTGCCTATCTGGTCTGGCGCGTGGCTGCGGGCGTGAAGGATGTCGAAGATCACGGGACCGACGCCAAGGGGCTGATCGCGCGGTTGGGGCAAGTCACTACTGGGCTGATCCACGGCGGTATCGGCGTTTCCGTTCTGGCCTTGGCGATGAGCGGAAAAAATTCCGGCGGCAGTTCCGCGCAGGACTGGACGCAAAAGCTGATGGCGATGCCCGCCGGGCGCTATATCGTGGCCGCAGGCGCGCTGATCTTGTTGGGCGCAGGCATCTACTATGCATACAAAGGTTGGAGTGGGAAATATAAGGGCCATCTGGCGCGCACCCAGTTCACCGAAAGCATCGACCCCATCGTGAAGGTTGGCCTGCTTATCTATGGCGGTATCTTGGGGTTGGTTGCCTTTTCACTGGGCTATGCGGCGCTGACCGCGAACCCCTCACAGGCCGGCGGTCTGGGCGAGGCGCTGCAAAGCCTGCGCGGCATGGCCTTTGGGCGTTTCCTATTGGGCGGAGCCGGGCTGGGGCTGATTGGCTTTGCGGTCTATAACTTCGTCGAAGCGGGCTACCGGGTGGTGCCGAAATTCTCCGACCCCGATATCCGCACCTTGTTGGATTAAACGCAGGGCGGGGGGCTAGACCCTCCGCCTAGCACTCGTTATCCAAGCCCCCGATGAGACGCCGCCATCGCGGCAAGAATTGGGGGCCGCCCGTGCCAGATCTGCTGATTGAACTTTTCTCCGAAGAAATCCCTGCGCGGATGCAGAAACGCGCGGGCGAAGACCTGCAAAAGCTGGTGACCAACGGTCTGGTCGAAGCCGGTCTGACCTATGGCTCCGCCGCCGTTTTCACCACCCCGCGCCGTCTGACGCTGGCGCTTGACGATATGCTTGCCGCCAGCCCGCGGCAGGTCGAAGAACGTAAAGGCCCGAAAGCCGACGCGCCTGAGAAAGCCATCGAAGGGTTTTTGCGCGGTGCTGAGTTGACCCGTGATCAATTGGAAGAACGCGACACGCCCAAAGGCAAAGTTTTCTTTGCTAAGATCGAAAAGCCAGGCCGCCCTGCGGCTGAGATCGTGGCCGAGGTGCTGGAACAGACCATCCGCAATTTCCCGTGGCCCAAGTCGATGCGGTGGGGCACGGGGAGCCTCAAATGGGTCCGCCCGCTGCATTCGATCCTTTGCGTCATCAGCGATGAGGCGGGGGCCGAGGTGGTGCCGCTGACCATCGACGGCATCGCCGCTGGCAATACCACGCGCGGGCACCGTTTCCTTGCACCGGCTGAGATCGAAGTCTCGGGGTTCGAGGATTATCAAGACAAACTCGCGCGCGCCTTCGTCGTGCTCGGCCCTGCCGCGCGGGCGGACACGATTTGGCATGACGCCACCAACATGGCCTTCGCCGCCGGGTTGGAGGTGGTTGAAGACCCAGGGCTTCTGGCCGAAGTTGCCGGGCTGGTTGAATACCCCGTCGTGCTGATGGGCCGCATCGGCGCGGATTTCCTCGGCCTGCCGCCTGAAGTGCTGCAAACCTCGATGAAAGAACACCAAAAGTTCTTTTCCGTCCGCAATCCGAAGTCGGGTCAGATCGAGCGTTTCGTCACCGTTGCCAACCGCACCACCGCCGATGAGGGTGCCACGATCCTTGCGGGCAACGAAAAAGTGCTCGGCGCACGGCTGTCGGATGCGAAATTCTTCTGGGACAACGACCTGCGCACCGTGACCTCGGGCGCGGGGATGGAGACTTGGGTCAAGGCGCTGGAAAACGTGACCTTCCATAACAAGCTCGGCACCCAGGCCGAGTTGATCGACCGCATGGCGACCCTCTCGCGTGAGCTTGCCCCGCTGGTCGGCGCCGACGCCGATGAGGCCGAGCAGGCCGCGCGGGTGGCCAAGGCCGACCTCAGCTCCGAGATGGTCTATGAGTTCCCCGAGTTGCAAGGCCTGATGGGCAGCTACTACGCGCGCAAGGCCGGGATGTCGGATGCCGTGGCCGATGCGGCGAAAGATCACTACGCGCCGCTGGGGCCGTCCGATGATGTGCCGACTGAGCCTGTTTCGATTGCCGTGGCTTTGGCTGAGAAGATCGACAAGCTGACCGGCTTCTGGGCGATTGATGAGAAGCCAACCGGGAGTAAGGATCCTTTTGCGCTGCGCCGCGCGGCTTTGGGGGTTATTCGGATTTTGGTTGAGAATGACCTTTCTGTTCAGACACGGCTCACTCTTAATGAGGGTTTCAATGCCCATGCGGTAAACGTCGCGCGTGCTATGGATATCCTAAAGTTGCAGGAAGGTTGGCAGGACGATCAGATCGACAACCTCCTCTCCTTCATCCACGACCGCCTCAAAGTCTACCTGCGCGACCAAGGCATCCGTCACGATATCATCGACGCCTGCATCGCGATGGACGGCAGCGACGATCTGACCCTCTTGGTCAAACGCGCCCGCGCCCTGTCGGAAACGCTCAAAACCGACGATGGCGAGAACCTGATCCAAGGCTTCAAGCGCGCCAACAACATCCTCAGCCAAGCCGAAGAGGCCGACGGCGTGGAATACTCCTTCGGCGCTGATCCGAAGTTTGCGGAAACCGAAGCCGAGAAAGACCTCTTTGCCGCGCTCGACAAGGCCGAAGCCAAGATCACCCCGGCGATGGCGGCGCAGGATTTCTCGACGGCGATGGCGGCGATGGCCGACTTGCGCGGGCCGATCGATGCGTTTTTCGAAGCGGTTCAGGTCAATGCCGACAACCCCACCGTGCGGCGCAACCGGCTTAACCTCCTGAGCCGTATTCGCACGATCTGTAGCGCCGTGGCGGACTTGACCAAACTGGATGGCTGACCGCTGAGGGGGCAAGATCCCTTGCCCCTTCTGCCTCAACCCCTATGCTGCACCGGAACGATTAAGGTGCCGCAGTGCAGAACGATCCCCATACCACGCTGGTGACCCCCACCGCGCCAATTGCCAATGACACCCACGGCGGGCGGGCGAAATGCTTGCAGCGTCTTGTGCGGCTTGAGTTGCCGGTGCCACGGACCATTGCGCTGTCCTTTGACGCGGTGCAACAGATCGCGCGCGGGCAGTTGCCTGATATCCAAGCTGTGGTCGATCAATTCCCCAAAGGCGCGCTGCTTTGTGTGCGCCCCTCTAGCCAAGACCCTGATTGGGGCGGGCCGGGGGCGGTGCTGAACATTGGCATCAACGACAAGCTGTTTGAATATTACGCCACGACCATCGGCGAAGGCCCGGCAGCGGCGCTTTATTCGCGGTTCGTGCAGTCCTATGCGGTCAATGTCGCGCGGCTGGATCCGGATATGTTCGACGATGTGAACGGCGATGGCCGCGCGGCGCTGATGGCGTCCTTGCGCGCTTATGAGGCCGAGACGGAGGAGCGTTTCCCCCAAGACCCAGCGACCCAGCTTGCCGCTGTGCTCCGCTCCATGGCGCGGGCGTGGAATGGCACCTCGGCGCGGCTGCTCCGGCAGGCTAAGGGCGCGCCTGCGGATGCGGGGCTGGGGCTGGTGGTTCAGGAAATGGCCTTTGGCGTGGGGCAGGGGCAGTGCGGTTCGGGCGTGTTGCAACTGGTCGATAGCGATACTGGCCTGCCGCAAATCACCGGGCGTTACCTCAGCCAAAGCCAAGGCCGTGATGCGCTCGAAGGCGATGCGGCGGCGATGTATCTCACCCGCGATCCGCGTGGGCCGTCGTTGGAAGAGCTGGTGCCCGATGCCTTTGCCGAGTTGAAAGACCACGCGGCGCTGATGCGCAAACGGCTCCGGGCCGAGATGCAGGTCGAGTTCGTGATCGATCAAGGCAAGCTGCATATTCTGGATGGGGTGAAGGTCGCACGCTCCTCTCGCGCGTCGGTACGGATCGCCGTGGCGCTGGCCGATGAGGGGATCATCAGCCGCGAGGAGGCGCTCATGCGGGTGCAACCGCGCACGCTGTCGGAACTGCTCCACCGTCAGGTCGACCCAAGCGCCAAACGTGACGTGATCGGGCGCGGCATCGCCGCCAGTCCGGGTGCGGCGACGGGGCGGATCGTCTTTTCGGCCAGCGACGCGCAGGCCAGCGCCGCGCGGGGGGAGCCTTGCATCCTTGTCCGGCGCGAGACGTCGCCCGAAGATATTCGCGGCATGCATGCCGCCGCCGCCGTGCTGACCGAACGCGGCGGCATCACCAGCCACGCGGCGGTGATCGGGCGCGGCATGGGGTTGCCCTGCGTCGTCGGTGCGTCGAACATGCGCTTTGTCGTGACCCAGCGGCAGATCATCGCCCCCGATGGGCGGGTCTTTGTCGAAGGGGATCAGATCACCGTTGACGGTTCGACCGGGCAAGTCTTGGCCGGAGCGGCCAAGATGCAAGAGGCCGCGCTGGATGATACCTTCACCCGGCTGATGGGCTGGGCCGAGGATGTAGCCGATATCGGCATTCGCGCCAATGCCGACACCCCAGCCGATGCGCAGACCGCGCGCAATTTCAACGCTCATGGCATTGGCTTGTGCCGGACTGAGCATATGTTCTTTGAGCCCGGTCGCCTGACCGTGATGCGCGAAATGATCTTTGCCGAAAGCGGCGAAGACCGCCGCGCCGTGCTGGAACGCCTGCTGCCCATGCAGCGCGAGGATTTTACCCAGTTGTTCCGCATCATGCAGGGGCAGCCAGTGTGCATCCGCTTGTTTGATCCGCCGCTGCATGAATTCTTGCCCTCAGACAAAGCCGGGCAGCGCGAATTGGCCGAGGCGCTTGGCCTTCAGATGTCTGACGTGACGCGGCGCGTGGCGGCGATGACGGAGTATAACCCGATGCTGGGCCTGCGCGGCGTGCGGCTCGGGGTGACGGTGCCCGAAATCTACGAAATGCAGGCCCGCGCGATCTTTGAGGCCACAATCGAAGCCAGCCGCGATGGCGAGCCGGTAGTGCCTGAGATCATGATCCCACTGGTCAGCGCCCGGCGCGAGGTGGAATTGGTCAAAGCCAGCGTCGACGCCGTGGCCGCCGCCGTGCGCAGTGAGCGTGATGCGAGCTTCACCTACCGTCTCGGCGTGATGGTAGAGACCCCGCGCGCCTGTCTGCGTGCTGATGATATCGCGCCGCATTGTGCCTTTCTCAGTTTCGGGACCAACGATCTGACGCAGATGACCTATGGCCTCTCGCGCGACGACGCGGGGCGCTTCATGTCGAATTACGTCCAACAAGGGGTCTACCCAGAGGATCCCTTCCATGTGCTCGACACCGATGGGGTCGGCGAATTGCTGCAACTTGGGGCGGAAAGGGGGCGCAGAGCCCAGCCCGGAATCACCCTTTCCATCTGTGGGGAGCATGGCGGGAACCCCGAATCCATCGCTTTTTGCCGCGAATCGGGCTTTGATTATGTTTCCTGTTCGCCGTTTCGCGTACCGGTTGCACGTTTGGCTGCGGCCCAGCTCGCCATTGCCCACAAGATCGGGTAGGGGCAGCGGGCTCCAGCCCAACTTATACCATAATTCGGCAAGTTTCTGCACATAATGCGCGGTTGGGTTTACCGCCCGGAACCTTTTGGCTATCCGCCCCGCAGCCCTAACAATGATGCGAGGCGCATGATGCGTTTTATCCGGTCGATCTCTTTTGCTCTTTCCATGGCTCTGTGCAGCAGCCCGCTGGCTGTTCAAGCAAGCTCCGAAAGCGCGAGCGATCTTGCGCAGATTGAAATTCAAGGTCTGAAATCCGCCGGTGCGGCGCGGCTTCAGGAGATGGTCGCGCAGCCCGTGTCGGCCAGCGAGACAGATGTGAAATTCTCGACCGCTTGGGTCGACAGCCAGCCCAAAGCCGAAGGCAACGCCGAGTTGCAGTGCCTTGCCGAAGCGCTTTATTTCGAGGCCCGCGGTGAGACGGTCAAAGGCCAGTTTGCCGTGGCCGAAGTGATCATGAACCGTGTGAAATCGGCCCGCTTTCCGGGTACGCTTTGCGGCGTGATCAATCAGGGGACGGGGCGCAAGTATCAGTGCCAGTTCACCTATACCTGCGATGGCTACAAAGAAGTCATCAATGAGCCGCGTGCCTTTGCCCGGGTCTCTAAAGTGGCGCGTGCGATCATCGACGGCTCCGCGCCCAAGCTGACGGATGGCGCGACCCACTACCACACGACCGCCGTGAACCCCAACTGGGCACGGGTCTATACCAAGACCGCGCGGATCGGTCAGCATCTCTTTTACCGCCACACGTGGAAAACCGCCTCGAACTAAGAGTTCGGGTTCGGATGTGCCTTCGGGTGCTGGCCTGCCGTCGGTGGGCCTGCTAAATGTGCATCGAAGCGCCCCCGACGGGGCCCGATACCCTGATCCGATAGGCGCTGCCGATGTCCGACGACGAAATTCGACTTGCCTTTGCCCACCCTTCTGAGCGGGCAGAGACGATGGCCGGCCCTGAGCCGCGCGACCGTATTTCCCTGCGCGATCATATCGTTGAGGTAGAGATCGGCGCCTTTCAGGCCGAGCGGGATGTCACGCAACGGGTCTGTTTCAACGTGGTGGTCGAGGTGGCGCCCCTGACGGGCGTGGTGGATGACGATGTGGACCGCATCCTGTCCTATGACCGCGTGACCGAGGCCATCGCCGCCGAGCTTGCCGCCGAGCGGCTCAACCTCTTGGAAACGCTGGCCGAACGGGTGGCGGACCGTATCTTGATCGAACCGCAGGCGATGCGGGTTTTCGTGCGGATCGAAAAGCTTGACCGTGGCCCCGGTGCGCTTGGGGTTGAGATCGTGCGGGCGCGGGAGGGCGGTGCCAAAGCGCTGGACGCCGCCCAAGAGGCACCGCAGCCGCGCGTGATTTACCTGTCAAATGCCGCCATTGCCTCTGACCGCTTGACCGGATGGCTCGACCAATTGGCAGCCTCCGCCCAGCCCGTGATCCTTTGCGTTGGTCCTGCAGACATCGCGGCCCCACGGGCCGGAGATGAGAAGGCGCAACGCCACATCGACCTTTTGGCGATCGAACAGAACGCTTGGGTGCTCTGGGCGCGCGATCCCCGCTGCGCAGTGGTGGGCAGCCGGACAGAGTTGGACTGGGCCATGAAGAACGGCCAGATCAGCATTTGGGCGCCCGCGCGTATCGTGCTCGATGCGGTGGACGGCCCCGCCGCCCCGCCAAGCGCGGCACCGGCCTTGGCTGCGTGGTTCGCAGAGAGCTCTGCCGCCAGCGAGTTGGTGTTGATCGGCGCAGACCGGCTCGAGGGCGCGGCACTTCCGGTGCGGGTGCTTGATGTCGACACTGCGGAGATTGCCTGATGACCTCTTACCACCGTCCCCTGGTTCAGGTCGGTCCCGCGCGGCCCGAAGGCGCGCTGACGCTCGCGGGCGGCTGGGGCTGGTTTACCCATGTTGAGGTGTTGTCGCGGGGGCAGGCGCCGCATGTGATCACGGCAGACGCGCTCCCCGCTACGGCGCGGGCGGCGTTGACCGCGCCACGCCCGGCCATCGCAGGGCTGACTTTCGACCGCCCCCGCGTGATGGGGATTCTCAATGCCACGCCGGACAGTTTCTCAGATGGCGGTCGTCATGCCGATCCGCAGATCGCGGTCGCTGCGGGGGCGGCGATGCGGGCGGCGGGGGTCGACATGCTCGATATTGGCGGCGAATCGACCCGTCCGGGGGCCGAAACGGTGCCCGAGGACGAAGAGATCGCGCGCGTTCGGCCCGTAATCGAAGGGCTGCGCGCTGCTGGACCCGGAGCGATCAGCATCGACACCCGCAAGGCCGCCGTGGCCGAAGCCGCGGTCGCGGCGGGGGCGGATTTGGTCAATGACGTGGCCGGGCTGACCTTTGACCCGGCGCTCGCGCCCTTTTGCGCGGCGCGGAACCTGCCGGTCTGCGTGATGCATGCCCAAGGCGACCCGGCCACGATGCAACGTGACCCGCAGTATGAAAACGTCCTGCTCGACGTCTATGACTATCTGGCGGGGCGGATCACCGCGTTGGAGGCCGAGGGCATCGCGCGGCACAACATCATCGCCGATCCGGGCATCGGCTTTGGCAAGACGCTTGAGCACAACCTCACGCTGCTTGCAAATCTCAGCCTGTTCCACAGCCTCGGCGTGCCGATCTTGCTAGGCGCATCGCGCAAACGCTTCATCGGCACCATAGGGGGCGGCGCGGCTGGGGAAGATCGCGCACCGGGGTCCATCGCGGTCGCGCTGGCGGCGCTGAGCCACGGTGTCCAAGTCTTGCGCGTCCACGACGTGGCGCAGACCATCCAATCTATTTCACTTTACCGCGCGGCACTGACAGGAAAACAGCTATGACAAAACTCTTTGGTACTGATGGCGTGCGCGGCACCGCCAATATTCACCCCATGACCGCCGAAATGGCGCTGCGCATCGGTGCTGCCGTGGGGCGCTATTTCCGGCGTGAGAAAGACACCGTGCACCGCGTGGTCATCGGCAAGGACACGCGGCTGTCGGGCTATATGTTCGAAAACGCGCTGACGGCGGGCCTCACCAGCACGGGAATGAACGTCCTGCTGTTGGGGCCGGTGCCGACGCCTGCGGTCGGGCTGCTGACGCGGTCGATGCGCGCCGATCTGGGGGTCATGATCTCGGCCAGTCACAACCCGGCCAGCGACAATGGTATCAAATTCTTTGGCCCGGATGGCTTCAAACTCTCCGATCAGGTCGAACAGGAAATCGAAGCGCTGGTCGCGGAAGGGGTCGCGCCTTCGGAGCCGGACCAGATTGGCCGGGCCAAGCGGATCGACGACAGCCGCTATCGCTATATCGAACGGGTCAAATCCTCTTTCCCGCGGCAGATGCGTCTTGATGGGCTGAAAGTGGTGATCGACTGCGCCCATGGCGCGGCCTACCACGTGGCGCCCATGGCGCTGTGGGAATTGGGTGCGACGGTGATCCCCGTGGGCGTGGCCCCCAATGGGTTCAACATCAACGATGGCTGCGGTTCGACCCAGCCGCAATCCGCGGCAGAGGCCGTGGTGGCGAATGGCGCCGATGTGGGCATCTGCCTTGATGGCGATGCAGACCGGGTGATCTTGATCGATCAGAATGGCCGTATCGGGGACGGCGACCAGTTCATGGCGCTGATGGCCGCCCGTTGGGCCGAGGAAGAGCGGCTTGCGGGGAAGGCGCTTGTGGCCACGGTGATGAGCAACCTTGGGCTGGAGCGTTTCCTCGACGACCGCGGTCTGCGGTTGGAGCGCACGAGCGTGGGCGACCGCTATGTGGTGGAACGGATGCGCGAAGGGGGGTTCAACCTCGGCGGGGAGCAGTCGGGTCATATCGTGATGACCGACCACGCGACCACGGGCGACGGACTTATGGCCGGGATGCAGTTTCTGGCTGAGATGGTCCGCTCGGGCAAACCTGCCTCGGAGCTGCTGTACCAATTCGACCCGGTGCCGCAACTGCTGAAAAACGTCCGGTTCTCTGCCGGGCAAACCCCGTTGGAAGAGGCGCAGGTCAAAGCCGCAATCGCGCAGGCCGAGGCCGATCTGGCGCAAGGCGGGCGGTTGTTGATCCGCAAATCGGGCACCGAGCCGCTGGTCCGTGTCATGGCCGAACATGAAGACGCGGCACTGATGGAACGTGCCGTGGACAGCGTGGTTGACGCGGTGAATGCGGCGGTGGGCGGCTAGGCTGTCCTATCCGCGCTGGAACAGCCGTTTCAGCGCGCCGTATTGGCTGAGCCCGACCCCCGCAAGGATCAGCACCATGGCATAGAGCAGCGACATCGGCAGCGGCTCTGACAGAACCAGCGCGCCCAAGAGGACCGACCAGACCGGCACTTGGTAATTGACCAAGGACATAAAGACCGGCCCGGCAGTGCGCACCACATAGACCCGCAAAAAGGCCGCGCCTGCGGTGGGAATCAGACCCAGAAAGGCCAAGACGGCCCCGATCTTGGGGCTGGGCAGGGGCGGCGGGCCTTCGCTGATAAAAGCGGCGGGCAGCATGATGCCTGCACCGATCAGCATAAGGATCGTGGCCAGGCCGATCGGGTCTACCGACGGCAAGCGGCGCATGAGGATCGAGCTGATGGCATAGCACGATGCCGCGCCGACGCAGGCGATCCGCCCCGCAGTTTCCATCGCGGCACCCGTGCTTTCAAATGCCTGCCCACCGATCAATACCACCACGCCGATAAAGCCAATGACAAAACCGCCAACCTTGCGCGGGGTCATACGCTCTCCCGGCAGTAGGAAATGCGCCAAGGGCAGGACGATCAGCGCGACCGAGGCCATGGTCACCCCGGCAAAGCCAGAGGTCACATATTGCTGCCCCCATGCCAGC
Source organism: Sulfitobacter sp. OXR-159 (assembly GCF_034377145.1). Taxonomy (NCBI): domain Bacteria; kingdom Pseudomonadati; phylum Pseudomonadota; class Alphaproteobacteria; order Rhodobacterales; family Roseobacteraceae; genus Sulfitobacter; species Sulfitobacter sp. OXR-159. Next base: position 1,114,220 of record NZ_CP139707.1, read on the forward strand.
AGTGAAAACGGCAGGGCCGAGCTGATAATGCCGATGGTGGTCAGTGTCGCGATCACGCCCCGCGTTGGGCGGTCGGCGAATAGCGCGAAACCGCGCCAGGCCCATAGCGCCAGCATCACCACTGACGCAAACCCGATCCGAGAGGCGGCGAGCCAAAAGGGCGTAATGCCCGTAAGCGCAATTTCGATGGCCAGAAAGGTGCCGCCCCAGACAAAGCCCAGAATGGCGATCAGCAGCCAGCTGGTGCGGGTGATCTGAGGCGTGGTGTTCATCGGGGCTCCGGCGTAAAGGCAAAGACCCCGGCGCAAGGCCGGGGTCGATGCCGTCTTATCTTGAGGGGGAGATGGCTCAGTTCTTGGCCTTGTCCACCATCTTGCCTGCGGAAATCCACGGCATCATCTCACGCAGTTTCGCGCCGACCTGTTCGATGCGGTGCTCGTCATTGATGCGACGTGTGGCTTTGAACGAAGGCTGGCCGACTGCGTTTTCCTGCATGAAGTCACGCACGAACTTGCCGTTCTGGATGTCCGTCAGCACGTCTTTCATGCGCTTCTTGGTCTCGTCGTAGGGCAGGATGCGCGGGCCGGAGACATATTCGCCGTATTCCGCCGTGTTCGAGATCGAGTAGTTCATGTTGGCGATGCCGCCTTCATAGATCAGGTCGACGATCAGCTTCACTTCGTGCAGGCATTCGAAATAGGCCATCTCGGGGGCGTAGCCCGCCTCGACCAGCGTCTCAAAGCCCATGCGGATCAGTTCGACCAGACCACCGCAGAGCACGGCCTGTTCGCCAAAGAGGTCGGTTTCGCATTCTTCACGGAAGTTGGTCTCAATGATGCCCGAACGGCCGCCACCGATGGCAGAGCAATAGGACAGACCGATTTCCAGCGCTTTGCCAGATGCGTCTTTGTCGACGGCCACGAGGCAGGGCACGCCGCCGCCTTTGGTGTATTCGCCGCGCACCGTGTGGCCGGGGCCCTTGGGCGCCATCATGATCACGTCGACGCCTTCTTTCGGCTCGATCAGGCCGAAGTGGACGTTTAGGCCGTGGGCGAAGGCAATGGCGGCACCCTCACGGATGTTGTCATGCACGTATTTCTTGTATGTTTCTGCCTGAAGTTCATCGGGCATTGTAAACATGATCAGGTCGGCCCAAGCAGCCGCTTCGGCGATGCCCATGACCTTGAGGCCTTCGCCTTCGGCCTTGGCGGCGGAGGCAGAGCCTTCGCGCAGGGCGACGACGAGGTTCTTGGCACCGGAATCGCGCAGATTCAGGGCGTGGGCGTGGCCTTGGGAACCGTAGCCGAGGATCGCCACCTTCTTGTCCTTGATGAGGTTCACATCGCAGTCACGGTCATAATAAACGCGCATGATCTTGTCCTTTTGTTGATCTCTATCTGGGGTTCACCATAGCGATCTTGCGTCTAGGAGCCATTGTCATCGCAGAGGTATTTGTGAAAGGATGAAGATAGTTATTCGTCGTTTCACTGGAAAACGGAAAATTCATGCTTGATGATCTGGATCGCCGTATTTTGCGCTATTGGCAGGCGGAGCCGAGTCTCAGCCCCGGGGAGCTGGCGGAGCGGTGCAATATCACCTCCGGCAAAGCGGCGCGACGGATTGCGCGGCTGCAGGATCAGGGGATCGTGCAGGGCAGCGGTGTGGTGATCGATTGGGCCGCACTGGGCTATGCGTTGGAGGTGTCTTTGCGGGTGACGCTGGACAAGACGCAGGCCAATGCCTTCGACATCTTTATGGCAGAGGCGCGGCAGGTGCCTGAGGTGATCGAGCTTCAGACGTTTTTGGGCCGGGTCGATCTGCGGCTGTCGATTATTGCGCGGGACATGGGGCATTATCAGCAGATTTACCGCAGCCGCATTCTGACCCTGCCGCATATCGCCGAGATCGAAGCGTTGATGCATGTGGCGCGGATCAAGACGCAAGAGGGGCTGCCGCTGTGATTGAACTTGATGAGATTGACCGATCGTTGCTGCGTGCCTTGGCACGGGATGCGACGCAGAGTGCGAGTGCCTTGGGACGGCGGTTTGGTCTATCGCAGCCTGCGACATGGCGGCGGATCAGGCGGTTAGAAGAGGGCGGCGCGATTGCCGGGCGGCGGTTGCGGTTGAATGCCGAGGCGTTGGGTTTTGGCGTGACCGTTTTTCTGGGCATCAAACTGGCTACGCGGGGGCGGGTGAGTTTGGAGGATTTCGAGCGGGCGGTTTCGGCCATTCCCGAGGTGCAGACGGTGGAGCATGTCTTGGGACTTTTCGACTACCGTCTGCGGGTCGTGGCGCGGGACCTGCCTGACTTCGAGCGTGTGCTGAGGCGGCGGATCATGACACTGCCCGGCGCGGGGGAGGTGGAGGCCAATGTGCTTTTGAGCGAGGAGCGTCTGCCAGGGCCGCTTTAGCCGTGAATTGCCTTTTGCGGCGGCGGGACATATGCCTTTGATCGAAAGATGGAGGAAGAACGATGGCATTGCTCGACACGGTAGACCCCACGGGGCTTGATGAATTCAGCGTGGTCTTTACCGACCGTTCGCTCAACCACATGTCAGCGGAATTTCAGCAGGTCATGCGCGACCTCTCGGGCTGGCTGGGCGAAGTGTACAACGCCGACGCTGTGGCTCTGGTGCCCGGCGGCGGTACCTATGCGATGGAGGCCGTGGCGCGGCAATTCGCGCGGGGTCAAGACGTGTTGGTGGTGCGTAACGGGTGGTTTTCCTACCGTTGGAGCCAGATCATTGAGAGCGCCGATCTGACCAAGAGTGCCGAGGTGATGAAGGCCCGGATGCAGGGCAACACCAGCCCCGCGCCCTTTGCGCCCGCGCCGATTGAAGAGGTCACTGCGGCTATTCGCGAAGGGAAACCGCAGGTCGTGTTTGCCCCGCATGTGGAGACCAGCTCGGGCATGATCTTGCCGGATGACTACATCAAAGAAATGGCCGCGGCGGCGCATGAGGTCGGCGCGTTGATGGTGCTTGATTGCATCGCCTCGGGCTGTGTCTGGGTGGATATGAAGGCGCTTGGGGTCGATGTGCTGATCTCGGCCCCCCAAAAGGGGTGGAGCGCGTCGCCTTCCGCTGGGCTGGTGATGATGTCCGCGCGGGCAGAAGCGCGGTTGAATGAGACCACGTCGGACAGTTTCGCCATCGATCTGCGCAAGTGGCGCGACATCATGAAAGCCTATGAGGCGGGGGGGCATGCCTATCACGCGACCATGCCGACGGATGCGCTGCGGCTGTTCCGTGATACAGTGAAAGAGACCCGCGATTATGGGTTCGACCGGTTGAAAGAAGCGCAGTGGCGTTTAGGGGAAGCGGTGCGGCAGGCGCTGGCCGCACGGGGGGTGATTTCGGTTTCTGCTGACGGGTTTGCCGCGCCGGGCGTGGTGGTCGGCTACACCGCCGATCCGGATGTGCAAAACGGCAAGGCCTTTGCCGCTCATGGCATGCAGATTGCAGCGGGCGTGCCGTTGCAGGTGGGAGAGCCGGATGATTTCCGCACCTTCCGTCTTGGGCTGTTCGGGCTGGATAAGCTTTATGACGTTGACGCCACCGTGGCACGGTTGACGGCTGTGCTCGACGAGGTTTTGTAAAACAGGCTGCGCCGCGCGTTAGCGGCGCAGGCCCAGCCCCATTTGCATCAGCATCTTGCGCACTTGGGGCAGGGCGTAGAGCGCATTAAGCGCTGCCGCCCGCGCATCGCGGGCCAGTGGGCTGCTGGCTTGGCTGGCCCGGTTCAGCAGGTCAATGCCCCGGACGCGCAGGCTGATGTCTGCGTGGCGGGCTTTGTGGTAGGCTTCTAGCATCTCGGCATCGCCGAGCGATCCGGGCGATTTGCGGGCCAGATCCAACAACGTCGCCAGATCGGTTAGCGACATGTTCAGCCCCTGCGCGCCGATGGGGGGCAGCACATGGGCGGCCTCAGCCACCAATGCCACCCGTTCGGCGGAGAGGCGCTTGGCCTCTTGGCTGATGATCGGCCAAAGCGCGCGGTGGCTGGTGAGGGTCAGCGGCCCGAAGAGGTTGGCTGAGCGTGCCGTTGCCTCGGCCTCAAATGCGGCGGTATCCAGCGTGGCGCGGGCTTGGGTCGCGGGACCGTCGTCCATCCAAACCACGGCGGAGCAGGGCATGCCGTCGCGGTCGGGCAGGGGGACGAGGGTGAAGGGGCCGCCGGAGCGGTGCACTTCGGTCGAAACATTCTCATGCGGGATGGGGTGTGTCACGCAAAAGGCCAGCGCCTTTTGGCCGTAGCGGCGGGTGGTGACTTCGATCCCGGCGGCATCGCGCATTGGGCTGTTTCGCCCATCGGCGGCGATCACCAGTCGCGTTTTGATGCGGCTGCCATCGCTGAGACCGACACGGGCCTCGGAGCTGCGGGTGAAGAGCGTGGTGGTGCCAGTGCCGGGGCGAAAATCGACATTGGGCAGCGCGTTCAGGCGGGCCAAAATCTCGCGGCGCAGCAGCCAATTTGGGAAGTTCCAGCCGAAGGGGGCATCTGAGATATCGGCGGCGTCGAACTCGCGGGTGACGCGGGGGCTCGGGTCATCGCCCCCCGCATCGACGATCCGCATGATCTGCAAAGGGGCGGCATGTGGGGCGAGGCGGTCCCATAGTCCGGCGTCTTCCAAGAGCAGACGGGATGGTTGCAGCAGCGCGGTGGAGCGCATGTCGGCGCCCTCGGCCGCGCCGTCGGTGACGGGTGGTGTGGGGTCGACGCAGATCACGTCGAAACCCGCCGCGCCAAAAGCGGCCGCGGCAGTCAATCCGGCGATGCCGCCACCGGAAATCAGAATATCGCAATCAAAGGTCATCAGCCCGCCACCCGTGTCAGAAAATCGCAGAGGTCTTGCGTATGGTAGTGGATGTGATCGCCTTCGCCACGTGTAGGCGCCACATGCACTGTGCGCATCCCCAAGGCGTGCGGGGCCGCAAGGTTGCGTGGATCATCCTCAAACATCGCGGCGGCTGCGGTTTGGAAACCGTCGATGGCAAAGACCTTGTCATAGGCCGCGGCTTCGGGTTTGGGCAGGAAATCAGCGTGTTCGACGCCGTAGACCGCATCGAATAGCCCTGAAAGGCCGCGCGCCTCAAGCACCCGCTCGGCGTAGGGCGCGCAGCCATTGGTGTAGACGATGCGCCGCCCCGGCAGGACGCGGATCGCTTGGGCCAGCAGCGGGTCGGGGGTCAGCCGGTCCATCGGGATGTCATGCACATCCGTGAGGTAGGGGCCGGGATCGACGCCATGTTCGCGCATCAGCCCCGCCAGCGTGGTGCCATAGGTCTGCCAATAGTGCTGGCGCAGGTGGTTGGCCTCGGCCCGGTCGACCTTGATGGCGCGCATCACCCAATCGACCATACGCGCTTCGATCAGATCGAAAAGCCGCGCCTCGGGGGGGTAGAGCGTCTGATCAAGGTCGAAGACCCAAGTGGTGACATGAGAGAAAGCATCGCGCGGCATGGCGCAGAGGTAGGCCGAGATGGGCAGCCGCGCAAGCCCTCCCGGGTTGCGCATATGGTCGCGGTGGGTAAGGTGGCGCAACTTTCAAGGACTTGTACCCAATGCCCGACGCCAAAACCGGCCCGACCGACGCCTATTCGATGATACTAGAGGCCATCGACATCGGCACCTATCGCCCCGGTGACCGGCTGGTAGAAAGCGAGTTGGCCGAGCGCTTCGGCGTGTCGCGCACCCCGATCCGTGAAGCTTTACAACGGCTTGAGACCCAATCTCTTTTGATGCGTGACGGGCGCAGCCTGATCGTGGCCTCGCTGGATCACAACCAGATGGCCGAGCTTTACGTCGTGCGGGGGGAGTTGGAAGGGCTGGCCGCGCGTCTGGCCGCGCGCCATGCCACGGCTGAGGAAGTGCGCGTGCTGCGCGAGATGGTGGATGCCGACAACGCGCTGGCGGGCAATCCCAATGCGCTGGCGCGGGCGAATAAGCGGTTTCACAAGCAGATCCATCTGGCGTCGCACAACCGCTATCTGGTGCAACAGCTTGACCTTGTGCACCGCTCCATGGCCTTGATGGCGACCTCTTCGCTTGCGGTGGAGGGGCGTGGGGAGATCGCGCAGGCCGAACATAACCGCATCGTGGAAATGATCGAAGCGCGCGATGAGGATGGCGCGGATGAGGCGCTGCGCACGCATATTTCTGTCGCCTTCATGACCCGATTGAAGCAGGAAGCGGCCCGGCGCGAGGAAGATTTTTAGGCGTCTTTTTCTGCGGCCTTACGTAGTAGGGCAACGTACAACCATGGGCGGTTTTGTCCCAAAAGTGGGGGCTGCGATAGAGCTCACAAAGTGCCTTGGCAGCGGCTACGGCCCCCAGGGCAAAATAGAGCGGGAAGGTGATAACCCAAGGCAGCAGGTGGCGCTGCCCACGGTTTGAGACCGCAGTCACAGAGGCGCAGAGGTTCAGCAATTCGGACAGGATGAACAGTGCGAATATCGCCGTCATGGTGGGTGGGGCAAGCCAGTCAGTGACCGGGTGGTACAGGCCAAAGAAGGTCAGCCAGAGCGACCAGAGCAGCGGGGCAAGGGCAAATTGCGAGACCGTCGAGAGGAAGATCGCCTGCGCGCCGATGAACCGCCGCAGCCCGAGGTCTTGCAGCAGGGCACGCGGCCTCTGCATATGGACGGCCCATGTGATGAGATAGCCTTTCAGCCACCGCGATCGTTGCCGCACCCAAGGCCAAGGGCGGCAGTTGGCCTCCTCAAAAGTGGTGGTGGGTATTAGTTCGGTCACATAACCGCGCCGCGCCAGTCGAAGACCCAGATCGGCATCCTCTGTCACGTTATGAGCGTCCCAAGCGCCGAGCCGTTCAAGGATATCACGGCGGAAAAACAGGGTTGTCCCACCTAGAGGGACAACCAGCCCCAGTCGGGCGACACCGGGTAGGATTACCCGCCACCACGTTGCATATTCGATGGCGAAACAGCGGGCCATCCAATTGCTGCGGCTGTTGTAAAAATCCAGAACCCCCTGCAAACAGGCGACATTCTCAGGCGCGTTTTGAAAACGGGTTACGATCTGTTCGATCTGGTCCGGCTCTGGCGCATCCTCGGCGTCCCACACGCCGATGATACTGCCCCGGCAGAAGTCGAGCGCGTAGTTCAGCGCGCGGGGCTTGGTCTTGAGCGCCCCGGCGTCGGGCACTTCGATCACGCTGATCCACGGCGGTAAAGGGGTGCGGGCGATGGTCTTTCGGGTGAGGCTGTCGCTTGCTTCGAGGACCAAGACCACCTCCAGCAGTGATTTGGGGTAGGTCAGCCAAGACAGCCGCGCGATAAGCGCCTGCGCGATCTCTTCCTCATGCAGCAACGGCACGAGGACAGAGACGCGGGGCAGGCGGAACCCTTTCATATCACTGGCTTCTGGCGGTGCCTGCGGTGAGGCGGGCCGCATGAGAGACGCCCAAAGCGCCGCTGCCTTGAGGCCACTGGTCAAAAGCAGCGTAAAGGCCCCCCAGAGAAGCGCCACGGCGAGGACTGCCGAGGGAAAGAATACCAGCAGGGCAACGAGGGACAGCAGAATGCCCTGCAACGCAAACCGCCGTTTTCGGCTGCGCACCCCCCAGTTTCGACAGCTTTCGGCGTCCGCCACACGGGTGACGGCATGATGCGCGAGCTCTGTCGCGTAAAGACGGCCGATCTGGGTCTGCACCTGCTGGGGGTCGGCGATGACCAGCACCAAGGACTCCCCCCTTTCGCCCAAGGCACTGCAAAGCTGTGAAAATTCGGCGGGACGGCTGCTGGCCACGAAAAGCCGGTCGCCCAGTTCTAGCCAAGGCACCGCGCCAAATTTCAGACAGAGGCGCGCGGGTATCCGAGCAGAGAGGCGCGGATCGGAGGGGCTGCGCGTAAGATCGACAGGCTGCGCACCGTACTGCCGGGCGAGCGCCCTGACGATGTCATCAGGCGTGACCAGCCCTTCGGTCGCGAGGACCTCGCCCAAGGGGGCGTCGATCCGGCGCTGTAGGTCGAGCCCGTGGAGCAGATCGCTTGGCCCGATGACCCCCGCCGCAATCAGATGCTGACCCAACCGCATCCGGCGGGCGGGCGCGGCGGCCATACGCGGCGCTGAGAGTTTAAGGCGGAGGTTGCTCATTCCGTGCCCCGTCGAGGTTCCGGAATGAGACTGGCAGGCGACCGTTAATTGAGAATTAACAGCCGCCTATGCAATCAATGCATGTGGAGAATTTTAGGCGCTACGCGCGGCCATGGCTTCGCTGAAACGCTCAAACAGGTAATAGCTGTCCTGCGGGCCGGGGCTGGATTCGGGATGGTGCTGCACCGACCAGACCGGGCGGCCATCGACGCGGATGCCGCAGTTCGACCCGTCAAAGAGCGACACATGCGTCTCGCGCACGCCCTCGGGCAGGGATTGGCCATCGACTGCGAAACCGTGGTTCATCGAGGTGATCTCGACCTTGCCGGTGTCATAGTCTTTGACCGGGTGGTTCGCCCCGTGGTGGCCGTGGCTCATCTTAACCGTGGTCGCACCAAGCGCCAGCGCCAACATCTGGTGACCAAGGCAGATGCCAAAGACCGGCAGATCGGTTTTATCCAGCACGTCGCGGATCATCGGCACGGCATAGGCACCGGTCGCTGCCGGATCGCCCGGACCGTTGGAGAGGAACACGCCGTCCGGCTTATGCGCCATGATATCGTCATAGGTCGCGGTGGCGGGCAACACGGTCACGTCGCAGCCCGCAGAGGCGAGGCAGCGCAGGATGTTGCGTTTCGCGCCGTAGTCTACGGCCACGACCTTGTGTTTGGCCTCGGTCTGGGGCGCGTAGCCGTCGGGCCATGCCCACCGCATCTCGTTCCAACGGTAAGTCTGGGCGCAGGTGACATCCTTGGCCAGATCCATGCCTTCGAGACCGGCAAAACTGCGGGCGGCGGCGACCAGCGCTTCGATGTCAAAGTTGCCGTCCGGGTCATGGGCGAGGGCAGCGTGCGGCGCGCCCTGCTGGCGGATCGCGCGGGTTAGGCGGCGGGTGTCGATACCACCGATGGCGATGCGGCCACGTGCGGCGAGCCAATCCGACAGCGGCTGGATGTTGCGCCAGCTGCTGGGCGTGGTGGGCATCCATTTGACGACCATCCCGGCGGCGACCGGATCGCCGGTCTCGTCATCTTCGGGGTTGGTGCCGACATTGCCGATATGCGGGAAGGTGAATGTCACGATCTGGCCCGCATAGGAGGGGTCGGTCATGATCTCTTGGTAGCCGGTCATCGCGGTGTTGAAACACAACTCCGCCACGGTCTGGCCGGTGGCGCCAAACCCCATGCCGTAGAAAATCGATCCATCCGCGAGGGCAAGGCAGGCGGTTGGGCGTGGGCGAGCGGGCGCGGACATGGGGCAGTCTCCGGGCAGAAATGGGCGGGTAAACGGGTGGCAACCTAATCCCGTGCGGGCGCGGGGTCAATAGCCGGAGAGAAATGAGATATCGTTTTATAACAGTGGGTTACCTTCCGTCGCCCCCCATTGCTCCGCGCGGAGAGAGCAGGTAAGCTGCGACACTTGGATTTAGCGAAACACAGGAAACCACCATGTCATTGCGGATGCGCATCTCGGATGCTTTGAAACAGGCCATGAAAGACAAGGCGGCGGACCGGCTTTCGACGCTGCGGCTTATCAATGCCGCGATCAAGGACAAGGACATCGCCGCCCGGGCCAACGGCACGGATGAGGGCGTGTCGGATGCCGAGGTGCTGGGCATTCTCAGCAAGATGGCCAAGCAGCGTCAGGAATCGGCGCGCGCCTATGAAGAGGGCGGGCGTCTGGACCTTGCGGAGCGGGAGCGCGAAGAAGTCGAGGTGATCGAAGAGTTCCTGCCACGGCAGCTCAGCGTCACCGAAACCTCTGCCGCGGTGGATAAGGCTGTGGCCGACGTCGGCGCGACCTCAATCCGCGATATGGGCAAGGTCATGGGGCTGTTGAAAGAGCGCTATACCGGCCAGATGGATTTTGGCGCGGTGGGTCCGGTTATCAAAGACCGTCTGAGCTGAGCCACGATCAGGGTTTGAGATGAAGGGCTGGGCCGTCGGGTCCGGCCCTTTTTTAGGTGTGCAGGTGATGTGACAGATCATCGTAAAGCGCGATCCTCTCATCTTCGCTGAGAAAGGCCCCGATCTCTACCTCGCGGCCCTCGCCGCGCAGGGTCACGTAATGCGGCACCGGGCCGTCATCGTCGTATTTCTTCACTCGGGCCCAATAGCGGTTGCAGTTCCAATCCTTCACCTCGCCCTTGGCGGTGGTATGCACCAGCCGCGCCGTGGTCTCGTCGAGGGTCAGCACCTCTTCGATTTGCCGGGCGCGATGGTTGTGCTGCAAGGCCCAGTAAACCGCGCCCAAGGCCAAGAGCACGAAGGGCAGCAGCCCCCAGAGCAGGGCGGTGCCGAGCATGGCGAAAAGCGGGATCATCGCCAGCGTGAAAGTCGCCAGCATGAAAGCCGCAAAGCCGCGCGCGGGCAGGGATTGATGCGGCCAAAGGCGCATCTGCTGCGGATTTGCGCGGGGCGGGGTTGTCCATTCGTAGGGCATGGGATCGCTCAAGCTCACTCGCCCGGCAAGATAGCGGTGCGGCGGGCGTTGGGAATGCGGCGCGGGGACGCGGATGCGGTCAGTCGCCCAGCAGATCCCAACGGTTGCCGAAAGGATCGCGGAAGACGGCAACTTTGCCATAGGGCTCGTGCCGCGGTGCTTCTTCAAATATGACACCAGCAGCTGACAAACGGTCGAATTCTGCTGTGAAATCATCTACTTTCAAGAACAGCCAAACGCGCCCCGCGCCCTGTTTGCCAATCGCGGCCTTTTGCTGGTCGTCATCGGCTCGGGCCAGAATGAACCCCGTCTGCGCGCCGGGCGGGGTGACGCGCACCCAGCGTTTGCGGCCCTGATCAACGTCTTCGGTGAGGTCGAACCCCATGACGCCACAGTAGAAATCGATTCCCGCGTCATAGTCAGGAACGATCAAGGTTATCGCAGAGAGATGCATCGTCTCGCTCCAAGCGGCGGGCGCGGGAGAAGGCCGCGCCCGCAGGTGGTTTACTCTAGTTCAACAAGCAGGTCCTTGGCGTCGATCTGACCACCGGCCTGAACATGCACGGCCTTTACCACTGCATCACGCTCTGCATGCAGGCCCGTTTCCATCTTCATCGCTTCAATGGTCAAAATCAGGTCGCCCGCCTTGATCTTTTGTCCTTCCTTAACCCCGACAGAGGCCACGACTCCCGGCATTGGCGCACCGATGTGGTTGGCGTTGCCGGGCTCAGCCTTGGGCCGCTGCACGGTGGCGTCCTTGACCAGACGGTTCGCCACACGGATCACCCGCGGCTGGCCGTTCAACTCAAAGAAGACCTTCACTTCGCCATCTTCACCGGCCTCGGATTCGGCCTGCAGGCGGATCTCCAACGTCTTGCCGGGGTCGATCTCGGCCGAGATTTCAGCGCCCGGCTCCATGCCATAGAAGAACGTATGCGTGGGCAGGGTGCGGACCGGACCATAGACGCGGTGGCGGCCCATGTAGTCGAGGAAAACCTTAGGATACATGAGGTAGCCGCAGAGATCCTCATCATCGATCTGCATGCCGTCCAATTGCTCGGACAGTTCCTTGCGCAGGGCCTCAAGATCGACGGGCTCCAGATGTTTGCCGGGGCGTTCGGTGTTTGGTGTCTCACCTTTCAGCACTTTCTTGACGATGCCTGCCGGAAAACCGTTGGGCGGCTGGCCCAGATTGCCGCGCATCATGTCGATCACGCTGTCGGGGAAGGACACATCGACGTTCGGGTCTTCGACCTGCGCCCGGGTCAGCCCTTGGGAAACCATCATCAAGGCCATGTCGCCCACAACCTTGGACGAGGGCGTGACTTTGACGATATCGCCGAACATCTGGTTCACATCCGCGTAGGTCCGCGCCACCTCGGGCCAGCGGTCCTCCAACCCCATGGAGGCGGCCTGCGCCTTGAGGTTCGTGAACTGACCGCCGGGCATTTCGTGCAAATAGACCTCGGAGGAGGGCGCCTGCATGCCGGTTTCGAATGCCGCGTAGTGACCGCGGACTTCTTCCCAGTAATCAGAGATTTCGCGCACGGCCTTCATGTCGATTCCGGTGTCGCGGTCTGTGTGTTGCAGAGCCGAAACCACGGTGCCGAGCGTCGCCTGCGAGGTGTTGCCAGAAAGCGCATCCATCGCGCAATCGACAGCGTCTACCCCCGCCTCAGAGGCCGCGAGGATCGTGGCGGTGGCGCTGCCTGCGGTGTCATGGGTGTGGAAGTGGATCGGCAGACCAACCTCGGATTTCAGCGCTTTGACCAATGCGCGGGCTTGGGCGGGTTTCAGCAGACCGGCCATGTCTTTCAGCCCCAGCACATGCGCGCCGGCGGCTTTCAAATCCTTGCCCATGTTGACGTAATACTGAAGGTCGTATTTCGCGCGATCCGGATCGAAAATGTCGCCAGTGTAGCAGATCGTGCCTTCGCAGACCTTGCCGGAGGAGATCACCGCATCCATCGCCACGCGCATGTTCTCAACCCAGTTCAGGCTGTCGAAAACGCGGAAGACATCGACGCCGGTATTCGCCGCTGTCGCGACGAATTTCTGCACAACGTTGTCGGGATAGTTGGTATAGCCCACGCCGTTGGAGGCGCGCAGCAGCATCTGGGTCATCACATTGGGCAGGGCCGCGCGCAGATCGCGCAGGCGTTGCCACGGGCATTCCTGCAAAAAGCGGTAGGCCACATCAAAGGTAGCGCCGCCCCAGCATTCGACAGAGAAAAGCTGCGGCAGATTGGCGGCATAGGCGGGGGCCACCTTGATCATATCCAAGCTGCGCATCCGGGTCGCCAGAAGCGACTGATGCGCGTCGCGCATGGTGGTGTCGGTGATCAGCAACTGACGTTGTTGCCCCATCCAATCGGCCACGGCCTGCGGGCCTTTTTGCTCCAGCAGGTTGCGTGTGCCCATCTGCGGCTCGCCACGCAGCACGGGCGGTTTGGGATCGCGAACATGGGCAGCAGGCAGGGCGTGGCCCTTGGTCTCGGGATGACCGTTGACGGTGATGTCGGCGATATAGGTCAGCACCTTGGTGGCACGGTCGCGGCGCTGCTTGAAGTTGAAAAGCTCCGGCGTCTCGTCGATGAACTTGGTGGTGTATTCATTGTTCAAAAACGTCGGGTGCTTCAGCAAGTTTTCGACAAAGGCGATGTTGGTTGACACGCCGCGCACGCGGAATTCGCGCAAGGCGCGGTCCATCCGCGCAATCGCCATCTCGGGCGTGGGTGCCTTGGCCGTGACCTTGGTCAGCAGACTGTCGTAGTAGCGCGTGATCACCCCGCCCGCGTATGCCGTGCCACCATCAAGGCGGATGCCCATGCCGGTGGCCGAGCGGTAGGCGGTGATGCGGCCATAGTCGGGGATAAAGTTATTCTGCGGGTCTTCGGTGGTCACGCGGGTTTGAAGGGCGTGACCGGTGAGGGTGATGTCCTCCTGCCGTGTCTTGCCCGTGGCTTCGGCGAGCGATTTGCCCTCGGCGATGAGGATTTGGGCGCGGACGATGTCGATGCCGGTGACCTCTTCAGTGACGGTATGTTCGACCTGCACGCGCGGGTTTACTTCGATGAAGTAGAATTTGCCGTCGTCCATATCCATCAGGAATTCGACGGTGCCGGCGCATTCATAGTTCACATGGGCACAGATTTTTCGGCCAAGCTCGCAAATCTCGGCGCGTTGGTCTTCGGAAAGGTATGGCGCGGGGGCGCGCTCGACCACCTTCTGGTTGCGGCGCTGGACAGAGCAGTCGCGCTCATAGAGGTGGTAGATATCCCCCTGTTTGTCGCCGAGAATTTGCACTTCGACGTGGCGCGCGCGCAGGATCATCTTCTCCAAATAACCCTCGCCATTGCCAAAGGCGGCTTCGGCCTCGCGACGGCCTTCGCGGACTTTTTCTTCGAGTTCCTTTTCCGACATGATCGGGCGCATGCCACGACCGCCCCCGCCCCATGAGGCTTTGAGCATCAGGGGATAGCCGACTTCCTTCGCCTCAGCGCGGATTGCGTCCATGTCGTCACCCAGCACTTCGGTCGCAGGAATGACCGGCACGCCCGCTTCCATGGCAACGCGGCGGGCGGAGGCTTTGTCGCCCAAAGCGCGCATGGTTTCGGCGCGGGGGCCGATGAAGGTGATGCCGTTCTGCTCGCAGGCATCGACGAACTCGGGGTTCTCTGAAAGCAGACCGTAGCCGGGGTGGATCGCGTCAGCGCCTGCGGCCTTGGCCACGCGGATCATCTCGTCGATGCTGAGATAGGCGGCGACGGGGCCGAGGCCCTCGCCGATGCGGTAGGCCTCATCCGCCTTGAACCGATGCAGGCCTAGCTTGTCTTCTTCGGCGTAGACCGCGACCGTTTTCTTGCCCATCTCATTGGCGGCGCGCATGATGCGGATCGCAATCTCTCCGCGGTTGGCGATCAGGATCTTTTTGAAATCGGTCACTCGTTGGTCTCCCCTGCTGGATTTAACGGCAGCTTAGGGATGCTGCGGTGCAGCGCAAGGGGGCTGTGGCCGTCTTTGTCACATTTCTGCAAGCTTTCCGATCAGAGCGGCGAGAGATCGAAGGGGGCGGGCAGGTCGCGCAGGTTGCCTGCGCCCAACTGCCCCATATTGGCAGTAAGATCGCGCGCGAGCAGATCGATCAGGTGATCAACCCCGCGGGGCCCGAGTGCGGCGAGGGCAAAGTGGAAAGCCCGGCCCAGCATGACGAAATCCGCGCCGAGCGCGAAGGCGCGCAGAATGTCGAGACCCGATTCCACGCCGCTGTCAAAGATCACCGGCAGTTTCGTGGCCGCACGAATGGCGGGCAGCGCCTCGGCGCTGGCCGGGGCTGCGTCGAACTGACGGCCCGCGTGGTTCGAGACCCAGATCGCATCCGCGCCGGCTTTCTCTAGGGCGGTCGCATCTTCTGGGCGCAAGACACCTTTGATCACCAGCGGGCCATCCCAATGGGCGCGCAGCCAGTGCAGATAGTCCCAATCGGGCGCGGTGCGCAGCAGATAGCCGACATGGGCGGTTGGCGGTAGGTTCGCGCTGGCCGTGCCTTCCGTATATTTATCGAGCATCTTCATATGGGGCAGGCCACGCCGCGCCATGCCCATGGCCCACGCGGGCCGCATCGCCACCTGTGCCATCAGGCGGGGGGTAAGCTTGGGCGGGCTGGTCAGGCCAGAGCGGGTCTGCCGCTCACGGCGCGAGGCCACTGGAACATCGACGGTGAGGACCAGTGTGGTAAAACCCGCGGCCTTGGCGCGGGCCAGCATGTCGGTGCGAATCTCGGGGTCGCGCGGGGGGTAGAGTTGGAACCAACCATGCGCGCCCAGATGGGGTGCAACATCTTCGGGGCTTGTGGCGGCCACAGTGGAAAGGCCAAAGGGAATGCCCGCCCGATCCGCCGCGCGGGCAAGGTGTGCTTCGGCATCGGGCCAGATCAGGCCGGACATGCCCAAAGGGGACATTCCGAAGGGCAGGGGCAGCTTTTGCCCCATCAACTCAACGCTGAGATCGGGGGAGAATTCACCGTGCAACACCGATGGCATGAGCCCGACACGGTCCAAGGCCGCGCGGTTGCGGTGTTTGGTGGCCTCGGTCCCGGTCGCGGAATCAAGGTATTCCCAAACGAATTTAGGCAGGCGCGATTGCGCGCGGCTGCGCAGGTCCGATAGGGCGGGATAGGTTGCATGTAGGTCCATGGCGGCATTTGCGCCAAAGGGTTACGGATTGTCCAGATAGAGAAGAAGCGCGGAGATCGAGCCGGCGCCCCGCCGTCGGCGTAAGGGCGCCGCGCGGGCGGCGTGGTTTGCCGCCCGCCGGCTTACTGGCGGAAAACTGACCGGGCGAGCGGTGCTGCTTCGCTGATCTTACGGTTCGGTGCGGTGGGTAGATTGCCGGCCATATCCACAAGTGCTGCGATGGCCGCTTCGATTTCATCGCTGTCGCCGTTGGTCCCCCCATCCATATCGATCAAATGCAGGGTCGGGGACGCCTCGGCATCCAGACGTTCCTGCGCGATCGACCGGAGCTCTTGCATGGTGCTGTCGATGGCGCGGCAAAGCCCGGCCAGCATTCCCGCCGATCCGGTGAGTTTCGCCGGGTCGATCAACCCTTTCTCAGCGGCATCCAGCACCGTCGAAATTTGTTCGAGTTTGAACGAAGAGGTCGCCGCGAAATAGCGCACATCCTCAAAAGCGAGGGTATCGCGGTTATCCCGTTGCACCCGTTCAACGACAATGGCGCTGCCCACAACCCGATCAATGCCGCGGTAAGACTGGATATAATGCAGCGTGGTGTCCCAGATCAGCGGCCCACGCGGCATATGCAGCATCTCACGGTAGCGGATTTGACCTGCGTTTGAGACGCAGCGCGCATAGCGTTCATTGACCGCCTCAGCCTCTTCATAGGGCATTAAACTGTGCAGGGGGCGGTTTATCACCTCATCCATCACCATGCCGCTGTGCGCTTCATGGGCGGTGTTTAGGGCAAGAAGTTCGAAGTGCCCGCTGTCGGCGTTCAATTCCGCAATGAACATCGGCAGCTTGAACCGGTCAATCTCTCGGCGCAGTACCGAAGTATCATCATTTCTGAACATGAGCGGTTCCTCTCGTTTGTCGTTGTGTCATCACATTGGCCCCAAAGCATTATCAACGGGTAAAGATTTGCCCTGCATTTGAAATTCCCGGTCATTGCGCTCCCGCCCCATGACGCCTAATAGTCTTTCGAAGGAACATTTGCGGAACGTCTCTTTATCTCGTATCGCGGACGCGCTAGATTGTGGGCATGAGTGATTTTGACGAAATGGACGCCTTTGAGGGCGCTTCCCTGTCCGCCCGCGCCATGGCTGCGCGCCCGCAGCCTTATCTGGAGGGGTTGAATCCCGCCCAGCGTGCGGCGGTCGAGACATTGGACGGCCCTGTGTTGATGCTTGCCGGGGCGGGCACTGGTAAAACGCGGGCGCTGACGGCGCGAATCGTGCATCTGCTCAACACCGGGCGCGCACGGCCGCATGAGGTGTTGGCGGTCACCTTCACCAACAAAGCCGCGCGGGAGATGAAGAACCGCGTGGGTCAGATGCTAGGCCAGCAGGTGGAGGGGATGCCGTGGCTGGGCACGTTCCACGCGATCTGCGTCAAGCTGCTGCGGCGCCATGCGGAATTGGTGGGGCTGAAAAGCAATTTCACGATCCTCGATACGGATGACCAGCTGCGTTTGCTTAAGCAGTTGGTCGCCGCAGAGGGGATCGACGACAAACGCTGGCCCGCGCGGATGCTGGCGGGGATCATCGACGGCTGGAAGAACCGCGCCCTGACCCCCGATAAGGTTCCAAGTGCGGATGCCGGGGCCTATAACCACCGTGGGCCGGAGATTTACGCGCAATATCAACGCCGTCTGGTTGAACTGAACGCCACCGACTTCGGTGATCTGCTGCTGCATATGGTGACGATTTTTCAGGCGCACCCGGATGTGCTGGCCCAGTATCAGCGCTGGTTCAAATATATCCTCGTCGACGAATATCAGGATACCAACGTGGCCCAATACCTGTGGCTGCGGCTGCTAGCGCAGGGGCACAAGAATATTTGTTGCGTCGGTGACGACGACCAGTCGATCTATGGTTGGCGCGGGGCCGAGGTGGGCAACATCCTGCGGTTTGAGACGGATTTCCCCGGCGCCCATGTGGTGAAGCTCGAGCAGAATTACCGCTCGACCCCGCATATTTTGGCCGCCGCGTCAGGCGTGATCGCGGGCAATGAGGGGCGGTTGGGCAAGACCCTGTGGACCGAAGAGACCGAGGGCGAAAAGGTGCGCCTGATCGGCCATTGGGATGGTGAGGAAGAGGCGCGCTGGATCGGGGATGAGATCGAATCCGCACAGCGCGGCACAAGGGGGCTCAGCCCGTTCTCGCTGGACGATATGGCGATTCTGGTCCGGGCAAGCCATCAGATGCGCGCCTTTGAGGACCGGTTTTTGACCATCGGCTTGCCCTACAAGGTGATCGGTGGCCCCCGATTCTATGAGCGTTTGGAAATCCGCGATGCCATGGCCTATTTCCGCGTAGTCACCAGCCCCGACGATGATCTGGCCTTTGAGCGGATCGTGAACACGCCAAAGCGCGGTTTGGGTGAAAAGGCGCAGCAGAAAATCCAGCGCACCGCGCGCGAACATGGGGTGAACCTTGTCGAAGGGGCGCGAATTCTCTTGGCACACGGGGGGATCAGCGGCAAAGGGGCAGCACAACTGCGGCTGTTGATTGACGGGATCGACCGTTGGGCAGCAATGCTGCAAGGCCCGCGGATCGAGATCAGCGAAGACGACTCGGTACTTGATGATGGCGCGGCGCCGCTGCGGGTCGACTACGGCCCGCCCGAGGTCTCTCATGTTGAACTGGCCGAAATGATTCTCGACGAAAGCGGCTATACCGGCATGTGGCAGAATGACAAAACGCCCGAAGCGCCGGGACGGCTGGAAAACCTCAAGGAACTCGTCAAAGCCTTGGAGGGGTTCGAGAACCTGCAAGGCTTCCTCGAACATGTCAGCCTGATCATGGACAATGAACAGGAGGGCGATGGCGAGAAGGTCTCGATCATGACGCTTCATGCGGCCAAGGGATTGGAATTCCCTATGGTTTTCCTGCCGGGTTGGGAAGATGGATTGTTCCCCTCGCAGCGCTCGATGGATGAAAGCGGGTTAAAAGGGCTCGAAGAGGAGCGGCGGCTGGCCTATGTCGGCATCACCCGCGCCGAGCAGATTTGTACGATCTCTTTCGCTGCCAATCGCCGGGTCTTCGGCCAGTGGCAAAACGCGATGCCGTCGCGTTTCATTGATGAGCTGCCCGAAGAACATGTGGATGTGCTGACCCCGCCGGGGCTTTACGGTGGTGGGTTCGGCGCCGCGATGCCGCAATCCGACCTGCATGACCGCGCGGCAAGCGCGAATGTCTATAACTCTCCGGGCTGGAAACGCCTGCAATCGCGCAGCGGGGCGCGGGGCACCAGCCAGCCGCGCGAAAGCCGAAATGTCACGATCGACATGCAGGCGATCGCTGCCTTTGAAATGGGTGAGCGCGTTTTCCACGATAAATTCGGCTATGGCGAGGTGATTGGTATGGAGGGCGACAAGATGGAAGTCGCATTTGAAAAGGCCGGGACCAAGAAGGTCGTGTCGCGTTTTCTGACCGGTGGTAACGACGTGCCGTTCTAAAGCGCCGTTGTACCGCTATGGCGAGGCTGTCAAAAGCCCGTCTAAACAAGGCCTTAAAAACAAAAACGACGACACCTTGGGAGGAAGGTGCCGCCGTTTCTATGTCGGCCCGAAGCGTCGAGGGAGGGTCGGCTTCGGGTCTCCTTGCGGGGTCCGCCTCATTCAGGGAGGAGGAAGGTGACGCGCACCCCGACTTTCAGACGGCAGAACAGGGAGGGGTTCTGACGTCCGATCTCTATCTCTGCTTAGCCGCGGGAAGATTCCCATGCGACGCGGCGCAGTTCGGAACGGCTCAGGCCAAGGTCGGCCAGTTCCCGGTTGCTCAACGCGCTCAGACCGTCGAAAGTTTCACGGTACAGACGGTGCTGTTTGTAGCGGGTTGCCAGTGCTTCGAATGCGCCGCCGATACGGGCGAAGACGGAAGTTGTGTTTGCGGTTGTTGTGTTCATGTAAGCCATTTCGGCGCCTCTTTTTTCATCGGTTAATCATCTCGTTGCGTGCTATTTACGCTCTTTCTGCATTTGCACAACGGGCATAAAGTCAATGCCGCTATGCAGAAATCGCATAGGTTTGGATTGGCGCAACTTATTGATTAGAAACGGTTTTGATCCTGCGGCGAAACGGCGCAACGTCATAAAACTGTCATATGGGGGTGGAGTGGGAAAAGGGGGCGACGACATCTGGGAGGAGGTAGATGTCGCCGCCAATTACAGACACATCCGGGAGGAGGATGGAAGCGTCTGGTCTTTCCAAACTCAGCTGCATCCGGGAGGAGGAGGGATGCATCCAAGTCTTGGTCAAATCAGACACATTCGGGAGGAGGATGAATGTGTCTGGTCTTTCCGAAAGCGGGGCGCTTGGCCCTGCCTATGAACCTAAGTTAGCGCTAATTGCTGCGAGTGCACAATATTTCTTTTTGCAATGCTGCTATGCGGCGAAAACATGGTACCCCTGCGTAATCCTTGGGCATTCCGCCTCATCCCTATGCAAAAATGGCCGTCCCCTTGCGCTTGGCGCAGAACCTGCCATTTCAGAAGCAGTAATAGAGGAGAATTTGCGCATGTCTGTGACCAAAGCAGAAGTCGAAGCGGCGCTGGCGCGGGTGCAACTGCCCGACGGGAAAAGCCTGCTGTCCCATGATCTGGTCCGCGCGCTGGTCGTCGAAGGCGATAAAGTGCGATTCGTCATCGAAGCGCCCAACGCCGATGTCGCGCGCCAGATGGCCCCCCTGCGTGACGCCGCAGAGCAGGTGGTGCGCGATTTGCCCGGGGTAGGTGATGTATCGGTTGCCCTGACCGCCCATGGCCCCGCCCCGAAAGCGCCCAGTCTCAAGATTGGTGGGCACCCCAAACCGCAAGAGGGGCCGATGAAGCCCAGTGGCGTGAAGCGCATCCTTGCCATCGGCTCGGGCAAGGGTGGGGTCGGGAAATCAACCGTCAGTTCCAACCTCGCGGTGGCGCTGGCGCGGGCGGGGCGCAAGGTGGGTCTGCTTGACGCAGATATATACGGTCCCAGCCAGCCGCGCATGATGGGGGTGAATAAACGCCCTGCCAGCCCCGACGGCAAAACGATCATTCCGCTGCAGGCCCATGGCGTGACCATGATGTCGATTGGTTTTATGTTGGAAGAGGGCAAGGCCGTGGTCTGGCGCGGGCCGATGCTGATGGGCGCGCTGCAGCAGATGCTGGGGCAAGTGGAGTGGGGCGAGCTGGACGTGCTGCTTGTCGATCTGCCGCCCGGTACGGGTGACGTGCAGTTGACGCTCTGCACCAAGTCCGAGCTGTCGGGCGCGATCGTGGTCAGCACACCGCAGGATGTGGCCCTGATCGACGCGCGCAAGGCGCTGGACATGTTCGCGACGCTGAAGACCCCCGTGCTGGGCCTGATCGAGAATATGTCGACATTCGTCTGCCCCGATTGCGGTTCTCAGCATGAGATCTTTGGCCATGGCGGTGTGGCGGCAGAGGCCGACAAGATGGGGGTGCCGCTGCTGGGCAGCCTGCCGATTGATCTGGACACCCGTCTGGCGGGGGACCACGGCACGCCGATCGCCGCGGGCGAAGGGCCGATGGCCGACGCCTATGCGCGTCTTGCGCGGGGTCTGATCGACGGCGGAATGGCCTGAAACGGGGTGGCGCGGGCGGCTACCCCAGCTCGCGCCCTTCGACCAGATGACCATAGAGTGTCGTCAGCATCGAGACGAAAACCAGCCCCTCTATAAGGTAGATCGCTGAATCCAGCATCAGGCGCAGGCCGGGTTCGGCGGGCGGCAGTATGCTTGCGATCACGCCCAACAACGTATTCACCACTGCCAGTAATACGGCCAGTGCCCAGAGCGTGCTTGCCAGCGGTTCCGTCGCGCGCCAGCTTTCGCGCACTGACATAACGTGCCCCAAGGCGGCGGCGGGCAATACCAGGCTGAGCCGCAGCGCCAGCCATAGGAAGGCCACGCCCGCCACCAGGCCGATCAAGAGCAGCGCCGCCGGGCTCGACCCGGTCAGCCCGCCCAAAAGCAGCATGGCGAGGCCTATGGGAAGGGCCGCAAGAAACTGGACGAAGCCCAGAACGATGGCCCGCCAGACATAGGCCCCGAACAGACGCGCGCCGGGGCGCAGGTCGGTCCCGCCATGGCCAAGCAATACATAGCGGTGCCAGAGAATGGCCATCAGCGCATAGCCAAGTATGCCGGCCAGCCCGCAGGCAATCAGGATCAAGAGTTGATCCGTGGGGGGCGGCGCGGCGTTGTCGATCACCTGATCCATCGCTCCAAGCGCATCTCCGGCCAGCACACCCGCCACGGCGGCAGCACCCATCACCCAAAGCACCGCGGGCAGGATCACCCGCAGCGTGGTGGAGGGCGCGTGAAACAGCATGTTCAGCGCGTGGGTGAATAGAGCCGTAGCTTGGATCATGATGCACTCCCTCATTTTGCGGCACTACATGGGGTGGGTAGGACGAAAGGGCAAGATGCAGTCGGTCGAGGGGAGCTTCGGGCTGGGAAAGCGTGGGCGGTTGGGACGTCATGGGAAAAGTCGCGGGAATGCATGGGAAGTCTGGGAAATTATGGGCACCCCTTGTGCTATTGGCGGGTTCTGCCGATTCGCGGGCATGGGACTTGGCGTGCATTCTTGGGGTTCGGTTGGCGTTCTGCGGAACAGGCAACGAACACGCTCTGTGGATAACTATGTGCGCAAATTTTAGTGGGAAACTGTGGGATATTGTGCAGCCCGCAATTCATTAACAAGATATTGTGTTTGAGGTCCAAAGGATCTCAAATTAAGCCATTTTCCGCTCAAAAAGTTATACCAGATGTTGTTCCCACAGCCTGTGCAAAACAAAATATTGGGCATATTTCCAAAAAATATGTAGACGCCCATCAATTCCCATGGCATCCCTAGTGCATCGGATGAGAGCGGGACACGGGGCAGCAAACGACCCCAAAAACAATCAAAACCTAGCAGGTTTCATACAGGCACCTCGCTTTCATCAGACCAAAGAGATCCGGCGCGCGAGCGAGCAGACATCCCCCCAGGTGGCGCGCGCAGTCGGACTTCCCCCGCCAAGCTGCGGGACGTGGGCGGCGGGTTGATCAGTGGCAGCGGATCAACCCGCCGTTTCCATTTCCGGGGCAGGGCAGAAAGACGAAAAAACGAATTAAGCGCAAAGGCGCAAGAGGCAGGGACAGAACGTGAGCCGCAGGTTCAGAGGCGAAAGCCACCACAAGGTCGATACGAAGGGGCGGGTGTCTATCCCAGCCTCTTTTCGGCGTGTGTTGGAGGCTGGCGACCCGAACTGGAAAAACGGCGACAATCCCGAATTGGTCATTGTTTATGGCGACCAGCGCCGCAACTACCTTGAATGCTATACCATGGAAGCCATCGAAGAGGTCGACGCCAAGATCGACCGCATGCCCCGTGGCTCCATGCAGCGTAAGGCGCTGCAGCGTCTGTTCCACGGCCAGTCTTTCCCGACCACGGTAGATGAGACAGGCCGTTTGGTGCTGCCTGCCAAGCTGCGCAACAAAATTGAACTCAACGGCGAGGCGTTCTTTATCGCTGCCGGTGACACCTTCCAGATTTGGAAGCCCGAAACCTACGAGACCGAGGAAGAATCCTGGCAGCAAGAGCTGCCCGACGATGTCGACCCGCTCTCGTTCCTTGATGGTGATATGGAGGTCTGACGGAATGGTTGCTGCCTCTAACCCTTCCGCCCCTCACACCCCCGTTCTGCTGCGTCCTATCCTGAGCGCCGTGGCGCCCGTGGAAGGGGTCTGGCTTGATGGTACCTTTGGCGCGGGCGGCTACACCCGTGGTTTTCTAGAAGCCGGCGCCGCGCGTGTGATCGCGGTGGACCGTGACCCTCTGGCGTTCGAGATGGCAGCGGAATGGGCGGGCGACTATGGCGACCGCATCACCATGCAGCAGGGCGTCTTCTCGCGCATGGATGAATATGCCCAAGATCTTGATGGGGTGGTGCTGGACCTCGGCGTTTCTTCGATGCAGCTTGATCAGGCCGAGCGTGGGTTCTCCTTTATGAAGGATGGCCCGCTCGACATGCGGATGAGCCAAGATGGCCCCTCGGCAGCCGATCTGGTCAATGAGGCCGAAGAAGAGATCATCGCCAATATCCTGTTCCAATACGGCGAAGAACGCGCCTCCCGCCGGATCGCCAAGGCGATTGTCCGCGCCCGAGAAGACGCGCCGATCACCACCACATTGGAATTGGCCAAACTGGTCGAAGGCTGCCTGCCACGCTCCAAGCCGGGTCAAAGCCATCCCGCCACGCGCAGCTTCCAAGCGCTGCGCATCGCGGTGAACAATGAATATGGCGAGCTGTTCCAAGGGCTTATGGCTGCAGAGCGCGCGCTAAAGCCGGGCGGGAAACTGGCCGTGGTGACCTTTCATTCGGTCGAGGACCGCATGGTCAAACGCTTCCTCACCGCGCGGGCAGGGGCCGGGGGCAATGCTAACCGTTTTGCCCCGGCGCTTGAACAGGCGCCGCCGCAGTTTACACTCAAATCCCGCAAGGCAATCGGGCCTGATGCGCAGGAATTGGACGAAAACCCGCGCAGCCGTTCGGCCAAACTACGGGTCGCCACGCGCACCGATGCGCCCAGTGGCGAGATTGACGCGAAATCCATCGGCATGCCGATGGTCAGGGGGATCTGAGAGATGCGCACGGTGATGTATATCCTCACCACTATTGCCGTGGTTGGACTGGCCTTCTGGGCCTACCGCGAGAATTACGCGACCCAGCAGGCGCTGAGCGATGCCGACAGGCTGCATGCCAATATCCGCGCCACCCATGCCCGTCTGGCCGTCCTGCGCGCCGAATGGGCGTTCCAAAACCGCCCCGACCGGTTGCGCGATCTGGCCGACCTGAACTTTGACCGCCTCGGCCTGTTGCCACTGCATCCCGGCCAGTTCGGTCAGGTCGATCAGGTCGCCTATCCGCAGCCGCCGTCTGAACTGCTGCCGATCACCGATCCTGTGGATGTCTCGACCATGAATTACGACGCGCTTACCGGCGCGGATGAGTCCGAGGAGGACTTTGAATGATCCGCACCCCGCTGCGCCCACTGGCCCGTATCCTCGACGCCCGCGAAAAGGGCGAAAACCCCGACGCGATTGAGCGTGAGAACAAACGCATCCGCCATGAGCAGATGCGCGACAAGGCCCGGATGCGTGCCGAGGGACGGCTTTTGGTGCTGGGCGTCTGTTTCCTTTGTGCTTTCACCGTCATCGGCGGGCGCATGGGTCTTTTGGCGATGTCTGAGCCGTCCGAGCCGCGCGGCCACGCGCCGGGGGCCGTGATCTCGGCCTCGCGCGCCGACATCACAGACCGCAACGGCAACCTGCTGGCGACGAACTTTGAGACCCACGCGCTCTACGCGCAGCCGCGCCATCTGATCGACCCCGAAGTGGCGGCCAAAAAGTTGGTCAAAATCTTTCCAGACCTCAATGAAGAGCGTCTGATCAAGGATTTCACGGGCAAGCGTAAGTTCCTGTGGATCAAAAAGAAAATTAGCCCTGAGCAAATGCAGGCCGTGCATGACATCGGCGATCCGGGGCTGCTGTTCGCACCGCGCGACATGCGCCTTTATCCAAACGGTTCGCTGGCCGCACATGTGCTCGGCGGGGCGAGCTATGGCAAGGAAGGCGTCCACGCCGCCGAGGTGATCGGCGTCGCGGGGGCCGAGAAATATTTCGACGACTACCTGCGCGACCCGGCCAATGGCGCGAAACCGTTGGAGCTGTCGCTCGACCTGACCGTGCAAGCGGCATCTGAGCGGGTGCTCTATGGCGGCATGAAGCTGATGAACGCCAAGGGTGCCACGAGCATTCTAATGGATGTCCACACCGGCGAAGTGATCTCTGTCGCGTCGCTGCCTGATTTCGATCCCAACAACCGCCCCCGTCCGCTGACCCAAGGCGATGCGTCTGACAGCCCGCTGTTTAACCGGTCGGTGCAGGGGGTTTACGAGCTCGGCTCGACCTTCAAAATCTTTGCGGCAGCTCAGGCGGTGGAGTTGGGCCTGTTCAACGCCGACACGATCATCGACACCTCTGGCCCGATGAAGGTTGGCGGTTTCCGCATCGGTGAATTCCGCAACAAGAACTACGGCAAGCTGAGCGTCGCCGATATCATCGTGCATTCCTCGAACCGGGGCACAGGCCGGATGGCGCTGGAAATCGGCATCGAGCGGCAGCAAGAGTTCCTCAAAAGCCTTGGTTTCTTTGAACCAACCCCCTTTGAGATCGTCGAAGCCTCGGGCGGGAAGCCGTTGTTGCCAAGCCGCTGGACCGAATTGTCGAGCGTGACAATCTCCTATGGACACGGCCTGTCGAGCACGCCGATGCACCTTGCCGCAGGCTATGCAGCCATCGCCAACGGCGGGCGCGTGGTGAAGCCCACGCTGCTGAAACAATCCGCCCCCCAGCTCGGCCCCCGCGTCATGTCGGAAGAGACTGCAGCACAGGCCCGCAATATACTGCGCAAGGTCGTCACCGATGGCACGGCGAGCTTTGCCGAGGTGCCCGGCTATCAGATCGCGGGCAAGACTGGCACGGCGGACAAACCAAAGCCCACCGGGGGCTATTACGATGACAAGGTGATCAACACATTCGCCAGCATCTTCCCGATTGATAATCCCAAATATGTGCTGATCGTCACCTTGGACGAACCGGTGGAAACCTCTGGGCCGAAACCACGCCGCACGGCGGGTTGGACAGCCGTGCCCGTGGCCGCCGAGATGGTCCGCCGCATCGCGCCTTTGCTGGGCCTGCGCCCCGCTGTTGAACCGGTGAACGACGCTGTGCTAACGCTGACCAGCAGCAACTGAAAAGACATCTCTATGACCGACCGGGCCGTACCCCTTTCCTCCCTCGGGCTGACAGCGCGGGCGGGGGCCAACCCCATGATCACCGGGATCGCCGTGGACAGCCGTGAGGTCCGCGAAGGCACGCTCTTCGCCGCCATGCCGGGCAGCCGTGTGCATGGGGCAGAGTTCATTCAATACGCCCTGCGGATGGGCGCGGCGGCGGTGCTGACCGACGCAGCAGGGGCCAAACTCGCCGCCGAGGAATTGGCGGGCTCTGACGCGGCGCTGGTGGTCTCCGACTCCCCGCGCGAAGCGCTGGCGCGGACGGCGGCTCTGTGGTTCGGCGGCCAGCCCGCCACGATGATTGCCGTGACTGGCACCAACGGAAAAACCTCGGTCTCGACCTTTGTGCGCCAGATTTGGGTTGAGATGGGATTGCCTGCCGTGAACCTTGGCACCACCGGGGTCGAGGGCGCATGGGCCGCACCGCTGGCGCATACCACGCCCGAGCCGATCACCCTGCACCGCACGCTGGCCGAGGCCGCACAGAACGGCATCACCCATGCGGCGATGGAGGCATCAAGCCACGGGCTTGACCAGCGCCGTTTGGACGGGGTGACGCTCAAGGCGGCGGGGTTCACCAACTTCACCCAAGACCACCTTGATTATCACGAAACATTCGAGGCCTATTTCGCCGCAAAGGCCGCGCTTTTCGCCCGCGTTTTGTCCGAAGACGGCACCGCAGTGGTCAATATTGACGACGAAAAAGGCGTCGACATCGCCGCAATCGCCCGCGCGCGCGGCTGTGAGGTAATCACCGTGGGCCGGGACGGGGGCGATCTGCATTTGCAGGGCCAGCGTTTCGACGCAACCGGGCAAGACCTGCGCTTCACATGGCGCGGCAAGACCTATCAAAAGCGGCTTAATCTGATCGGTGGTTTTCAGGGCGATAACGTGTTGCTGGCCGCCGGGTTGGTGATCGCCTGCGGTGCTGATGCGCAAGAGGTTTTCGACACGCTGCCGCATCTCACCACTGTCCGAGGCCGGATGCAGCTTGCCGCCACGCGCGACAATGGCGCGGCGGTTTTTGTCGATTACGCCCATACGCCCGATGCCGTGGCCACTGCCCTCTCGGCCATGCGCCCGCATGTGATGGGACGGCTCGTTGCCATCGTCGGCGCGGGTGGGGACCGGGACCGGGCCAAGCGCCCCTTGATGGGGCAGGCAGCGGCAGAAAATGCGGATATGGTCATCGTGACTGACGACAACCCGCGCAGCGAAGACCCGGCCAGCATCCGCGCCGCTGTACTGGACGGCGCGCCCGATGCGATGGAGGTCGGCGACCGCGCCGAGGCAATCCTGCGCGGCGTCGATGCTTTGGAGCCAGGCGACGCGCTGTTGATCGCGGGCAAGGGCCATGAAACCGGGCAGACCGTTGGTGACGACGTGCTGCCCTTTGACGATGTAGAACAGGCCAGCGTGGCCGTGGCGGCACTGGACGGGAGATTGGCATGAGCCTTTGGACAGCGACAGAAGCGGCGGAAGCCACGGGGGGCCGCGCGCAGGGCGATTGGGCCTGCAACGGTGTGTCGATCGACACGCGGACCTTGCAGCCCGGCGATCTCTTCGTGGCCCTCAAGGCCGCGCGGGACGGGCATGAGTTCGTGGCCCAAGCGCTCGACAAAGGGGCGGCTGCCGCGCTTGTGACCCATCTGCCCGAAGGCGTCGCCGAGGATGCGCCGCTGCTGATCGTCGAAGACGTACAGACCGCGCTTGAGGCGTTGGGCCGGGCAGGGCGTGGGCGTCTGGGTCCGCAGGCCAAGGTCGCGGCGGTGACGGGCAGCGTCGGCAAAACCTCGACCAAGGAAATGCTGCTGGCGATCTTCGGCGATCAGGGCCGGGCGCATGCCAGCGTCGACAGCTACAATAACCACTGGGGCGTGCCGCTGACGCTGGCACGGATGCCGCGCGATACCGATTACGCGGTGATCGAAATTGGCATGAACCACCCCGGAGAGATTGCACCCCTCGCCAAACAGGCGCGGCCCGATGCGGCGATGGTCACGAATGTCGCTGCCGTCCACCTCGAAGCCTTCAAGGATGTCGCCGCCATCGCGGTGGAAAAGGCCAGCATTTTTGATGGCATGGAACCAGGCGGCGTGGCGGTGATTAACGCCGACCATGAACATAGCGATATCGTGCTCGACAAGGCACTGGAACGGGGCCTGCGCGAAACCACCTTTGGCCAAGCGGGCCACCACTACAAGCTGGGCGAGGTCAAAGTGCAGGGCGATGCCACCGTGGCCCAAGCCGAGGTCGAAGGCGCGCCGCTGATCTTCAAGATTGACACACCGGGGCGGCATTTTGCGATGAACGGGCTTGGCGCGCTGGCGGTGGCCGAAGCGCTTGGCGCGGATCGGGCGCTGGCGGTGCAATCGCTGGGCCGCTGGTCGCCCTATGCGGGACGCGGGGTGCGCGAGCGCATCCAACTGGACCCCGTGGATACCCATTTGGCGCTGGAGCTGATCGACGACAGCTATAACGCTAACCCGACCTCCATGGCCGCGGCACTTGAAGTGCTGGCGGCCTCGGAAGTGACCCATGACATCGGGCGCGTCAGCAAGGGGCGGCGGATCGCTTTTGTCGGCGATATGAAAGAACTCGGCCCCGAGGCGTTGGCGCTGCATGCGGGGCTGGCCGATCTGGAGGCTACCCGCGCGCTTGACGTGGTGCATTGCGTCGGCCCGTTGATGAAAGCCTTCTACGACAACCTGCCCGAACACCAGCGTGGCGATTGGACGGAAACCGCCGAAGAGATGTTGCAAGGACTCCGCGCACGTCTCGATTCCGGCGACGTCGTGCTGATCAAAGGGTCGCTTTCGATGAAGCTGGGCGGTATTGTTGACGCCATCCGCAAAATGGGCCATCCGGTCCCGACCGCCTGATCGGCGAATAACCCCAACATGATGAGTTAGGACGCGATATATGCTCTATTGGTTGACGCTGCTGTCGGATGGCGGCGATTTTTTTAACCTGTTTCGCTATATCACTTTCCGCGCGGGCGGGGCGTTTTTGACGGCATTGGTATTTGGTTTCCTCTTCGGCAAACCGTTGATCGAAGTGCTGCGCAAACGGCAGGGCAAGGGCCAGCCGATCCGCAATGACGGCCCCGAGGGGCATTTTGCCAAGGCCGGTACGCCCACCATGGGCGGGCTGCTGATCGTGGGGGCCTTGTTGACCTCGACCCTGCTTTGGGCGCGGCTCGACAATCCTTTCGTCTGGCTGGTGCTGTTCGTCACGATGAGCTTTGCCGCCATCGGCTATGCCGACGATCACGCCAAGGTCAGCAAGCAAAACACCGATGGGGTGCCGGGTAAGGTGCGGCTTTTGCTGGGCTTTCTTATTGCGGGCATCGCCGGATACTGGGCCGCGCAATACCATCCGGCAGAGTTGCAATACCAACTTGCGCTGCCGGTCTTAAAAGACACGCTGATCAACCTCGGCGTGCTGTTTGTGCCCTTCGCGATCATCGTCATCGTCGGCTCGGCCAATGCGGTGAACCTTACCGACGGGCTGGATGGCTTGGCCATCATGCCGGTGATGATTGCCGCAGGCGCGCTTGGCGTCATTGCCTATGCCGTGGGCCGGGTCGATTTTACCGATTACCTTGATGTGCATTACGTGCCGGGCACCGGGGAAATCCTGATCTTCACCGCCGGTCTCTTCGGCGGCGGCCTCGGGTTCCTGTGGTACAACGCGCCGCCTGCCGCCGTCTTCATGGGCGACACCGGCTCGCTGGCACTCGGCGGCGCTTTGGGTGCGATTGCCGTGGCCACGAAACACGAGTTGGTGCTGGCGATCGTCGGCGGGCTTTTCGTGGTCGAGGCGCTCTCGGTCATCGTGCAGGTGCTTTACTTCAAACGCACCGGCAAACGGGTTTTCCTGATGGCACCGATCCACCACCACTATGAGAAAAAGGGCTGGGCCGAGCCGCAGATCGTGATCCGCTTCTGGATCATCTCGCTGATCCTCGCCCTCTTGGGGCTGGCGACGCTCAAGGTGCGCTAAGCGCTTAGAAGATCGACCAATCCATGTGACGCGCCAAAAGGGCCAGTGCTTCGGTGCCCTTTTGGCTGTTGCCATAACGGTTCAACCCCGGTGACCAGACCGCGATGCTGGCCCGCCCCGGGACGATGGCCAGAATGCCGCCGCCCACGCCGGATTTGCCCGGCAGACCCACGCGGTAGGCAAAATCGCCCGACCCATCGTAATGCCCGCAGGTCAGCATCAGCGCGTTGAGCCGCCGGATGCGGCTTGGCGCGACCAAGCGCGGCACGTCCGGCGCTTCGATCAGAAAGCGGCCCGCCATGGCAAGTTGCTGTACCGTCATCTCCATTGCGCAGTGGTGGAAGTAGGTGCCAAGCGTCCGCTCCGGCGCGTTGATGAGGTTGCCGTAGGATTTTAGAAAATGCGCCAGCGCGAAATTGCGGTGGCCGAAATCGGTCTCTGATGCGGCGACGGTGTCGTTGATGTGAATGTCGTCCGTGCCCGCAGCCTCGCGCACGAAGCGCATGATCTCGGCCAGTGCTTCGCGCGGTTCGCGGTTGCCCAAGACTTCATCCGTGGTGACGATCGCGCCAGCGTTGATGAAGGGATTACGCGGGCGGCCCTGTTCTTGCTCCAACTGCACGATGGAATTGAACGCCCGCCCCGAAGGCTCGCGCCCCACGCGGTGCCAAAGTTGATCGCCCGACCGGCCAAGGGCGATGGCAAGTGTGAACACCTTGGTGATCGACTGTACTGAAAAGGGCACCTGTGTATCGCCCGCCACATGGCACTGGCCATCCGCCGTCACCACCGCGATGCCGAACTGTGCCGGGTCCACCTTCGCGAGTTGCGGAATATAAGCCGCCACATCTCCCCAATGATCGTCTTCGCGCATCATGTCATTGAGACGCGGCAACACATCGGAAAGGTCTGGTTTGGCGGGGCTGGACATCTAGGGCGGCCTCTGGCTTGTGATAGGCGCATCATGCCCCCATTCTGGGGTCAACGGGTAGCAGGGGATTGCAGATGATTCCAGTACAGGGCTTGGAAGGCGCGCGGGTTGCAGTGCTGGGATTGGGCCGCTCTGGCCTGAGCGCGGCACGCGCATTGCAGGCAGGCGGGGCGAAGGTCAGTTGCTGGGACGATGATCCGGCAGCACGCGCACGGGCTGAGCGGGAGGGGTTTGCTTGTGTTGACCTCAACAGCCCCGGCGCGCTCGACAAGATCACCCGGCTGATCGTCAGCCCCGGCATTCCGCACCTCTACCCCGCGCCGAACCCGGTGGTCGCCGCTGCCCTCGACGCAGGCGTGCCGGTGGACAATGACATCGGCCTGTTTTTCCAAAGTTTTGCGACACTGGCATGGGATCACTACGATGTCGCACCGCGCGTCGTGGCGGTGACCGGCTCGAACGGCAAATCCACCACTTCGGCGTTGATCCATCATATTCTGGAGCATGTTGGGCGCCCCTGCCAACTGGCGGGCAACATCGGGCGCGGGGTCTTGGACCTCGACCCTGCGGTTGATGGCGAGGTCGTGGTGCTGGAACTCAGCAGCTACCAGACCGAACTTGCCCGCGCGCTAACGCCGGATGTGGCGGTCTTTACCAATCTCAGCCCCGATCATCTGGACCGCCACGCGGGCATGGGCGGCTACTACGCGGCGAAACGTCGGCTGTTCTCAGAAGGCGGGCCAGACCGCGCGGTGATCGGAGTGGACGAGGCCGAGGGCCGTTTCCTCGCCGGGCAAATGAGCGAGGGACCAAGCGATGACCGGGTGATCCGCATCAGTGCGGAGACCAAACTCTCTGGCCCCGGCTGGCAGGTCTTTGCCAAAAAGGGGTTCTTGAGCGAATACCGCCGTGGCAAACAGGTCGGCTCGATCGATCTGCGCAGCATTCAGGGGCTGCCGGGTTCGCATAACCATCAAAACGCCTGTGCGGCCTATGCCGCCTGCCGTGCGCTTGGCCTTGCCCCGCGGGTGATCGAGGCGGCGTTTCACAGTTTCGGCGGCTTGCCCCATCGCAGCCAGACCGTGGCCGAGGCGCATGGCGTGCGCTATGTCAACGACAGCAAAGCCACCAACGTCGACAGCGCAGCCAAGGCGCTGGCCGCTTTCCGCAACATTCGCTGGATCTGCGGCGGGTTGGAGAAAGAGGGCGGGCTGAAAGGGTTGGCAGAGGCCCAAGGCGCGGTACGCAAGGCCTATGTCATTGGCCGCGAGGCCGCGCATTTCGCCATGCAATTGACGACCGAAGCCGAAGTTTGCGGCACGATGGAAAAAGCCGTGGCGCGGGCGGCGGCAGAGGCGGAGGAGGGCGATGTCGTCCTGCTCGCCCCGGCTGCGGCGAGTTTCGATCAATATGACAATTTCGAACGGCGTGGTGAGGATTTCGTGGCGCAGGTGCAAAAGGCACTCTCGGAGTAATCCGCGCGCCTAGTGTTCTCCACCTGACAGGAGATTCCCATCGGCAACGTGATGTGCCATATTTGAGGCATGAGACGCCATGACATCTGCCTTTACCTTGGCCCCGCCGACCGTACTGAGCTTCAAGCCCTGATCAGCAACCGCAACACTGCGCGCAAGCTTGTCTGGCGGGCCGAGATCGTCCTGGCCACAGCGGACGGTCATGGCACGTTCGAGATTATGCGACGCGCGGGCACGTCGAAACCCACGGTCTGGCGCTGGCAGCAGCGGTATCTCGATGAGGGCGTGGCCGGTCTCAAGCGTGACAAGACGCGACCCTCGCGGGTGCCGCCTTTGCCCGTGGAAACAAGGCTGAAGGTGATCGCCAAGACGGTGCAGGAAACCCCGCCCAATGCAACGCACTGGAGCCGCGCGCTAATGGCCGAAGCCATGGGCATCTCGCCGTCGAGCGTCGGCCGCATCTGGGCAGAAGCTGGCTTGAAGCCGCATCTCACGAAGGGGTTCAAGGTCTCGAACGACCCAAAGTTCGAGGAGAAGGTCACCGATATCGTCGGGCTCTACCTCGACCCGCCAGACCGTGCCGTGGTGCTCTGCGTCGATGAGAAATCCCAGATCCAGGCGCTGGATCGCACCCAGCCCGGACTGCCGCTCAAGAAGGGCCGTGCCGCGACCGTAACGCACGATTACAAACGCCATGGCACGACCACGCTGTTTGCTGCGCTGGATGTGAAATCAGGCACCGTCATTGGCGATTGCATGCCACGCCATCGTGCGCAGGAGTTCCTGAAATTCCTCCGACAGATCGACAAGGCTGTGCCCACGCGGCGCGATGTGCATCTGGTGCTCGACAACTACGCCACCCACAAGACGCCTGAGGTAAAGGCCTGGCTCGAAAAGCATCCGCGCTTCAAGCTGCACTTCACGCCCACCAGCGCGTCATGGCTGAACCTGGTGGAGCGCTTCTTTGCCGAGATCACATCAAGGCGCATCCGGCGCGGCAGCTATTCCAGCGTCGATGATCTTGAGGCCGCGATCTACGACTATCTGGCCCACCACAACGAGAAGCCAAGGCCCTTCAAATGGACCAAAACCGCAGAGGATATCCTCACCCGGGAACGTCGCGCGCTGGACAAGCTCGATGAAACTCGCGGAAACAGGTAGGAAGTGTCAGACTCAGAGCACTAGCTGCCAATCGCCCGCGCCGCCGCCATGCCCGACGACCACGCCCACTGGAAATTATACCCGCCGAGCCAGCCGGTCACGTCCACCGCTTCGCCGATGAAATAGAGGCCGGGCACGTCCTTCGCCGCCATGGTCTTGGACGAGAGCGCATCGGTATCCACACCGCCTAGGGTCACTTCCGCCGTGCGGTAGCCTTCGGTGCCGCCGGGGTGCAATTGCCAGTTCTGCAACGCCTCCACAAAGGCGATGAGCCGCGCGTCGGACCAATCCGCCAAGTTGCCCGAGAGGTCAAACTCTTGGCCTAAAAAGTCCACCAACCGCGAGGGCAGGTGCTGCGCGAGGATGGTGGTAAAGTTCCGCCGCCCCGCAAGTTGCCTCTGCTCGCGCAGGGCGTCCAACAGAGTGCCCTCGGGGGCAAGGTTCACCGTGATCGCTTCGCCCTCTTGCCAATAGGACGACGCCTGCAAAACCGCGGGGCCAGAGAGGCCACGGTGGGTGAAGAGCAGCGCCTCGCCAAAGCCAGTGGCCCCGGCAGTGATGCGCGCAGGGGTCGCCACACCGGCCAGCGGCGCAAAGCGTCCTTCGGCAAAGGTAAAAGGCACCAGACCGGCGCGTGTATCGGTCACCTTCAGGCCGAACTGACGCGCGATGTCATAGGCGATGCCCGTCGCGCCCATCTTGGGGATCGACTTGCCACCGGTGGCGATCACAAGGTTGCACGCGGTGACTTTTACAGTCCGATCAGGCGTTTGCAGGTCGAAGGTGAAGTGGCCATCGGCCTTTGCAAAATTGCTGGCGCTGCTCTGCAATTGCAGATCGACTCCGGCCTTTTGCATTAGCCCGCGCAGCATGGCGATGATCTCCTTCGCGCTGGTATCGCAGAAGAGTTGGCCCAGCGTTTTCTCATGCCACGCGATGCCGTGGCGATCGACAAGTTCGATGAAATCCCACTGGGTATAACGCGCCAGCGCGGATTTGGCGAAATGCGGGTTCTGGCTGAGAAACGCCTGCGGCTCGCAATACATATTGGTGAAATTGCACCGCCCACCGCCCGAGATGCGAATTTTTTCGCCCGGCGCTTTGGCATGGTCCACCACCAACACGCGCCCGCCCGCGTGGGCGGCGCACATCATGCCTGCGGCACCGGCTCCGATGATGGCTGTATCGACTTGCATGGGCGCGCTCTGCCCGAATGCGCAGGCCCGGTCAAGAAGACGTGACAGCGGTTGCCCGATCACTGATGCGTCATAGTTGGGGAGCAGACGCAAATGTAACAGGAGCAGAGGATGACCAAATTGACCGCAGAACAAGATTTCCCGAAGATGGATGTGGCCAAACTCGGCGGGGGCACGCTGACCTTGGGCCAACCGCAAGAGGGGCGCGACTGGCAATTGGTGGTGGTCTACCGCGGGCTGCACTGCCCGATCTGCAAAAAGTACCTTGCGCAGCTTGAGAAGCTGCAAAGCCAGTTCCATGAGATCGGTGTGGATGTGATCGCCGTTTCGGGCGACCCCGAGGAAAAGGCCAAATCCATGGCCGAAGAAGACAACCTGACCCTGCCCATCGGCTATGATCTGAGCCTCGAACAA
The DNA here is from genome assembly GCF_034377145.1 of Sulfitobacter sp. OXR-159. Taxonomy (NCBI): domain Bacteria; kingdom Pseudomonadati; phylum Pseudomonadota; class Alphaproteobacteria; order Rhodobacterales; family Roseobacteraceae; genus Sulfitobacter; species Sulfitobacter sp. OXR-159. The sequence goes on from NZ_CP139707.1 coordinate 1,150,042, forward strand.
ATGGCCGAGCTTGGCCTCTATATCTCCGACCCGCGCAGCCCGCAGGAGACCGACCGGCCCTTCGCCGAACCAGCCACCTTTGTCATCAACGACGAAGGCAAGCTGCAGATCGTCGACATCTCTAACGCGCCCTTCGCGCGGCCCGAGTTGGAGGGGCTGTTGAACGGCCTCAAGTTCGTTCGCGACAAAGGCTACCCGGTGCGCGGCACCCACAAGGCGGCCTGATGAGCAGCCTGATACGGTGATCTGATCGCCTAGCGGCGGGGCCCCGCACGGCCCCGCCGACCCCAGCCACTGCCCTGGGGTGAAATGCACTAGCTTCATGTCGAAATTCGGGCTATTCTTCCCGGATGAGACCCCGCAAAGGGGCCGTTGAGGCAGTTAAGGCAGATACCCATGACAGAGATGGTCTATGGCGCGGTCCCGGTACGGGATGGTGAACCGATCCTTCCAAAATGGTGGCGTACGGTCGACCGCTGGGCTTTGTCCTGCGTGTTGATTTTGTTTGCTGTCGGCATGCTTTTGGGGCTCGCCGCCTCACCGCCCTTGGCGGCGAAAAACGGCTTTGATGCCTTTCACTATGTGCAGCGGCAGGCGTTCTTTGGCGGATTGGCGCTGGTGGCGATGCTGCTGACCTCGATGATGTCGCCGACGCTGGTGCGGCGTTTGGCGGTGCTGGGGTTTGTTCTTTCATTCGTGGCGTTGGCGCTGCTGCCCTTTTTCGGCACCGACTTTGGCAAGGGGGCGACTCGCTGGTATTCGCTGGGGTTCGCCTCGTTCCAGCCATCGGAATTTCTGAAACCCGGTTTCATGGTGGCCGCCGCATGGATGATGGCCGCCGCAACCGAGATCAACGGCCCTCCGGGTAAGTCTTGGTCTTTTGCGCTGTGTATCTCCATCGTGCTCATGCTGGCGATGCAGCCCGACTTCGGGCAGGCCTGTCTTGTGCTCTTTGGCTGGGGCGTGATGTATTTCGTCGCCGGCGCGCCGATGGTGCTGCTGGTCGGCATGGCGGGGCTTGTCGTTCTGGCGGGGACCTTTGCCTACTCCAACTCCGAACACTTCGCGCGGCGTATCGACGGCTTTCTCAGCGTTGATGTCGATCCGACAACCCAGCTTGGCTATGCCACCAATGCCATCCGCGAAGGCGGGCTGTTTGGTGTGGGCGTGGGCGAGGGCGAGGTGAAATGGTCGCTGCCCGACGCGCATACCGATTTTATCATCGCCGTCGCTGCCGAGGAATACGGCCTTATCATGGTCGTCTGCATCATCGCCCTATATACTGTTGTGGTCGTCCGTTCGCTGTTGCGGTTGGTGCGCGAGCGTGACCCCTTCATCCGGCTGGCCGGAACCGGGCTGGCCTGCACATTCGGAGTACAGGCGATGATTAACATGGGTGTGGCAGTGCGGCTTTTGCCCGCCAAGGGCATGACCCTGCCCTTCGTGAGCTATGGTGGCTCTTCGGTGATCGCCAGCGGCATTGCCGTGGGCATGCTCCTTGCCTTTACCCGCTCGCGCCCGCAGGGTGAGATCAGCGACATTCTGGGCCGGGGCCGCCGCTGATGGCCGCCCCACTGCTGATCATCGCCGCCGGGGGGACCGGTGGGCATATGTTTCCCGCGCAGGCTTTGGCCGAGGTAATGCTGAAACGCGGCTGGCGGGTGAAGCTTAGCACCGATGCTCGCGGCGCGCGCTATACCGGTGGCTTTCCCGAAGCGGTTGAGATCAGCCAGATCAGCAGCGCCACTTTCGCCCGGGGCGGCGTGGTGGCCAAGGCGCTGGTGCCGTTCCGCATTGCGGCTGGTGTGGTCCGCTCGGGGCTGAATATGCTGCGCGACCGGCCTTCGGTCGTGGTGGGTTTTGGCGGATATCCGTCGATCCCCGCGCTTGGCGCTGCATGGGCGCTGCGGATGCCGCGCATGATCCACGAGCAAAACGGCGTTCTGGGCCGGGTGAACGAAATCTTTGCCAAGCGGGTGCACGCCGTGGCCTGCGGCATCTGGCCCACGAAACTGCCCGAGGGCGTGCAGGGCTGGCATGTGGGCAATCCCGTGCGTGCGGCTGTGCTTGACCGCGCAGGGGCCGCCTATATCCCTCCCGGTGACTACCCGATGGAAGTTTTGGTGATGGGCGGCAGCCAAGGCGCGCGCATCCTGTCCGACGTGGTGCCGCCCGCGCTGGCCGCGCTGCCGATGAACATGATCCGCAACATCCGCGTCAGCCATCAGGCCCGCGACGAAGACGGCCAGCGGGTGGCGGATTACTATGCCGAGTCTGGCATCAGCGCCGATGTGCGCCCCTTCTTTGACGATGTGCCGCGCCGCATGTCCGAAGCGCAACTGGTGATCAGCCGCTCTGGCGCTTCCAGCGTGGCGGATTTGTCAGTGATAGGGCGGCCTTCGATCCTGATCCCCTTTGCCGCTGCGGCAGGTGACCATCAAAGCGCCAATGCCCGCGGTCTGGTCAATGCCGGGGCCGCGATCATGGTGCCCGAACGCAAGGCAAACCCCGAAATCATGACCGAGCAAATCCTCGCGGTGCTTGAGATGCCCGATGGGGCGTTACAGATGGCGCGGGCCGCGTTGTCGGTCGGCAAACCCGACGCGGCCGAGACATTGGCAGATATGGTCGAACAGCTTGCCGCCCAAGGCACGCTGGCCCCCGCAGAAGAGGAAAACCCCCAATGAACGCCGCCGCCACCAAACTGCCGACCGATGTCGGCCCGATCCATTTCGTCGGCATCGGCGGCATCGGCATGTCTGGCATCGCAGAAGTTCTGCTGAACCACGGCTACAAGGTGCAGGGATCGGACCTGAAGACCACCAAGATCACCGTGCGGCTGGCCGAGCTAGGCGGGCGCATCTTCGAAGGCCAAGCGGCTGAAAATGTCGAAGGGGCGGCCGTGGTCGTGATCTCTTCGGCGATCAAACCAGGCAATGCAGAATTGGACGAGGCCCGCCGCCGGGGTCTGCCCGTCGTGCGCCGGGCCGAGATGCTGGCCGAGCTTATGCGGCTTAAGTCCAACATTGCCGTGGCGGGAACACATGGCAAAACCACCACCACCACCTTGGTGGCCGAACTGCTGGTCGCGGGCGGCATCGACCCGACCGTCGTGAACGGCGGCATCATCCACGCCTATGGCTCCAACGCGCGGATGGGGCAGGGCGAATGGATGGTGGTCGAAGCCGATGAGAGCGACGGCACCTTCAACCGGCTGCCCGCAACCATCGCCATCGTCACCAACATCGACCCCGAGCATATGGAGCATTGGGGCGACTTCGATACGCTGCGGCAGGGCTTTTTGAATTTCGTCTCCAATATCCCGTTCTACGGGCTGGCGGTCTGCTGCACCGATCACCCTGAGGTGCAGTCGCTGGTGGGCAAGCTGACGGACCGTCGCGTTATGACCTACGGGTTCAACGCGCAGGCCGATGTGCGCGCCGTGGGGCTGCATTACAAGGACGGCGTGGCGCATTTCGACGTGCATCTACAAACCGAAGATATGGTCATCGAAAACTGCGCCCTGCCAATGCCGGGCGATCACAACGTCTCGAACGCGCTGGCGGCGGTGACCGTGGCGCGGCACCTAGGGATGAAGCTGGAAGAGATCCGCGCGGCCTTGGGCAGCTTTGGCGGGGTGAACCGCCGCTTTACCCGCGTGGGCGAAGTGGACGGGGTCACCATCATCGACGACTATGGCCACCACCCGGTTGAGATTACCGCTGTTCTCAAAGCCGCGCGGCAGGCCAGCAAGGGGCGGGTGATCGCCGTGCACCAGCCGCACCGCTACTCGCGCCTGAGCCATCACTTCGACGAATTCTGCGCCTGTTTCAACGATGCCGATGTGGTGGGCATCGCCGATGTCTATGCCGCGGGCGAAGAGCCGATTCCCGGTGCCGACCGCGACGGGCTGGTCGCCGGGCTGATCCAGCACGGGCATCGCCACGCCTATGCGGTCGAGGATGCCGAGGCGCTGACGCAATTGGTCCGGCGCGAGGCGCGACCGGGCGATATGGTGGTCTGCCTGGGGGCGGGTACGATCAGCGGCTGGGCCAATGACCTGCCCGAGGCGCTGCGCGCGGCCAAGGAGGCCGCTGCGTGACCCTCGTGTGGCTGTCGATCCTTTGGGTCTTCGCCGCCGTGACAGTGGCCATGCTGCCGCTGCGCTCTCAATATCTGCCGGGGGTGGTTTTGCTGATCGCCGCACCGGTGCTGATCATCGCCATCGGCGTGACGCATTCATGGGCCTTTGCGCTATTGGCCTTGATGGCTTTCCTGTCGATGTTCCGCAATCCACTGCGTTACCTCTGGGCGCGGCTGCGGGGCAAAAAACCGGAGCTGCCGAAATGAGCCTGTCTCTCGTTCTCGCCTGTTTTTGGTTTGTGATCGCCAATATTCTGGCCATGACCCCCAGCAAGGATTTCCACTGGCGCAGCGCCTATCTGCTGATCGCCGTGGGCATCCCCATCGTCGGTTTCGTCACCGCGCAGCACGGCCCATGGCTGGGCATGCTGGTGCTGGCGGGGGGCTGTTCGGTGCTGCGCTGGCCGGTGGTCTATTTCATTCGCTGGCTGCGCCGAGGGGCAGGGCGGATCAAAGGCCCGGCGGAATGACCCTGACGCCGACCCTTGCCGCGCTGCTGACCGTCTTCGCAATCTGGATGATCGCCTGTCTCTGGACCGGTTATCGCGGCCGTGTGCTGTGGTTCTTTATCGTGCTGGCGGTCGGCCTTGGGCTTAACGCATCGTGGATGGTCTTCGGGCTGGATGCGCGGGTGTTTGAGCCGCATGCGCTATTGGCACAGCTTTCGGTGCTGTTCTACGCGGTGGGTGGTTTCGGCCTGGGCTGGCTCGCCGGGCGGGTGGCGAAACGCTGGCGTGAGAGCCGCGTCGACCCGCCGTCGTCTTGATGGTTTGCCCCGCCTGTTAAATGCGCTAAGTCCGGCGCCATGATGACGCTGAATATCCCCGACCTGCGCGGCAGGCTGACCCCAAATCGCGCCCTGAGCGACCTGACATGGCTCCGCGTTGGCGGCCCTGCGGATTATCTGTTCCAACCCGCGGATGTGGAGGACCTGTGCCTTTTCATGCGCCGCTTGCCGCAGGGCATCACGGTTTTCCCCATGGGCGTGGGCAGCAACCTGATCGTGCGCGACGGAGGCTTGCGGGCGGTGGTGATCCGGCTGGGTCGTGGTTTCAACGGGATTGAGATCGACGGGGATCAGGTGACTGCGGGCGCGGCGGCGCTGGATGCCCATGTGGCGCGCAAGGCGGCGGATGCGGGGCTTGATCTGACCTTTCTGCGCACCATTCCCGGCAGCATCGGCGGGGCTTTGCGCATGAACGCGGGCTGTTATGGCAGCTACACGGCGGATCATTTCGTCTCGGCCAAGGCTGTGACCCGCGCGGGCGAGGTGGTGACACTGACCGCAGATGACCTCAACTTCCGCTACCGTCAAAGCGATCTGTCGCCCGGTGCGGTGCTGATCGGGGCAACCTTTGCGCCGCCCAAAGGGGAGCCTGAGGAGTTGCACGCCCGGATGGAACAGCAGCTTGCCAAACGCGACGAAAGCCAGCCGACCAAGGACCGCAGCGCCGGGTCGACCTTTCGCAATCCGGCGGGGTTTTCCTCAACCGGGAAGGCGGACGATGTGCACGACCTGAAGGCGTGGAAGGTGATCGACGACGCCGGGATGCGTGGGGCCACCGTGGGGGGCGCACAGATGAGCCCGAAACACTCCAATTTCCTCATCAACACCGGCAGTGCCACGGCCCATGATCTAGAGTCATTGGGCGAAGAGGTGCGAAAAAAGGTTTACGCTTCAAGCGGTATAAGGCTAGAATGGGAAATTAAGCGCGTCGGTGAAAAATTGGGTGATCCGGTGTCGCAAAGCTAAGCCGTCGGGCATCAGCTAAGTCACGGCAAAGCAAAGAAAACAATGATAGGGGCCGCAAACGGTCCGAGGCGAAGAGGCACTTTGGTGGGTAAGTCGAGCGGACAAACCCCGACAGTGGCGGTATTGATGGGTGGCCCCTCGGCCGAGCGTGAGGTGTCCCTGTCCAGTGGGCGTGCATGCGCCGCTGCCTTGCGGGAACATGGCGGATATAGCGTGATCGAGGTCGAAGCTGACCGCGATCTTCCAGCCGTTCTGGCCGATCTCAGCCCCTATGCTGTATTGAATTGCCTTCATGGCCGTTGGGGCGAAGATGGCTGTGTGCAGGGTCTGCTTGAGTGGCTCAAACTGCCTTACACGCATTCCGGCGTGCTCGCCTCGGCCCTCGCGATGGACAAGCAGCGGTCCAAAGATGTGTTCCGCCATGCGGGGCTGCCGGTGCTGGAAAGCGTCATCGCGCCCAAGGCCGATGTGATGGCCTCTCATGTCATGGCGCCTCCCTATGTGGTCAAACCCAACAACGAAGGCTCCTCGGTCGGGGTCTACCTTGTGGCCGAGGAAAACAACGGCCCCCCGCAACTGTCTGAAGACATGCCCGCAGAGGTGATGGTCGAGACCTTCGCGCCGGGGCGTGAGTTGACGACCACCGTGATGGGCGACCGGGCGTTGGCCGTGACGGATATCATCACCACCGGCTGGTATGATTACGACGCGAAATACAAGCCCGGCGGCTCGCGCCATGTGGTGCCCGCCGATCTGCCGCAAGAGATCACCGATCTGTGTTTCGACTATGCCTGCCGCGCCCATGTGGCGCTTGGCTGCAAGGGCATCAGCCGCACCGATTTCCGCTGGGACGAGGCGCGTGGACCTGCGGGGCTGATCCTGCTTGAGACCAACACCCAGCCCGGGATGACCGCCACCTCGCTCTCGCCCGAGCAGGCTGCGGCCTGCGGCATCTCGTTCCCTGAGCTCTGCGCTTGGATGGTGGAGGATGCTTCATGCGATCGCTGATCCGCCGCCGCCCGGAGGCTGGCAAGGCCGATCCCGCCCCCTCGCGGTGGTCATGGCGTATGCAGCGGTTGATGCTGACACCGGGCTTTCGCTTTGCCCTGCGCGTCGGGCTGCCCTTCACGCTGAGCCTGCTGGCAGGCACGATCTATATGGCCGACGAAGAGCGCCGCGGCACCGTGGTGCAGGCCATCGCCGATGTCCGCGCCAGCATTGAAGAGCGGCCGGAGTTCATGGTCAAGCTCATGGCCATCGACGGCGCAAGCGACCTGCTGTCGTCTGAAATTCGCACCGCGCTGCCGCTGGAATTCCCGCTGTCCTCCTTCGACCTCGACCTGCCGCAGATCCGCGAAAAGATCACCGATATCGATGGGGTCAGACAGGCCAATGTCCGCATCCGCCCCGGTGGCGTGCTGCAAATCGACGTGACCCCGCGCGTGCCTGTGGCCGTCTGGCGCAGTGAGACCGGGCTGGCGCTGGTGGACAACACCGGCGCGAATGTGGCACGGATCGAAGCGCGGCGCGACCATGCCGATCTGCCCCTGATCGCCGGGGCAGGGGCCGCCAAGGCGGTGCCGGAGGCGCTCAAGCTAATCGCAGCGGCGAACGTACTGGGTGACCGTCTGCGCGGCTTGGTCCGCGTCGGTGGGCGCCGCTGGGACGTGGTGCTGGACCGCGAACAGACGATCATGTTGCCCGAAGAAAATGCGCTGCAAGCGCTGGAACGGGTGATCGCGCTGGAAGGCGCACAAGAAGTCCTCACGCGAGACGTGGCGCGTGTGGACATGCGGTTGGCGGCAAGACCAACCCTCAGAATGAACGAAGATGCCACCCGCGAATGGTGGCACATCAGGCAGCTTTCCGGCCAGTAAGATGGCCATTGGAATCGGGACAGTAACGAAATGATGGACCTATACGACAGTCAGCGTTCGATGCGGCACATGCGCAAATTGGCGATCCAGCGCGGGGTGGTGGCCATTTTGGACGTGGGCAGTTCCAAGATCGCCTGTCTGGTGCTGCGGTTTGACGGCATTACCCATGACGGAGAGAATGGCGACATCGGCTCGCTGGCCGGGCAATCGGGGTTCCGGGTCATCGGGGCGGCGACCACCCGCTCGCGCGGGGTCCGCTTTGGTGAGATCTGCGCCATGGGCGAGACCGAGCGCGCGATCCGCACCGCACTTCAGGCCGCGCAGAAGATGGCTGGCATCCGGGTTGATCACGTTATCGCCTGTTTCTCGGGCGGGGAGCCGCGCAGCTATGGCCTCGACGCTTCGGTGGAGCTGGAGGGGCAGTCGGTCTCGGAGCAAGACGTGGCGCGCGTGCTGGCGGGCTGTGACGTGCCGGAGTACGGCGAGGGCCGCGAAGTGCTGCACGCCCAGCCGGTGAACTTTGCGCTCGACCACCGTTCCGGTCTGGCCGATCCGCGTGGGCAGTTGGGCAACAGCCTGTCGGTGGACATGCACATGCTCACCGTCGATGCCGATACGGTCCAACACCTCGCGCATTGCATCAAACGCTGTGATCTGGAACTGGCCGGGATCGCCTCATCCTCCTATGCCTCGGGTATTTCGGCGCTGGTTGAGGACGAGCAGGAACTCGGCGCAGCCTGTATCGACTTTGGCGGCGGCACAACCGGCGTGTCGATCTTTATCAAGAAACACATGATCTATGCCGACACCGTGCGAATGGGCGGGGATCACGTCACCTCTGACATCTCCATGGGCCTGCAGGTGCCGATGGCCAATGCCGAACGGATCAAGACCTTCTACGGCGGCGTGCATGCGACCGGCATGGACGACCGTGACATGATCGAGATCGGCGGCGAAACGGGCGACTATGAGCACGATCGCCGCACCGCCAGCCGGGCCGAACTGATCGGCATCATGCGTCCGCGCGTCGAAGAGATCCTCGAAGAAGTTCGCGTTCGGCTGGATGCTGCCGGTTTTGACCACCTGCCAAGCCAACAGATTGTACTTACCGGCGCAGGCAGCCAGATACCGGGGCTTGATGGGCTGGCCAGCAAGATACTCGGCCAGCAGGTCCGTCTGGGCCGTCCGCTGCGCGTGCATGGGCTGCCGCAGGCCGCAACAGGGCCGGGCTTTGCCAGCTCGGTGGGCCTCGCGCTCTTTGCGGCGCATCCGCAAGACGAATGGTGGGATTTCGACATCCCCGCCGACCGCTATCCGTCCCGCTCTCTCAAACGCGCCGTCAAATGGTTTAGAGACAACTGGTGACCGCAATATCGGGTGAGACACCCGAGATAAGGCGGAAACTGGCAAGTTTCTGCCCATATTTAGCGTCAAAACGATGTTTTTTAGGTGACGATCCGGCCCTAGCCCGGTAGGGTCGGGTAAATTTGGTCGAAAAACTCCCGCAGAACGCGGATAACTGGACAGGCGGACAGCACATGACACTCAACCTTTCAATGCCAGGACAAGATGATCTGAAACCCCGTATCACCGTCTTTGGTGTTGGTGGGGCAGGCGGCAACGCGGTCAACAACATGATCGAGAAGCAGCTTGATGGTGTTGATTTCGTCGTTGCGAACACCGACGCTCAGGCGCTGCAGCAGGCACAGGCCGAAAACCGCGTCCAACTGGGCATCAAGGTTACCGAAGGTTTGGGGGCGGGCGCCCGTGCCAGCGTTGGCGCCGCCGCTGCCGAAGAAAGCATTGAGCAGATCGTCGACCACCTTGCCGGCGCGCATATGTGCTTTATCACCGCAGGCATGGGCGGCGGCACCGGTACGGGTGCGGCACCGATCATCGCGCAGGCCGCGCGTGAACTGGGCGTTCTGACTGTTGGCGTGGTGACCAAGCCCTTCCAGTTTGAGGGTGCCAAGCGGATGCGTCAGGCCGAAGACGGTGTTGAGACGCTGCAAAAGGTCGTCGACACGCTGATCATCATTCCCAACCAGAACCTGTTCCGTCTGGCCAACGAAAAGACCACCTTCACCGAAGCCTTCTCGCTTGCCGATGACGTGCTGTACCAAGGTGTGAAGGGCGTGACCGACCTGATGGTTCGTCCGGGCCTGATCAACCTCGACTTTGCCGACGTGCGCGCCGTGATGGACGAGATGGGCAAAGCGATGATGGGCACAGGCGAGGCCGAGGGCGAAGATCGCGCCATCCAAGCCGCCGAGAAAGCCATCGCCAACCCGCTGCTGGACGAAATCAGCCTGCGCGGTGCCAAGGGCGTTCTCATCAACATCACCGGCGGTCACGACCTCACGCTGTTCGAACTCGACGAAGCGGCGAACCGCATCCGCGAAGAAGTGGACCCCGAGGCGAACATCATCGTCGGCTCCACACTGGACGAAAGCCTTGGTGGCCTGATGCGCGTCAGCGTTGTCGCTACAGGGATCGACGCCACCGATGTGAACACCGAAATGCCGGTTCCGCGCCGCTCCATGAGCCAGCCGCTGCGCCAGAACGTGTCGGTTGACGATGTGGCGCCGGTCTCTGCCGCGCAAGCGCCTGCCGCCGCGCCGGTTGCTGCCGAAATGAAGCAAGAAGTTGAGCAAGCCGCCCTGTTCCAAGACCTTCAGCCGGTCCAGGACCAGTATGAAGAAGAGAACGTTGTCGAAGATGACGACGGCCTGCCCGCTCCGGCCTATCAGCCCGAGGTGGCCGCATTCGAGCCGCGTCAGGAAGAAGCCATTGAGGCCGAGCCCGAAGCCTTCGTTGCACCGCGCGCCCCGACACCCGGCACGCCGTCCCCCGAAGCACTGGCCCGCCTGCGCGCCGCCGCCCAAAAAGCAGCGCCCGAACAGCACCGTCAGGCCCAGCAGCAGCAGGGTGAGCAGGGCGACAAAGGTCGCTTTGGCATCAACTCTCTAATCAACCGGATGACCGGCCACGCCGAAGGCGAAGCACAGGCCCGCCCTGCGCGCCAGCAACCGCCGGTTCAGACTCGCGCTTCTGCAGCCGCTCCGCAGCCGCAAGAAAGCAACGATCCCGATCAAGAGCGCATTGAAATCCCCGCGTTCCTGCGCCGTCAGGCCAACTGATCCGATCACGATAGATGACGAAAGGGTCGCCTTGGGGCGGCCCTTTTTCGTTTTATAACAAGGTTTTGTAATAAGGTCGGCACGCTAGCGCCCAAATGTTACGGGCATGTTTCAGACCGTTGCAAAGATTGAGTTGAGCAAAACGAACCAGCGCCTTAATCCAGAGTTCAACACACAAGAAGATGTTCGAAGCTTGAGGATGACCCGGTGCAGACAACGATCAAATCAGCAGTAAGTTTTTCTGGCACAGGCCTGCACTCCGGTCAGCCTGCGACGGTGACTCTGCGCCCGGCCTCCGCCCACCATGGCATCTGGTTCTCGCGCAGCGATGTGGCCGTGGGCGACCGACTGGTCCCCGCCCGCTGGGACGCGGTGAACCGCTCGCCGCTCTGCACCAAGTTGGAAAACCCCACTGGCCTGTCGATCTCTACCGTTGAGCATCTGATGGCGGCCATTGCTGGCTGTGGCATCCATAACCTTTTGATTGAGATCGACGGCCCCGAAGTGCCGATCCTTGATGGCTCCTCCCTGCCTTTCGTGCGCGGCATCATGCAGCGCGGTTTGCGTCAGCTTGCGGCCCCTGTGATGGCGTTTGAAGTGCTCAAAACCGTGAGCGTGCAAGACGGTGATGCAACGGCCACGATCTCTCCGGCGGACACGCTGCAGATCGACTTTGAGATTGATTTCGCCGATGCGGCCATCGGTCAACAGCACAAGTCGCTGATCATGAACAACGGCTCTTTTGCCCGCGAACTTTGCGACAGCCGCACCTTCTGCCGTCAGGCCGATGTCGAAGCGATGCAGGCCAATGGTCTGGCGCTTGGCGGTGAGGCGGGTGAGAACGCAGTGGTTTTCGACGGCGATGCGGTGGTCAGCCCCGGCGGCCTGCGCCACGCGGATGAGCCTGTGCGCCACAAAATGCTCGACGCGCTTGGTGATCTGGCGCTGGCGGGCGCGCCGCTTTTGGGCCACTACGAAGGCAAACGTGCGGGCCATTCGCTGACCAACACGCTGCTGCGCGCGCTCTTTGCCACACCGGATGCCGTGCGTCTGGTGGCCTGTGACGCGGCGCAAACGGCACGGTTGCCGGGCTCCGGGCTGATCTGGGGCGAAATCCCGCAGGTTGCTTGATCTGGCAGCAGGTCGAAAACACCGCGAACCGCAGGGCGCTTAGGCGGCGAAGTGCCATTGAACGCCCTGCCAATGCCTTGTATTCACTAAGCCGAAGTGACATGCCTGACCCAGCGATGCGCCACCGCGTACCCGGCTGCGGGCGGGGGTGGAATGGGCGTTTTGCAACGCAGATTATTGTGCTAGTCACATGCGCAAGAGGGTCAAAGACCATGGGTTGGACGATGCAAGGGGTGCGGGCATGACGGTAGCAGGATCGCGCAAGCGGACGATCAGTGCGGTGCTTCTGGTCGCGACATTGGCAGCCTGCGGCGGTGGTGACGGACGATCGGACGGCAGCTTTTTCAACCCGCAGGAAATCCCGCTTGAGACCTATTCAGCCGAGCAGATCTTTGAGCGCGGCGAATATGAGTTGACCAACAACAACCCCGGTGAGGCGGCGTTTTATTTCGCCGAGATCGAGCGCCTTTATCCCTATTCCGAGTGGGCCAAACGCGCGCTGATCATGCAGGCTTTCGCCTATCACAAGGATCAGGACTACCCCAACAGCCGCTCCGCCGCGCAGCGGTTTATTGATTTCTATCCCGCCGAAGATGATGCCGCCTATGCGCAGTATCTCTTGGCGCTGAGCTATTATGACCAGATCGACGAAGTGGGCCGCGATCAAGGACTGACCTTCCAAGCGCTGCAATCCCTGCGCGCCGTGATCGAAGGCTATCCCGACAGCGAATATGCCCGCTCTGCGATCCTGAAATTCGACCTCGCGTTTGACCATCTGGCGGGCAAGGAAATGGAGATTGGCCGCTACTATCTGCGCCGCGATCACCATACTGCCGCGATCAATCGCTTCCGCGTGGTGGTCGAGGATTTCCAGACCACGACCCATACCGCCGAAGCCCTGCACCGTTTGGTCGAAGCCTACCTGTCGCTGGGCTTGAACCACGAGGCGCAGACGGCGGGGGCCATCCTTGGCCACAACTACCGTGGCTCTGAGTGGTATGAGGACAGCTACAAACTGCTGACCGGGCGCGGCCTTGCGCCGGCCTTCTACAAGGACAACTGGCTGGGTGCAGCCTATCGCCAGACCATCAAGGGCGAGTGGCTTTAAGGGGGGTGGGGTTGCCCATCCGACGGTTCTAGATGCTGCGCGGACTTGATATTTCGGACATGCTGATCATCGACCGGCTGGAGCTTGGCTTCCAGCCGGGTCTGAATGTCCTCACCGGTGAGACCGGCGCGGGCAAGTCTATCTTGTTGGATTCACTTGGGTTTGTTCTGGGCTGGCGCGGTCGCGCCGATCTGGTACGCCAGGGGGCAGCACAGGGGGAAGTGACCGCTTGGTTCGACCTGCCGCCCGGCCACCCGGCCCATGCGGTGCTCGAAGACGCGGGTCTGCCTGCCGGGGACGAATTGATCCTGCGCCGCATCAACACCTCCGAAGGGCGCAAGACCGCTTGGGTCAATGACCGCCGCTGCTCGGGCGAGGTGCTGCGGCGCCTGTCTGAAACATTGGTGGAACTGCACGGCCAACATGACGATCGCGGTTTGCTGAACCCGCGCGGCCACCGCGCCATCCTTGACGATTACGCCGGGAATGACCGCGCGATTGCAGCGGTGCGGGAGGCTTGGACGGCCCTTGGTGCGGCGCGCAAAGCGGCCGCCGCTGCTGCCGCCGAGCGCGAGGCCATCGCCGCCGAAGAAGAGTTCCTGCGCCATGCGGTGGCGGAACTGGACAAGCTCGCCCCCGAAGCGGGCGAGGAAGCCACCCTCGACACCCGCCGCCGCCAGATGCAGGGCGCCGAAAAAATCCGCCGCGATGTGGTCAACGCTTATGAGTTGTTGGGCCAAGGCGGGGCAGAGACGGCCATGGGCGACGCGCTGCGCTGGCTTGATGGCGTCGCCGACAAGGCCGAAGGCGCGTTGGAAGGTCCGCTTGCCGCGCTGAACCGCGCTATGGTGGAACTGGACGAAGCAATGTCCGGCGTGGCCGATGCGATCGACGGCATGTCGTTCGACCCCTATGAGCTGGAAGCCTGCGAAGAGCGGCTCTTTGCGATCCGCGGCTTGGCGCGCAAGCATGATGTGCAGCCCGATGAATTGGCCGGTTTCGCCGACACGCTGCGCGCCAAGCTCGATGCGCTCGATGCGGGTGAGGCCGCGCAGGTGGGATTAGAGAAAACCGTGCGCGACGCACAGGCGCTTTACGACGAGCGCGCCGAAGCACTGACGACGAAACGCCGCAAGGCCGCGGTCAAACTCGACAAGGCGGTGGCGGCGGAGCTTGCCCCGCTCAAGATGGAGCGCGCGGTGTTCCAGACCCAATTGACCGACGAGCCCGCAGGCCCTGAGGGGCGCGATGCGGTGTCCTTCACCGTGGCGACCAACCCCGGCGCGCCTGCCGGGCCTTTGGGCAAGATCGCCTCGGGCGGGGAACTCAGCCGGTTCCTCTTGGCGCTGAAAGTCTGCCTGACACAAAGCCAATCGGGCCTGACCCTGATCTTTGATGAGATCGACCGCGGGGTAGGGGGCGCCACCGCAGACGCCGTCGGCCGCCGCCTGAAAGCGCTGGCGGCTGAAGGGCAAGTGCTGGTCGTCACCCACTCGCCGCAGGTCGCGGCATTGGGCGCGCATCACTGGCGCGTGGCCAAATCGGTTGCCAAGGGCATGACCACCTCAACGGTCACGGCACTCGCCCCCGAAGAACGGGTGGACGAAGTCGCGCGGATGCTCGCGGGCGATACCATCACCGATGCCGCCCGCGCGGCAGCCGAGGCATTGCTTAACGGGCAACAGGGCGCGACGACTTCTTAAATGGCGGTTTTACCCAAGGTCAGCTTGCCCTAGACAGAAAGGGTCCAACTGGTCCAAGTCCCATGCCTCCGCAAGATAACGCATTCTTTTCCCAACAATTGCATCAGGCGCTCTGCGGCTGCAAGCAGGGCTGGACGGTGCTGCGCACCCGGGGGCCGGGCAAGATCACCTTTTGGTTCATCGCGTTGTTGGTGGGCATTGCGGCGGGCTTCGCGGCCTTGTTCTTTCGCAAAGGGATCAACTGGTTACAGGCCACGCTTTACGGCACGGACGACGTGCAATTTCTGCACAGCTTTCTCGCCGGGTTGCCATGGTATTGGGTGGTGCTGATCCCCACGTTGGGCGGGCTACTTGTTGGGCTGATCCTGCACCGCTTTACCCGCGACGGGCGTGCCCGCAGCGTGGGCGATGTGATCCTCGGGGCCGCCCTGCACGACGGTCGGGTCGAAACTCGCGCCGGGGTGGCCTCGGGATTGGCCTCGCTTATCACTCTCTCGACGGGCGGCTCATCAGGCCGCGAAGGGCCGGTGGTGCATCTGGCCGCCGTGATCTCGACCAAGGTCAACCGCTTTATCAAGGCCGATGGGATCACCGGGCGTGACCTTCTGGGCTGCGCGGTGGCGGCGGCGGTTTCCGCGAGCTTCAACGCCCCCATCGCGGGCGCGCTTTTCGCGCTCGAAGTCGTGCTGCGGCATTTCGCGGTCCATGCTTTCGCCCCTATCGTCATCGCTTCGGCTGCGGGCACGGTGATCAACCGGCTGGAGTTCGGCGGCTTGACCGAGTTCGTCTTGCCCAGCCTTGGGGATGTGCAATTTTACGTCGAACTGCCCGCCTTCCTGTTGCTGGGGCTGACCTGCGGTCTGGTCTCTGTCGTGCTGATGCGGTCAATCTTTTGGGCCGAGGATTTTGGCAACTACCTGCAAGCCCGGACCGGGCT